>JALONI010000043.1 GCA_025455015.1 Cyclobacteriaceae bacterium | reverse complement strand
AACTATTTCCTTGCTAATCCCGATAGCCATCGGGACTGATCCACAGTTCTATAATTTGATAACCAAAGAAATCTCCCATTCCGAAACAGATAATGGCATTCCATTACCATTCATTGCAGCGAACAGGGACTACTTCGACCAGGCAGAGAGATACCTAACGGAATTTAATTACGCGGCAAGTGCCGATTAGTTAGGCAAAGAAACCGAAAGACATCGGCTTGCCAATGGCGGGTGTGCCGCACCGCTGGCGGCAAAAAAAAATCGACCGGTCAGGGTCGATTTTTCAATGTGGGGAGCACGCTCTCCTACTCCATGATGCGGGTTACCTTCACGGCATTCATTCCCTTCCGGCCGGCTTCCTCTTCATAGGCGACTTCATCGTTCTCGCGAATCTCATCGACAAGCCCCGAAACATGAACAAAAATATCCGTCTTCGAGTGGGAGGGTGTGATAAATCCAAAACCTTTGGCTTCATTGAAAAACTTAACTGTTCCTTGCATTGTGTAAAAAATTAAAAATAAAAACGTGCGGTACTGGTTGCCCAGCAAACAACGGGTAAAACCGTTCATGCAATCTCAAATCAATCCGGTAGCGGGAAAAAATGAAGAAAAGCGAGAGGGGGAAACCGATCGGTTACTGCGTAACGCGTGCAAGGTAGTCATTTGGCGGGAATAACCCGCTGCCAGCCGGTAAATATCTGGCGTATGGGGTAGAACGGGATAAGACCCGATGCCGCTAGGCAGATCGCGCGCCTGTTTTTTTTGAGGTGATGGCCGCTTCAAAAATCGACCCGGTACGCCAGGATCGGGATGATGCCCAGTTGCTTTTGGATGAGCACCCGCTGCTGGAGGCGGTCGTAATACTGGAACCCATCGTTTTGGATGTTGAGCACGTTTTGGATGTCGAGCGAGAGCGACCGTGTGTAGCCGGGCTTGTTCTTGCGCCACACCACCCGCGCGTCCATGCGCAGGTAGTCGCCCAGCCGCTGGGCGAAGGCATTGGAGTCGTCCGATTGCGGCCGGCCGCTGCCGTCAAGCACTACGGGTGTGGTGCGCTGCCCTCCCAGCGCCAAGCCGCGCACATGCACGCCAATGGTTTTGTCCTTTTTGCGCACCCACTCCTTGCCCGCGCTGACATTGGCCGTGTAGCCGCCATCAAAACGCGACCTGCGCCAGGCCCCCTCGCCTACGCGGTAGCGCGAGCGGTACCACGAGCCGCCCACCATCACATACAGCTGGTTGTCAAAACGCTTTTCGGCCAGCGTCTCCCAGCCGGTCACGTTTCCTTCGGATGTGTTGGTGAGGCCTGCGGTCGTGGGCTCATCAAACTGGTTGAACAGCGAAATATTGGTGCCTGCGCGGGCGGCCACGTCTGCAAAGCGATGGTTGTACACTTGGTTGGTCCATCGCCAGCGCGTGGCCCACGCGTGTGTGTACGACAGGTTGGTATGCCAGGCGCGGGCGGGGGTCAGCCCGGGGTTGTCGGCCTGCACGGTCAGTGGCTGCGATTGGGAGTTGAGGGCGGTGGACAAGGCCCATGTTCCGCGGCCCCTCTGCCAGGTTGCCTGCGCACGCGGATCGAAGCGCGTGACGGCCCCGGCTTGCGCGCGGCTGGAAATATGGGCGCGGGCACCGGCTTCCAGGGCCAGCCCACCGGGGAGCGCCACCGTGGCGGACACCCACGGTTGATACAGGGACTGACGGACCGTGAAGTCGCGCTCCGTTACGGCCGTGGCGTCCGCGGCCATGGTTTGCTGTTGCCACAGATGCCACGACAGCATGGTACCGTAGGAGGTCGTCCATCGCTTCGACAGCCGGGTTTGCGCGGTCACCGTGCCGGAGAGCAAGTGTTCACGGGCCTGGAATTCGTCTTCGTTTACGCCAAAGGCAAACGGATCGCGCGCCCGTGCCGCGCGCTCCTGATCTTTGGTGCTGAGGGCCGCGCCCATCGTCCACACGGTGGTGGCCCCGTGGCGCGTGTGCAACAGACCGCTGGTCAGCCCGCGTTGCGTGTAGCGGATGTCAAAGGCATCTTTCTCCACTTCGCGGTCGCCCACGGCCTTGGCTTCAAACACGTTGCGGCTGGTGCCGCCCACGCCAAAAAACTGTGTCTGGCTTTTGGCTCCGCGCCACGACAATTGGAAGGAGAGGTCCTGGAAGTTGATTTGCTCATCGCCCAGCGGCACCCCCATCTGCGAAAGCAAGCCGATGGTGGAGTAGCGGTAGTTGACGAGGTAGGCGCTGTTTTCCGTTTTGGACAGGGGCCCCTCGGCTGCCGCATCGATGCCCAACAGGCTGGCCTGCAGCGTGAACTCGTGGGCGTAGCGGTTGCCTTCGCGCAGTTGCATGTCCATCACGCCTGCGGCATAGTTGCCATAGGAGGCGGGCGCGGCCGACACGATCAATTGGGTGTTGTCCAGCATCTGGGCGCTCAGCATGTTTACACCGCCCCCACTGCTTACGGGCTTGTCGCTGAGTGTGCCGGCATTGGCCAGGTGGTTGGGGTTGAGGATGTCGAGGCCATTGAGGCGCCAAAGGATGCCGGTGGGTGACGCCCCGCGGATGATCAGGGAATTGGCTTGGTCGCTGGCTTGGACGATGCCCGGGTGCGAGATGGCCGCCCGCAGCGGGTCGAAGTAGCTGGCCGGCAGGCGCAGGGCCTTTTCAATGGGGATCGAGATGCGGCCGCTGCCGCTGAACGTGGGCTGGGCGATGACTTCCACGCCTTCCAGCGAGGTGGTCGACTCTGCCAAAGCTATGGCGACTACCGCAGCTTTGCCGGCCGACACGAGCAGCTCTTCTTCGTGCGGCAGAAAGCCGACAAACGTGACGCGCAGCACATAGCGGCTGGCGGGCGCTTTGATGGCAAACTGGCCGAGCGAGTCGGTGACGGTGGTGAAGCGGCCGGTTTGATTTTCAAGTTGCACCGAGGCCCCGGCCAACGACTGGCCCGCGGCTTGGGTGACGCGGCCGCGCACGGTCTGCTCCACCTGCGCCCCGACAGGGCTTGCTGCGACCAGGAGGAAAAACAAAAACAACCAGGTATGCCGCGAGCAGGCCGGCCGGGAGATGATCATACGGATTTGAGCAGCGATGAATTCGAACACGCCCGGGAAACGCTTAGCCACCGGCTATGATCTTCTTCAGGTTGGCGATGCTGTTTTTAACGCTTGTTTTTGAGTCGATGGGATAGGTTTCCTGTTCGATGTAAAAGTGTTTCATGCCGGCTTGTTTGGCTTGGGCAAACAACTTGCCGAAGTCCAGTTGGCCCGTGCCCACATCGGCATTGCGCGTGCGGTCTGCTTTGTCCATGTCTTTTACGTGCCACTGCTCGAAACGGCCGGGGTGGTTGATGAAATACGTGAACGGATTTTGGTTGGCCGCCACCACCCAGTACAAGTCCATTTCGAACGCCACCAGGTTGGGTTGGCACTCTTTCAGCATCAGATCGTAGGGAGTGGCGCCTTCGAGCACCTCAAACTCAAAGGCGTGGTTGTGGTAGGCCAGGCGGATGCCGTTTTTCTTGCACACCTCCCCTGCCCTGTTCAGGTGTTCGCACACAAACCGATAGTCATCCAGCGTTTTTCGTTCACTCTCGTCCAGCCAGGCCACCACCATGTACTTTTGCCCCGCCTCTTTGGCATCGGCTACGGCCCGCTCCCAGCCGCTGAGTATGGTTCCTTTCATGTCTTTCATGGAGGGGGCCTTTCCGAACAGGTAATGCCCGCTCACCACGTTCATGCCATGGTCTTTGGCGAGCCGGCTAAAGGCGTTGGGCGCCATGCCAAAAACGTTGCCATCGTTGTAGCCATACGTTTCCAGTTCCCGATAGCCCCACGCGGCCACTTGTTGCACGATGCCTTTTACGTCCTGGTTGATGACATCGCGCAGCGAATAAAGCTGCAGGCCGATGTTGCGTTTTGCCTGCGGGGCCAGGGACGGAAACAGCGTGACGGCTGTGGCTGCCAGAGCCGTGTTTCGGATAAACTCTCTGCGTTTCATGGGCGATGGAGGTTTGGGATATTGAATTTAGGGATTGGGCGATTTGACTTTGAAGATGCGTGTTTTTGATGCTTGCAGCGAAGGCAGCCCCAGGGCACCTTTGTCCTCGTAGCTGGCCGTAAGGATGTATATGCCTTTGGATGCGCTGCCGGTTTTCACCACACCTTCGCGCGGCAGGCGCTTCACTTCCTTTTGCGTGCCCAGCGACAAAATGTACTCGACCATTTGCAGCGCTTCTTCTTGTTTGATTTGCGGATGGGCCGCCATGGGCACTTCGCCCCACACGCCCGCCCCGCCTTTGATGATCTTCCCGGCCAGCAGGTTCAGCGCATCGGGCTTGTTCTTGTATCGCTGGGCGATATCGCGGTACGAAGGGCCGGCCGAGCGGGTATCCGTCAGGTGGCACGACTTACAGTCGCTTTGCGCGATCAATGCCTTGCCCGGCAGCTCGGGGCGTTGGTGTCCTTGCGCAATTTGCGTCAGGTCATAGCCCTCGGCCAGGTAGTCGAACGTGATGATCACTTCGCCATCGGCAATCTTGCCCGCGTCTTCAACATCATTAACCGACACGCGGTAGGGAACGGGGGTATTGGGCAAAATCTCTTCGCCCTCCCACTCGACCGCCAGGTCAATGGTGGGCGGTTCATTGCCGGCCCAAATCTCGGTGTAGGCTTCGGCCGGATTGCCCTGGCTGTCTTTGACGGTGAGCACGGGGCGGTAGATGCCGGGCTTGTCAAACGTTACGGAGAATGTGCCGTCCGGTGAGGTGTATGACTGTTTCCCATCCGATAGCTGATACGACAAGGGATCACCCTCAGGATCGTAGGTGCCCTGCGCGGTAAACCGCACCGTCAACGGCACGCTGCCTTTTGATCGATTGACCGAAAGACGTGCCTGTGGCTTGCGGTTGCCCGCGTTGTATTCAATCCGCGACAAGCGTGCATCGCGGTTTTGCTTGAACCAGGCAGTGCCGTATTCCAGCGTGTACAGTTGGCCATCGGGGCCAAAGGCCATGTCAATCAGGTTGTTGAAGGGCATGCCTTCCAAGAACGGCTCCATGGATACGTACTGACCCTGGTCATTGAGCGTGACGAGCATCAGCCAGTTTCGCATCCAGTCGTAGATGATGGGCTTGCTATCCAGGTACGAAGGAAAGGCAGTCGGAATGCCTTTGAAGTTCTCGCTGTAATAGACGGGGCCAGCCATTGCATTGCGGCCGCCTTCACGCACCAACGGAAACTCTGGCGACCGGGCATAGGGATAGTAAACCATGGCGGGCTGAGCGGGGGGCAACTCCCTCTTGCCGGTATTGTTGGGCGAGTTATTGATCGGCTTGGCCGGGTCATGCCTGGCACCGGTCTTGCCGGTTTGAAAGTCGTGCTCGCCATAGGCAAAATTGTTTCCCACAAAATAGGGCCAGCCAAAGAACCCTGCTTGTTGCGCCTGGTTCACCTCATCATAGCCGCGCGGTCCGCGCAGGGAGTCGGGCTCACCGGCATCGGGCCCCACCTCGCCCCAGTACAAAAAGCCCGTGCGGGGGTCCACCGAAATCCGGTAGGGATTGCGCGTGCCCATCACATAAATTTCAGGCCGTGTATTGGGCTCACCCTTGGCAAACAAGTTTCCTTCCGGGATGGTGTAGGTGCCATCGGGTTCGGGATGGATACGCAGGATTTTGCCGCGCAAATCATTGGTGTTGCTCGATGACTTCTGGGCATCAAAAGGCGCGCGCCCCTTCCGCTCGTCTGAGGGGCTATATCCATTGGATTCAAATGGCGAGGTGTTATCGCCCGTGGAGATAAACAAGTTGCCCCCGGGGCCAAAGGCCAGCGAACCACCGGTATGGCAACACGTTTCACGTTGTACCGGCACTTCGAGCAGTTCTTTCTCCGAACTCCGATCAATCTTGTTTCCATCAAACACAAATCGCGACAGGATATTGGCAGACCGGGTCGGGTGTGAGTAGAAGATATAGAGATAGGCGTTGTTGGCAAAATCCGGATCATGGGTTAGTCCGATCATGCCGTCTTCGAATGTGTTGTACACGTCAAATCGGTTGATGATGCGGATGGAATCGGCTGCCGGGTCGTAGAGTTTGACATTTCCTTTTCGCTCCAAAAACAGAATGCGCCCATCGGGCAGAATGGTCATCTCGGTGGGTTCATCAAAATAATACCCTAAGACCTGCTTGGTGAATCGGTCTGCCTCGGGCACCCGCCCCGACTTGGCTTTCTGGTAATCGAGCCGGCCCTCCCCCATCGCATACCGGATGCCGTCCAGCAGGTGGGCCAGAAAGGCTTCATCGGCAAAACTTTCGGTGGTGTGGCCCATGCCTGTGTAGAAGGCGCGGCCCCCGTCATAGTCGTGGTACCAGGCGATGGGGTGGTTGCTGCCGTTCTCGCCACCCTGGTAGGTGGTTTCGTCCAGGTTGTAGAGGATGTTAAGATCGGGCGCCAGGTTTCGGTAGTTGTACCACTCATCGAAGCGCTGCCATGCGTCCGGCAGTTGCGCCTGACCAAATGCCTTTACGCGTCTGGCGGTCGCCTGTTGCTGGTGGGGATGGCTTTTGAAATAGCCACCCACCAGTTGCCCATACCAAGGCCACCCGTATTCGGTATCGGCTGCGGCATGGATGCCGACAAATCCTCCCCCGGCTTGGATAAAGCGCTCCATGTCGGCTTGTTGTGAGTGCGTGAGTACATCGCCCGTGGTACTCAAAAACACTACGGCTTTGTACTTTTTAAGATTGTATTCCTGAAAGGCATTGGCATTTTCGGTCGTGTCCACCCCAAAACCATGTGCTTGCCCCAGGGCCATGAGTGCGCGCTTGCCTTCTTGGATGGAAGCATGCCGATATCCAGCCGTCTTGGAAAAGACGAGGATGCGAGGCTGGTTGTCCGAGCACGACCACCAAGCCAAGCTCGACAAGATGACCAGGGGAACGAAGCGCTTTTTTATGGACATGGAAAGTCGTTACAGTTTATTGACATATCGTTTGAACCCATCTTTTAGTAGCGGCACGTTAAAATTAATCAAACAGCCCAATCGTTTGTCGGCCAATTTCAAATAGCTGATGATCTGGGCTTCATGTACCGGCAAAAGGAATTCCACTGCTTTTAACTCAATAATCACTTCATTCTCGACCAAAACATCAATCACATAGTCTTTGTCCAACGTGAATCCGCGGTATGTCAACGGGATTGCGACCATGGTTTGAACGTGTACGCCACGCAGGGCAAACTCTTTGACAAGACACTGTTGGTATACGGATTCCAATAGGCCCGGCCCCATCTCTTTGTGCACCCGGATAGAGGCATCCAAGATGATTCCGGAGAGGTCGTTTAAATCGTCAGTTGTCATTTGTTTTCTCTTCACCGCGGAGACGCGAAGGCGCGAAGATTTTCTCTACCTCTGCGACTCCGCGCCTCTGCGGTTAATATATATCTTGCCTTCACCGCGGAGACGCGAAGATATTCTCTACCTCCGCGACTCTGTGCCTCTGCGGTTAATGTTCTCTTTTTTTCACCGCGGATACGCAAAGACGCGAAGATATTCTCTACCTCCGCGACTCTGTGCCTCTGCGGTTAATATTCTCTCTTTTTCACCGCGGATACGCAAAGACGCGAAGATTTTCTCTACCTCTGCGACTCTGTGCCTCTGCGGTTAATTGATCGCTCTCACCTTGATGTTCCGAAACGACACCTGATCGCCATGGTCTTGCAGTGCGATGCGCCCCGTCCGCGCCTGGCCAAAGCCCGGCATGTCTCTGAACTTGCTGTTTTTGATCATCGTGTTCCATTCGTTGGTAAACATCTCGGTCTCCACTTGTTTGTGGCCGTTGAGCCAAAGCTCCAAATGACCTTTGTCAACGAGGATGCGGGCATGGTTCCACTGGCCTGCGGGATGGGCACTGACGTACGGGCCCTCGATCAGGTCATACAGATTTCCGGCCCGGTGCTTGTCAATCTGTCCATCCGGATGACCGGCATTGTCCAGTATCTGCATTTCGGGCCCTGTTTGCCACACGAAGTCGTACTTCGGGTCTTCCAGCACGTTGAAGATAATGCCGCTGTTGCCGTTGGGTTGTACCTTCCACTCCAGCGTCAATTCATAATTTTCAAACGCTTCGTTTGTCACGATATCGCCACCGCCCACCACGCGGCCGTCCTTCTTGGTTTGGGTATCAAAATACAACGTTCCCTCCTTTGCCTTCCAGGCGCTGCCCAGCTTGTCGCTTCGGTAGTTCCGCCAGCCGGCCGTGGTTTTGCCATCAAAAAGCAACCGCCAGCCTTGCCTTTTTTCGGCTTCGGTCAGGGTGTTGGGCGCGCTTGTCACCTTTCTCACAAAACCATTTTCGCCCTTCGGTATCTGATTCATGGTATACCATGCTTCGGTGGTCCACAGGCTTTTGTTGGTTTGGCTGATGAAGGCACCTTTTAACCGCAGGTAGATGACATGGTTGGGTTTCAGGTCTTTGAGCTCCAGGAATATTTTCTTGCGGTCGTCCGAAATATTCAGCGAAGCGATGGCCACCGGCCGTTGATTCATTTTGGGGCCACCATAGTTTACCGTGGGCAGGTAATACCAAGTCTGCACTTCGTAGTCTTCTATCCGGTTGCCATAGCCTTCGGCCAGCGGTTCGGTCATTTCAATTTCCACGCCATTGCTTTTGGCGCGCACGGCCAACATTTCAAAGGCGGTGTTGCCGTTGGGTACCAGTTTTTGCAGTCCGTACCAAAGGCCGCCCGCGTGGCCCCAGTTGCCGGGGTTTCCAATCATGCCTACGTACAGGGCTCCGTCCGGCCCCCATACCACGCGATTCACGCCTGCTTCAAGCCCTTGCGAAAAGCGGAACACCGCTCCCTGGTAGTCTCCGTTTACCTTTTCGGTGAACACGCGCTTGAGGCCGCCATGCGTCACTTCGCCATGCAGTTGTTGACCCTGGTAGGCGCCCACGTTGATGTAGGTGGGTTGTCCGGGGGAGTTGCCAATTTCATCTTGCGGCAGCCACACCACGGGCAGGGCTTCGTTGAGGGAGGCTGTCCCTTCAAAATCGACCGACCGAGAGCCAAACCACGCACCGGGGCGCACGTGCACCACTTTGCTGGAGGGCAGCCAGTCGCCCTGATTGTCCGTAATAAATATTTCGTTATCCACACCCATGCCCACCCCGTTGGGGGTGCGAAGCCCTTGGGCGATGAACTCAAATGATCCATCCTGCTTGGATATCTTGATCACTTTACCCCTGTCGGGGATTTGAGGTTTGGCGCTGGCACCGCCCGGCTCGATGGCCGTGGCCAGGGCCGCATAGAAGTATCCGTCTTTGTATACCAAGCCAAACGCAAACTCATGAAAATTGGCCGACACGCGCCAGCCATCGCACACGGTCTGATAGTCATCGATGATGCCGTCTTTGTCGGTATCAATGAGTCGCGTAAGCTCCTGCTTTTGCAAGACGTACACCGTGTCGTTCACCACTTTCAGTCCCAGCGGTTCTGCCAATCCGGAGGCGATGCGTGTGACCTTGATGGCTTCGGGATTGTTGCGTGTGACGCCCTCCAGCCGATAGACGGGGCCGATGGAATCCCATGTGCACACCACAAGGCTGCTATCGGACATAAAGTCCATGCCCCCCACCATGGGCTTGAAGTTGGCGGGGCGCGCCTGCTTCAGGTCAAACATCGGATGCACCCCCGCCTCATCGCGTTGGTCGCCCGGCACGTTTCGCTTCAATTGTGCGGTGGCCACAAAAGGAACCACCTGCTTTGCCTGGGCTCCGTCATGCGACAGCAGTTCGGCCGGCACAATGCTGAACCCTTCATCGCCATGCTTTACCCATTGCCATGAAAGGGCCGCGCCTCCTTTGCCTTGCCAGTAGGTGATTTTGACTTTGTGTTTTCCTTTCTTCAAGATCAATTCCCCGTCTTTGGCTTCCGGGCCGTGAAACCCTTCGTTGTCCACCAACTTTTTGTCATCTAGGTACAGATGCGAGCCATCATCGCTGACCAGGCGAAAAACATAGTTGCCTTCGGTTTCAATATTGATGAAGCCCTCAAACTCGGCATACATATTTTCGCGAAACTCGGTAGGCAGCGATTGGATGTAGCTGTCGTCCAGGTGCACCATGGGGGCCACACCGGAAGCCATGGGGTTGGCCGCCTTTGGCAAGTCGTATTGGGAGCCGTCAAAGGTTTCGTGTTTGTAGATGTGATACGCCAGCCCGGGGCGCTCGCCTGCCTCCGGCTTGCTTTTTGCATCGCGTGGCTGAAGCGCTACCGCGGATTGATTCAAGAACAACGCACCGGGTAACGGCTTGGCTTGGAAGGTTTCGCCATCCAGCGACAGGATGTAGTGTACCATTTTGGTGGCGTCTTCTTCCCGCAGGTCGGGATGGGCGGTCATGGGCACCTCGCCCCACACACCCGTTCCGCCATTGATCACTTTGCCCACCAGCAGGGTCACGTTGCCTTCGGTGAAGTCATATTTTTTGGCCACCTCTACATACGAGGGGCCAATGGTTTTCACTTTTTCGTTGTGGCATGTCTTGCAGTCGCTTCCGTTGATCAGGTTGCTGCCCTGCGTGAGCAGGTCCGCGGGGGTTTCTTCTTTCTTTTTCACCGGTGCAAAGCCGGGATGGAAATACACGGTCAGCTCGGTGGTGGCGTTTGGCAGCAACTCGAGGTATCCTTTTATGGTCACTGTCTTGCCATTTTCGTAGGGATTGGTTTCCTCGCCCGTTTTGGTGTAGGTAGCGTTGGTGGCATAGTCGTCCGCCTGCTCCAGGTTGGTCAAGTCGGTGAGCAAGTGTAACCGGATACCTTCGCGCATGTAGCGCGTCTTGAACGTGCGCTTCAAGCCCGGATTACCGCCTTTGCTTACATACTCGGGGGTTTCCTCCACATCAATGATGTTTCCCTGCTCATCGCGCAAGCTGTACTTGAACACTACCTGGCCGTTCACAAAGGCATGGCCTTGCCACTTCACGAGGGGCGACACGGGCTGATCTGCGCGGATGATGCGAAACGGAGACTCTCCCAGCCGTTGCTCAAAATAGGCGTAGCCATCGGTGCTTGGTTGTGGGCCGTGTTGGGTGTTGTACACCGCACCCTCCAGCACCACCTTGCCTTTCCAGGCTTTGTATAAGCCACCGTTGCGCGCATCGTAGGCCACAAACAGGTCTTTGTGCAAGGTGGCCGTGATCATTCGTGGCTGCTTATCCAGCACGGAGCGAAACACCCAGGGGTCGCGCGGACGCTCGGGCAGCTTGGAGTCGCATCCGGCTAAGATCAAGCCAGTCAAAACAGCGAAGGCAAAGAAACGTATCTTCATGAGGTTTAATATATCGCGGAAAGATAGACAGGCGATGACGGGGGTGCAAGCAGATTGTGATAAGTGCGCGCGTCTTGTTGAACGGCACCCCTCATTTGTCGAACCGGAAGCGCAAGTATTTGATTTTCTCACCCTTGGCCGTGAAAATGCCTTCAAAACGGGTTTGTATGTCGTGGCATTCCGGCCGGAGGGCAGACGCATACAAGTCGGTGGTGGCTTGGAGGTCGCGCACGTCATGGCGCAGGTGCAACTCTTCCAGCGTGTATTCAAACAGGGGTGTATTGTCGGTTTTGAAGCGAAAGACACCGCCCGGCCGGAGGATGTGTTTGTACAGGTCCAAAAACCGCGGGTTGGTCAGCCTCCGTTTGATGTCCCTGCGCCTGGGGCGCGGGTCGGGAAACGTGAGCCAGATTTCGTCTACTTCGTTCTCGGCAAAAAAAGTTTCGATGGTCAGAATTTGGGCGCGCAAAAAGCCTACGTTTTTGATGTTCTGTTCTACGGCCCACGTGCTTCCCTTCCATAGCCGATCCCCCTTCACATCAACCCCCACGTAATTTCGCTGCGGAAACACCTGGGCCAGATGTACCGAGTACTCCCCGCGGCCACAGGCGAGCTCAACCGTGATCGGATTGTCATTTTGAAAAAAAGTGGCGCCCCACCGTCCTTTGATTTCGAAGTAATTTGCCTTGCCCGGCTCCAAGACATTGTCGCGTTGGGCGATGACGGCAAAGCGGTGCAGTTTGTTTTTCACGCGGCAATAATATCACAATCCTGCTAGCTCTGCCACCACGAAGGTGCTGCCACCCACAAAAATCAGATCGCCCGCAGCGGCCATTTGCGTAGCCTCTTGCACGGCCGTGTTTACGTCAGCCACAACGCGCCCACGCAGCCCGTACGCGCGGGCCTGGTTGGCCAGCGCGTGGGCATCCAGTGCCCGCGGAATGTGGGCCTGGCAGAAAAAATAGTGCGCATTAACAGGAAGAAGTGCCAGCACAGACGAGATATCTTTGTCCTTGACCATGCCGATCACCATCCAGAGATTTTGGTGAGGCGTTTTTACGAGCTGCTCAACGACCTGTCGGATGCCGTCTTCGTTGTGGGCGGTATCGCAGATGACCCGCGGGTGGTTGCGCAGCGTTTGCCAGCGTCCTTTCAAACCTGTGAGCGACTGTGTGTTTTCGATTCCGGTTTTGATGTGGTGCCAGCTTACGGCAAAACCCTGTTGCCGCAGCACCTGGCATGAGGCCAACACCCCAGGAATATTTTTCTGCTGATAGTTTCCCTTTAGATCCGGAACGAGCGGGTCAATCACTTCCACGCCTTCTTGCTTCACGCGGTAGCCCTGGCCGGCCGGCTCCAGTTCATAGTGATCCGAAGCGAAGACGAGTTCCGCGTGCTGCTGGGTCGCGCGGGTTGAGAAGACCGCTTGCACTTCGGCTTGCCGCTGGCTCACCACCACCGGAACATGGGGTTTGATGATGCCCGCTTTTTCGAGGGCTATTTGCGGAAGCGTATCGCCCAGCAAATCCTGATGGTCTAAGCTGATGTTGGTGATGAGCGAAAGCACGGGGGTGATCACGTTGGTGGAGTCGAGGCGGCCGCCCAGCCCCACCTCAATCACGGCCACGTCCACACGTTGCGCAGCAAAGTAGTCAAAGGCCATAGCCACCGTGGTTTCGAAAAAGGAAGGCTTGATCCGCTCCAGCGCGGGCTTCACACGCGCGACAAAATCGGTCACGAAGGTTTGGCTTACGTCCGCCCCATTCACTTTGATACGCTCGGTAAATGATTTGAGGTGAGGGGAGGTATATAGCCCTGTCTTGTACCCGGCCGATTGTAAGATGGCGGCCAACATGTGCGAAGAGCTTCCTTTGCCATTGGTGCCCGCCACGTGTATTGTTTTGAATTTCTGATGCGGATTGTCCAGCACTTGGCACAGGGCCAGGGTATTGGTCAGATCTTTTTTGTAAGCCACAGCACCTACCCGTTGAAACATCGGCAAGGATTGGTAGAGATAGTCGAGCGTTTGCGGATAGGTCATAAAAAAAGCCATCACAAAGATGGCTTTTTTGAATTACACGGTGACTTCTCTACTTCCCAAACTTGATCAACTTGTAGCCAAGAGATACCTGGATAACTTGATTTCGAGCCTCCTGGGTTTGTTGATCGGGGGCATCATCATAGATTTTAGACAAGCCCAGGTTATAGCGGGCATCAATGGTTAACCCAAACGGCAAATCCCAACCCAACCCAAGGCCGAGTGTGATATCACTACCCTTCAACCGGTCTTTGACATCTTGAATCCGGTAAGTACCGGGGTTCAATTGGTCCTCGATGGGTGCTTCTGCGGTAGTCGCAAAGCCAAACTGTGGCCCGGCCTGCAAGTTAATACCTGCCACGGTATAGAGCTTCAGCATGATGGGGATATTGACGTAAGAAAAATTGGACTCAAAATTTTCTCCATCGATTTGGACGCGGCTGCCCTGCTGGGAAAAAATTACTTCGGGCTGGATGCCAATCTTCGTCAATTTCACCAACGCAAAGGCTCCTCCATGAAAACCGGTTCTGTTCTTAAAATTGCCGGCCACACCATCCTCGGCATTGATGCTGGCAAAATTAGGGCCTGCCTTTACCCCGAGGGCAAACTGCACTTGGGCGCTGCCCAGCAGTGGAAGAAAAAACAGCAAGAAAAATAGTCGTTTCATTTTTTGGTTATTTTTTTGAACAACTTAGTTCCGATCTCCTAAATAAACCTGAATGCCCAAATTGATGAACAATCCAGCGTTTACCAACCTTACGTCAACATCGCTGTCTTTTACGCCTAGTGATTGGTAGCCTACAAATGGCTCAACGGCCACATGATCATTGAGAAACAACGCATAACCGGCCCCCAGCGACCAACGAGACAAAGGGCGCGTCTCTTCGTTAGAGGAATTACCGCTCGTTGTTTTTTCTGATACAGAACCAAATCCATATTCGCCCTGAACAAAGATGCCCGGTTTTATATAATACCGGACAAAAGGAGAAACGGCAAACGCAGTTGCTGTGAATTTATCGTTGGACCCTTCTGGCTTCTCGGTGCTTGAACTTATTTCTAAACTCAAGCCTCCGGCAAGATTGTCAATAAAAAAATAGCCAAATCTCGGATTCACCGAGATTATTGTACCTCGCCCCTCCGTAACTGTTGCACCACTGCCTTTCACTTTGCTGGTGTTGGATTGAAACCCAAGGCCGCCCCCAAGAAGCATCCTGCCTTGATTAAATTGCGCAAACGAAAATTTCGTTAAAAAAAGGAATAAACACAGAACGAATAGTTTTTTCATATGATAATGGGTTTGTTTTTAATGCAAGTTAACAAATATCAGACCAACTGGCCAGTGTGATACACGATGAACTATGCGCCTAGAAGGCAGCATCTGGATTTTTTCCTCCGATTTTTCGGTAAAACGTCAAAAATTTCTGCATATCACCCTCCAAATCGTCTGTCGGATACAGGGGTTCTCCAATCACCACTTCCTTTTTCGGAAAATCAAACCCGCAAGGGATGATGGGAACACCCGCTTTCTTGGCAATATAATAAAACCCGGTTTTCAATTTATCCACTTTCTGGCGCGTGCCCTCCGGGGCAATGGCCAAAATAAACGGATCGTTTTCGGCAAATAACCGCGCCACTTGGTCAACCATATCGGATTTCTTAGAGCGGTCGACCGGGTAGCCGCCCAGCCATCGAAAAAACCATCCATACGGAGGTTTGAACAACTGACTTTTCCCCAAGAACTTAGCATGTTGCATGCGCAAAATACTGCGGGCCGCCACGCCTACCACAAAGTCCCAGTTGCTGGTGTGGGGCGCTACCGCAGCAATGTACCGGGTTAGCCCGGGGGGAAACTGTCCGTTGATTTTCCACCCGAAAATCCGGAAAAGCAAGAGGTAAACGGGCCGCAACATGGCGTCAGGGTTTGTTCAATGCCGCTTCAAAGTTAGCCTCTGAAAAGTTGGCCTTGGTGTACTCGTAGGCAATGTCAAATATCTCTTGCGCCTTACCTATTTCAAAACTGCCGTACCGTCCTAAGTTGCGTGGCTCAATGATCACATCGCACAGGCCCTTACTCGAAAGCGTATTGGCGTAAATGGTCATCAGCAAACTTCGCTCAATCACCATTTTCATGTTCTTCGGATCAAAATCGGTGGGTATGTGATTGCAGTGGGAGCCAATAAGAAAGTCGCACTTCGGGTGGATGGCGCGCACCGGCAGGTTATCAAACACACCTCCGTCAATGTATAGCCCCTCGCGGTAGGGCATGGGACTGAACACGGCAGGGATACTGCAAGACGCCATGATGGCCGGTACTAATTCCCCCTCCGAAAAATAATGAAGCTCGCCTTTCCGGATCTCGGTAGCGGCCACGGCCAGCGGTATTTGCAGTTTCTCAAAGCTGTTTTCGGGCAGGTACTTCAGAAGTAACTCCTTCATGCCATCCATGCGCAGCAGGCCGGACCAGTTCCACGCGGGGCGAACGGATTTGAAAATCGTGATCTGTTGGATGATCTCGAGTATGCGCGAGGGTTTGTACCCATGAGCGTACATGGCGCCCACAATGGAACCGGCACTGGTGCCCGCCACAATATCAATATGCACGCCAAATTCCTCCAGCGCTTGCAGCACGCCAATGTGCGCCACGCCTCGTGCGCCACCGCCCGAAAGTGCCAAGCCTACTTTCATATCAACGTCAAAGTAAACGGAAGTGGTTAAAAGAACCAAGCCACCCTGGCGGCACTATAACTCGGCCAACGCGAACGTTTGGTCTACGCGCACACCTTTGTCGGTACGTTTTACCGTGCAGCATTCATGAATGGGGTCATGTTCGAGGAAAAGCACCCACCCCTGGTCAGCCGCCTGATTCAAGAACGACTCCTTTTCGGCCAGGGTTAACAACGGGCGCGTGTCATATCCCATCACATACGGCAGGGGGATATGCCCCACAGACGGCAGCAGATCGGCCATAAAGCAAAGGGTCTTTCCCTTGTACGGAATCATCGGTATCATCATGCGTTCGGTATGGCCCGAGGCAAAAAAAATGCGGAACGGCAACAGGGAATTTGCGGTATCCGGTACGAACTGGAGATGCCCGCTTTCTTGCATGGGCAGGATGTTCTCCGCCAGAAAACTGGCTTTCTCGCGCGCATTGGGTTGAGTAGCCCACTGCCAATGAGCTTCGTTGCTCCAATAGGTGGCACGGGGGAAGACCAGCGCTGCCCTCCCCTCTCTTTTTACGATGCCGCCACCGCAATGGTCGAAGTGCAGGTGCGTGAGGAACATATCAGTGATGTCTGTTTCGTCAACGCCCGATCGGTGAAGGGAGGCCGTCAGCGAATCCGAACCATGTAAGTGATAGTGTCCCAAAAACCTTTCGTCTTGTTTGGTGCCGATGCCGTTGTCGATCAAGATGGCCCGCTTGCCATCTTCCACCAACAAACAGCGCATCGCCCACGTGCAGAGATTGTTGTCATCGGCCGGGTTGGTGCGCTGCCAGAGCGACTTAGGCACTACCCCAAACATGGCACCGCCATCCAACTTGAAAAAGCCTGTATTGATGACATGCAAACGTGTCATTGGCGAGGGTTTAGATGGTGTGTCAACAGGGAGTCGATTTGCGAAGCGGCCGTTTGATAGGCTTGTTCCTTTTGCTGGTTGATGTCGCGCACAATATCCACCAAGGCCCGAAAGGAGGCACTGGAAATATACTCGCGGTTGAAGCCACCGTCCCGGATCATCCGATCGATGATGTGATCTTGGAAATTCCGAATGGCGATCTGGTCCAGGACTTTTATCTCTTCGTACGAGCCGTTGTAGAGCGTTGAAAGACTCTTGCTGACGTCCAGGTCAATCATGCCCGCGATGGACCCATCGTTGACCATGGCCAGGTACGTGTGGCTGTTCGGTTGAAAGGTGGTTTGGGTAGTGAGCGCAGTGAAATAATACTGAATCGAGTCTTGCGGCAACGTTAAAATAGAGGGCTCACGTACTAACCGGCTGCCTTTTTTTACCAACGCCTGCAATTGCTGTACATCGCGACCTATCGTTTCGCGGTCTTTTTCGAGATCGGACCGCAGGCTCGCCAAATAGCGGTTGGCCAGTTGACGTTCCGCGCGGTGTTGCTGAAAACTGGTGATGGCAAACCCGAGGTATACGCCAATGACGATCGCCACCAAGTTCACGAATTGATTTTTCCATTGAATCTTTTCGCGTTTTCGTGACATGTTATTCGTTCACTACGCCCATGGATGAAAACTTGTCGATGCGCTGACTGATTCGCTGTTCGGGGCCCATCCGGGAAAGCTCCTCGGTTAGGGTGAGGATGACGCGCTTGATTTCGGACGCCATCGCCTTGACATCGGTGTGGGCTCCGCCAATGGGCTCCTGGATGATGCCATCGATGAGCTTTAACTCGTTCATGTCTTTGGCGGTGAGTTTCAGTACCTCGGCCGCCTGCTCTTTATAGTCCCAACTGCGCCACAAAATAGACGAGCACGACTCGGGTGAAATGACGGAGTACCACGTATTCTCCAACATCAGTACCCGATCGCCAATGGCAATGCCCAGGGCACCGCCCGAGGCCCCTTCGCCAATCACGATGCAAATGACGGGCACTTGAAGCATGAACATCTCTTTGAGGTTTCGCGCAATGGCTTCCCCCTGGCCGCGCTCTTCGGCTTCGAGCCCGGGAAATGCCCCGGGGGTGTCAATAAACGTGACGATTGGCTTGTTAAACTTCTCTGCCAGCTTCATCAACCGCAGGGCCTTGCGGTAGCCTTCAGGATTAGCCATGCCAAAGTTTCGAAGCTGCCGCTGTTTGGTGTTGCGTCCTTTTTGTTGACCAATAAGCATGAACGATTGGCCTTCGATCAGCCCAAAGCCGCCCACCATGGCTTTGTCATCGGACACGTTGCGATCGCCATGCAACTCGATAAAGTCGGTGGTGATTTCGTAAATGTAGTCCAGCGTGTAGGGTCTGTCAGGGTGGCGCGACAACTGAACGCGTTGCCAACCGGTGAGGTTTTCGAACGTTTCTTTTTTCAGGTCGCTTATTTTCCGCTCCAACGCCTCAATGGCCTGCGCCACGCTTTGGTCTTGGCTGTCGGCCAATTGCTTCATATCCAGCAGTTTACTTTCGAGTTCAGCAATTGGTTTCTCAAAATCGAGCAGCGTCATGGGTACGGGTTGAAGGCGACAAAATTAACAGAAATTTGAAATTGCCGTGTGGTGGCGCCCGGCAGCGGTCAGGGTCCGGAATCGTTGGACATTACATACTGTCGCAAACGGCAAAAATCATGCTTCATAAATTAATGGTGTATGCGTATTTCACAACTATTAGGCAACGGAAAGCCGGCCTATAATCAGCGGCCCTTGCAGAAGCAGTTGATACTTTGCTTCATTGCCTTTTGTCGATTAATTTTGTTTGGATATGAAAACACCAAGCAAAAAAATTGAGGAATTGACCGACCGCGAGATTTCCGAACGGACACTTTTTCATATGAAAAGAGCTGCGGACGCGGTAGTATTTTTGAAGGACCTATCTATTGTCTCTCTCATTCTTTTCGGTATCGCTGCTATGATTATCATCACGTCAATTTTATAGTAGAATTGAATACCGGAAAATCTCTGGAGGTGCAGCTGAAAAAAGTTGTGTCGTGGAATTAGAATCGATCCTTCTGGGGTTTATGAAATCTCGCTCCCCTGAAGTAAAATCGGGTGGTATGCAGATTAATCCCCACAGAAGGTACAATCAAAAAACCTGTATCAACGAGCCTCCAGCCGCTGCTTTCCATCTTATCAACGACATCGTAGGAATTCACAATACCAAGTGACTCGATTTTATCAGCCTCTGATTGGAGACGAGAAGGGAATAAAAATACGTAGTTTGGCTGTAAGGCCTTCCTTGAACCTTCTGAGTTGAATACAATGATCTGACAGTGTTGGTAGGTGGTGGTGTCAGCTTGCGCGTGAGACCGACTCGAACTTCCGAGTACCAACAAAATATAAACTGTAAGACTGAGACGGTTAGTATAACCGGATAAAACCGCCTTGCAACTAAATCGCATGATCGGTCTTTTTGGCATCATATTCGGAAGCGCGTTTTCGGTACTGATTTCCGCTTTTTGGAAGCGCAAACAAGGCTTTTTGCCCTGTTTGCGCCATGTTCCGCGGTCCGGACGGGACTCGAACCCGCGACCTCCTGCGTGACAGGCAGGCATTCTAACCAGCTGAACTACCGGACCTCTTAAAATGAGGGTGCAAAGATAGATTTTGCCCCGGTTTCTCCAAAGGAAGGCCCTAATTATTTCAACCGGCCTTGCGCCTCAGTGTTTTTACTTCCTTTTGTTCCTTGGCCGCTTCGGCCGACTTCTCCCCCTTCGCCTTCTCCATCGGCTTTTGTTTGGCTTGGTCAATGCTGGCTTTCAAGGCCGTCATGATGTCAATCACCTTGGGCTCCTCTTCGGCCACGGTCACGATTTCTTTGCCTGAAATCTTGGCATCGATCAACGCCTTTACGGCATCATAATAGTGGTCTTTCATTTCCAGGTTGGCGAAGTGGGTCGTCATCGAATCGACCAGCGTTTTCGCCAGTTTCAGTTGCTCTTTGTCGGCCTTTACTTCCAGCAGTTGTGGCACTTCGTTGATGCTGCGCACCTCGCTCGGAAACCGGAGGCGGTACAGCAACATGCCTTTTTCGTGGGGGCTGATGAGCACGGGCGTTTCGCGGTCGCGCAGCACTACTTTACCTACGCCCAGCTTGCCGCTTTGCCGCATGGTCTCGGTCAGCAGGCCGTAGGTTTTGGCCGCCACGTCACCGTCAGGCCCCAAAAAATAAGGTGCCTCAAACAAGGTCGGGTGTACCTCTTCGCTTTTCACAAAGCCCTCGATCTCAATTACCCGCGTGCTTTTCAGTTTTATTTTGTCCAGGTCTTCCTGTTCGATGATCACGTATTGCCCGGGCTCATATTGGTACCCTTTCACCATGTCCTCGGTTTTCAGGGGTTGTCCCGTCACCTTGTCTTTTTTTTCGTAGCTGACCGGATTGTGGCCTTCCTTTGATAGCAAGTTGAAGCTGATGGTTTGGCCCGTGTCGATGGCGTTGTACAACCTCACCGGGATGGTCACCAGCGAAAACTGGATGTGTCCTTTCCAAATAGCCCTCATAAAAAAATGTGTTTTATTAAAAAATGAACTATCGGCTGCTAAAGTATTGACAATGAAATGATTTTACAAAATTTATTTGTGGGATTAATCGGTTGAGCGTCCCGCCAGAAGGGACCGCCCGGAGTTGTGACGGGCGTCCTTAACACGCTGGAAGCATAAAGACGCAACGGCCACCAAAACGATGCGCATGGGGTTGGAATGGGGTGGCACTGAACGCAAACCCAACCGGGTGGAACATTCGGGTCGTTCCATCCAGGTTTTTACGCGATGCTACCGGAAGATGGGTAGCCGGTACGAAGGGCTGCCTTCGTTCGCCAGGTGTAGCTCGTCAGCGACCCATGCCGCCTAAAAGGGAACCCACGAAGTGGTGTTCACGTTGGCTTTCAGTTGGTTTAAGATATTGTACAACCCGTAGTAGGTACGGTTGATGTACAGCGCGTCTTTGACACCGCGCGCTTTTTTGGAGTTGCGCAGCTCTTTCATACCCGACAGTTGCTCGCCAAACCGGTAGAGCGCATCGAAATACGACTGATCGGCAAAGTCAAACTCAGGTGTGCGGAACGGTCGGCCCAACAGTTCGACCAACTGCGTGAATACTTCCGTAAAAAACCGTTTGTCTTTTTCGGAATCATCGGGGTAGATGAAGCGAAGATCATAGAATGCCTTCTCCAACTTCTCCGACCGGTACAAAATATCCTTCTCCAGCAATTGAAAATACACGCCATAGAAAGACGGAGGAATGACTTTCACACATCCAAAATCAATCACGCCCAATGTCCGTTCCGGAGTGATGATGAAATTGCCGGGATGGGGGTCGGCATGGAGTGACTTCAGCTCATGAATTTGGTAGTGGTAAAAATCCCACATGGCCTGCCCCAGCAGGGCGGCTTCTTCGCGCGACCACGTTTGGGTCTTGATAAACTCCCCGAGCGGCACGCCCTCGATCCAATCCATCGTTAAAATTTTGGCGGACGAATAGGCTGGATAATACGTGGGGAAAACCAAGTTGGGGATTTGTGCACATTTGGCCGACAACTCCATGGAGCGGGTCAACTCCAGGTCATAATCAGCTTCTTCCAGCAGTCGTGACTCCACCTCGCTGATAAACTCGTCATAATCGGCCGCATTGAGTTTAAACATCCGCAAGGCAATGGGCTTAACCATGGCCAAATCGCTTTTGATGCTATCCCCCACGCCCGGGTACTGTATCTTCACGGCCAGCGTCTTGCCTTCCCGGGTGGCCTTGTGTACCTGCCCCATGCTGGCGGCATTTTGGGCCGAAGTAGTGAACGAATCAAACAACTCGTTGGGGCGTTTTTTGAAGTAGCGCTCAAACGTGCGCACCACCAAGGGGTATGACAGCGGTGGCGCGCTGTATTGCGCCATGGTAAACTGCTGTTGATAAGCCGTGGGCAGCAGGTTTTTATCCATGCTCAACATCTGAGCGACCTTGAGCGCGCTGCCTTTCAACTCGCTGAGCGAGTGGTAAATGTCCGCTGCGTTATCTTCGTGCAGTTCTTCGGTGCTTACGTTGGGATTAACCAGCTTTTTGCTGTAATGCTTCAGGTAGTTGCCCCCAATTTTGGCCCCGGTGGCAAGGAACTTGGTGGCGCGTTGTACTTTACTGACCGGGATTTGCGATTGTTCCTTCACTTCTTTTTTCATCCTGCCCCTCTGCCCTCACCGCGGGCTCGCTTTCGCGGATTAATTTTTTGATGATTGATATAAAAACTTGCCAAAGTCCAGCGCGTTGTCCAAAATGCCCTTGCCAATCAGGTCAAAGGCCAAGTTCACGGACTTCTCAATGGCCGCATCGGTTTTTTCAAAGTTGGCACTTTCGTCATGGCTCCAAAACTGGAGGATAAACATCAAATGGAGCCAGAAGAGCCCATCGTAGCGTTGGTCGAGCAAGGGCCGCTTGGCCACTTCGCCATTTTGGATGCCTTGCGTGATGACCCCGTTGATCCACTCGTCAAAAACACCCTTGAATCCCTTCAGGAAGACGGGCAATTGAGCCGGATTTTTCCATGCCTTCAGTTGCAGCAGCACAAAACTACGGTCGGCCTTCAGTAGCTCAGCCAAGGTGAAGTAGAACGACAATATCTTTTCGCGCGCGCTGAAGGCGGCATAATTCTCGTCTGCGAGCAGGCGCTCCCGCACGGTGGTCACGTACTCCGTCCAGATCGCTTTCTCGAGCGCCTCAAACGAGCCAAACTGCGCGTAAAACTCTTCTTCCGTCATTCCCAACTCTTCGCAAAACACAAAAACACTGGCCGGCTGTTTTCCATGCGTGAGCACGTATTTGCGGTAGGCCGAACGAATTCCTTCCCCACCGGCAGTCGTGCTTTTCCCCTTCGTTTTTTTGGTTGTTTCCATAACGCGCGTGTTCTCTCCGTTGATCTTGTCTTTAAAACCGAAACTGGCGCGTAAAGTTTCGGCAATTCGTTAATAAATTGGCGGAATGAAGAGTCTCTTCGCGCGGTGGTTGTGCAGCATGTGGCTGGTTTTCGTAAGCCTTGCGGCCGGGGCGCAAGATTCGTCTGCGGAGCTTTTTGCCAAAGCGCAAAAGGCCATTGATAACCGTCAGTTTACCACCGCCTTAGCCCATTTGAACGAATGCCTTCGCAAGGATCCCTATTTCACGGACGCCTACGTTTGGCGCGGGCAGGTGCGGCAGCAGCTGGCCGACCGGGCCGGTGCCATTACCGACTACAGCATTTTTTTGGAAAGCCACCCGCACCATGCCGAAGCGTTGTTTGCCAGGGCCAACGCGCGCCTGGAAGAAGGCCACTATGCCTTGGCGCGCGAGGACTTCAGGCGGCTGATGCACTTGACTTCATCCGAAACCAACACCGTATTTTTCCAAGTGTCGCCACACGAGGGAACCAAACAATTGCTCACGGCCCAAAGTGCGCTCCGGGCCGTGGTCTTTGGCAGCCTTGGGCTGATCGACTTGCATACGAAGAACTATCCCCGCGCAGTGGCCTACCTGGACAGCGCCTTGGCACTACAGCCAAATACGGACTACCTGCTGAACAAAGCCTTGGCCCTCCAGTATGGAGGTGAATCCGCGAAAGCGCTCAGCGTGTATGAAAGCATGCTGCGGGCCGAGCCCAACCATGCGCTGGCCAAACACAACCTGGCCCAGCTAACAAAGCAGACGGCCCCCGTGCAGCAAACCGAAGCGCTGCTCACACAAGCCATCGAAGACAACCCCAAACTCCCGTTTGCCTATGCCGAGCGCGCCTTTTTGCGAATGAACAACGATAATTGGGCGGGTGCGCTGAGCGACTACAACCAGGCGATTACCTTAGATCCGCAAGAGCCGGACTATTATGTGAACCGCGGCCTGGTGCTGGACCGAATGAAGCGCTATCCCGAAGCCATCCGCAACTATGATCAGGCGATCAAAATCCGCAACACCTATTCGCTGGCGTGGTTGAATCGCGGCAACGCACACGTGAAACTGAATCGCTTGAAGGAAGCCGTGGACGACTACTCAGTGGCCATTGCTTTCGCCCCGGGGTATGCTCTTGCCTACCTGAACCGCGCAGTGGCCTACGAAAAAATGAAGCGGCCCGTAGAGGCCTGCCGCGATGCTAAGAAAGCCGAAAGCCTGGGCATGACCGTCACCGATAGTTTTAAGAAGGCCGTGTGCCGCTAACCGATGAAATGACATGATCAAACAAAGAAACCCCTTTTTGCTTATGATGAGCTTTGTCGTGTTTAGCGGTGGCGCCTCCACCTACTTGCCCCGGTGGCGCAAGGTTGAGTGGTTGTTTGGCCTGGCCGCCATTGCCATGACGTGGCTGGCATTCGTGTTTCCGTCCATCATGCTGGCGTCTCACGTTGTCTTGCTGTCCTTTTTTGTGTTAACGGCCGCCATCCTCATCAAGCAGTTCATCATTCAGCCGCGGGTGGATTCGGTCATGTTGATTTCCACCATTGATGCCTATCTGCTGATTGGGTTTGCCGGGTCGTTGCTCTCGCTAATTGTGTATGAGTTGGTGCCCGGCTCTTTTAACTTACCCGCCCACTTTGGCAATCCACAGTTTGAAGATTTTGTGTACTTCAGTTTTGTTACCCTGGCCACGCTCGGGTATGGCGACATCACGCCCATCCACCCCTTTGCTCAAACATTGGCCGTGCTGCTTACCATCATTGGGCAGATTTACTTTGCCATGGTGGTGGCGCTGGCTATTTCGAAGTATGTGGGCGGACAAGCGAAATCGAATGACTAGGTTACCCAATGCAGCGTTTGCGGCTGAATCGGATTTACAAACGGCTCTTCGTTTTGCTGGGCTTTGTGCCAATGCCGCTTGATTTCGTAGTACCATCGCGCCTGCATATCCGGCTCGCCAATCAAACTCAACGTGGGGTTGGATTGCAGCCCTTCGTTTAGTTTGTGAAAAACACCCAAATCCTGGCCGATGAATTGTTTGCCCAGGCGCTTCAGCGGAAGCCATAAGGCGTTGGCCAACCCAATAGAAGTATAAAAAATGTTGGTGAGCTCGGTCTGCTTTTCGTTGAGGGGCGTGAGCACCGTGATGGACACCACTTCTTTACGCCCCACCTGGATGTGCTCGGTGCGGATGCCCGGTATTTCGAATGTGATTTCCGTGCTGGTGCCGCCCTTTAACACACCATAGCCTTTTGAATTGCTAGAGGGCGCATGGCGCACCATTTTGAAACCCTTGGGGGTGGGCTCAAAATGCTTCTCTTTCAGTTTCAATTTTTTGGCCGATCGCCAGTACCATGACTGATGAACAAACGTGACGTGGGCCGGATCAATGAGTCCGATGACCGCGTGGTCAATGTCGGCAGGCATGATGACGGTTTCCACATGCTTGAACTTCTTGTCGGCC
>JALONI010000042.1 GCA_025455015.1 Cyclobacteriaceae bacterium | reverse complement strand
CCGTTGGGCAGGCCGCCTCGGTGCCCGCCTCCACCATGACCCTCGGGCTGGCCGGTGGACTTTACACTACGCATACGCTGGTGCCGCCTACGCCCGGCCCCATGAATGCGGCAGCCAACCTGGGGGCGGGTGATTCGCTCGGGTTGGTGATTTTGCTCGGTCTGGTCGTTTCGTTGCCGGTGTCGCTGATCGCTTTTTTTTATGCGCGGTACATCGGCTCAAAAATCACCGCAGTTAATCCGGGCACGGAAACGATCGTGGCAAAGCCAGCCCCCATCTCCCTGACAACTCCGTTGGTGCTTATTTTCCTACCCGTGTTGTTGATTGCCTGTGGGTCGGTGTTGGAGTTGACAAACGCGGCTTTTACAGGCGTACACCTTTTACGTTTCTTGGGTCAGCCCCTGGTGTCACTGCTGCTCACCGTGGCATTGGGGTTAGGCATCTTCCGACATCGGCATCAGACGCTGTTGTGGGTGGAGAAAGGCATCCGACAAGCCGGGCCTATTGTGCTGCTCACGGGCTGTGGGGGCGCCTTTGGAGCAGTGCTGGGCGCTAGCCCACTGGCCAGTATCCTGTCAGTCTGGATAGCTGCGCAGGCGGTAGGTGGCGTGGCGTTCTTGGTGGTGTGCTTTGGCGTGAGTGCGCTGTTCAAAAGCGCACAGGGTTCCAGCACCAGTGCCATGCTCATCGTGAGTTCGGTGGCCTATCCGCTGGCCGCTTCCGCGGGATTTACCGACCCGGTAGAACTGTCGTTGTTGGTGCTGGCCATCGGGGCAGGCGCCATGACGGTGTCACATGCCAACGATTCGTATTTCTGGGTGGTTTCGCAATTTGGCGGGTTGGAGGTGAAAGCGGCTTACCTCGGTTGGACGATCATGACGTTTCTACAAGGGCTCACGGCCTTGTTGGTTGTTCTCGTCCTTTATCTGGCACTCGTATGAACGTGCTGCTTGCGCCCGATAAATTCAAAGGCACGCTCACGGCCGAAGAGGTATGCGCCTCTCTCGAGCGGGGCCTTCGCCTGATGTGTCCCGACCTTGTCGTTCGGCCCTTTCCCTTGGCGGATGGAGGAGAGGGAACGCTCGATGTGTTTCAGTGGCATACTCAGGCCATGGAAGTTACGCTGACCGTGCATGACCCGCTCATGCGCAAGATCAACGCTTCGTATCTTGTTTCGAGGGATCAAACCACCGCGTTTATCGAAATGGCGCGCGCCAGCGGCCTGGCGTTGTTACGCGCTTCGGAACGCAACCCTCTTCACACCACCACCTTTGGCACAGGTGAGCTGATCGCCCACGCCTTAGACCGTGGCGTGACCAAGATCGTGCTCGGCATTGGCGGCAGCGCCACCAACGATGCTGCCCTCGGTGCGTTCTCCGCCCTGGGAGGAAAGGCGCTGTCGGATAGTGAAGAACGAATCCATTCGGGGCAGCGGTTGCATCGCGTGCAACAACTCGATTTCAGCCGTCTTCATCCCCGTATCAGCGCATGTGAAATCATTGCGATATGTGATGTATCCAACCCATTTTATGGCCCACAGGGGGCCGCATACATTTATGGCCCCCAAAAAGGAGCGGGTGAAGAAGACGTGCGCACCCTGGATCAAGGGCTTCAACACATTGCCCACGTCATCCAAACGCAAACGGGCATGGACTTGCAGCAGATAGCCGGCTCCGGAGCCGGTGGCGGATTTGGGGGAGGGGCCCACGCGCTGCTGGGCGCCCGGTTGCGGCCCGGCACCGAGGTCGTTTTCGAGGTAACTAACCTGTCGGCTGCCGTGGCGTGGGCTGACGTGGTCATTACCGGAGAAGGCAAGCTCGACCGGCAAACACTTCACGGTAAGTTGATAGCCGGGCTGGGCGCCCTGGCCCACCGGTTGGGCAAGAGAACCGTGGCCGTGTGTGGTGTCAGCGAACTATCGGAAACCGAGACACAAAGCCTTTTTTTAGACGCAGTTTTCTCGCTGACCGCTTTCGCGGGAAAAGAAGCTGCACTGACCAACAGCGCGCTTGTACTGGAAAAACTCGCGGCCAACGTCCTCTCAAAAGAAATCTTTTCATAATCATGCACCGAAGGGAATTTGTACAAAAAAGCATTCTGGCAGGCTTGGCGATGTCTTGGGCCCCTCGCATCGCCTTTTCCCAGTCCACAGCGGTCATCATCGAATCTATCGAACTACTGAAATGGAAAGACAACCACTTTGTAGTCGTTACCTCTACCGATGGCATGAAGGGCATCACACTCACCAACACCCGCATCGACTATTTATACGGGATTTTCAACGGACTGGTAAAACCCTTCTTCATCGGTAAAGACGCGCGGCAAATCGAAGCATTAGTGGGTGGCGTGTACCGCGATGAGCGCAACTACAAATTCAGCGGCATGCCGTTTTGGAATTGTGTGGGCCACATCGAAGTAGCCATTTGGGATATGCTGGGAAAGACGGATCATAAACCCGTGCATCAGCTCCTCGGTAAGCAACTTCGCACGGAAGTGCCGATGTACCTCTCCAGCCTTACGCGCGACAATAAAGCGGAAGAAGAGGTGGAGAAAATAAAAGAGAAGTTAGCGATGAGTGGCTGCCAGGCCGTTAAAATAAAAGTGGGTGGCCGCATGGGCACGGATGCCAAAGCCGAGGAACGCAGCTACAAAATAGTTGAACTCTTACGCAAGTATTCTGATACGCTCACGATCTATGCCGATGCCAACAGTTCCTTTGATGTGAAGCAAGGCATTGCCATGGGCAAATTTTTAGAGGAGTACAACGTGGATATTTACGAGGAGCCCTGCCCGTGGGAAGATTTTGAAAGCAACAAAAAAGTAGCGGATGCACTGAAGAAAATGAAAGTAGCCGGAGGCGAACAAGACACAAGCTTCCATCGCTTCGAATGGTATTGCCAACAAGATGGCCTAGACATTTTACAACCGGATACTTTTTACAATGGCGGAATCTTGCGCGGTTTGGCAGTAGGTAAGCTTGCAGAAAAGCACAAGAAAGGATTTGCACCGCACTCACCAAAATCCGACCCGCTCGAAGCACCCTTCCTGCATCTGGCAGCTGTGAGTCCAGCGTTGTATGGCTTTCAGGAGTTTCCAGTTAATGCGGTAGGTCGCAAATCGGGCGATTGGTTTGCACCACACTTTCAACCTGTCAATGGTTCACTTCCGGTTTCTAATCAACCGGGTCTTGGTATCACGTACGATGATTCAATTTGGTCGCAAACAAAAGTTATTGAATGATGAGGGCGTTTTCTTTATTTTTTGCCTTAATTTTTCTGATAGCGTGTAGCGACACTAAACAACTAAACACGCGGCCCAACATCATTGTGGTGCTGGTGGATGACATGGGCTTCAGCGACATCGGTTGCTACGGGTCAGAAATTGAAACACCTAACATCGACAAATTAGGATTGAACGGCATTCGGTTTACACAGTTTTACAATGCCGCCCGCTGTTGTCCGAGCCGCGCCTCGTTGTTGACGGGTTTATATCCGCACCAGGCGGGCATGGGGGGCATGGTGGCCACGCACGGTCGCGTGCGCGAACCGGGCGCCTACCAAGGTTGGCTCTCAGAAAATGCCGTTACCTTGGCGGAAGTACTGAAGCAATCAGGCTACCGCACCTACATGGCCGGCAAGTGGCACGTGGGCGAAGACAGTTTGGATTGGCCCGTACAGCGCGGCTTCGATAAGTATTTCGGGTTGATCAGCGGGGCCTGCAGTTATTTTGAAGTGCTGCCCAATCGCAAAATCGTGACCCAAAATACGTTGTGTACCTCGTTGCCGGAAGGCTTTTACATGACTCATGCGGTCACTGACAGCGCTGCGAACTTTGTCCAGCAAGGCATAGAAAGTGAACAACCGTTTTTTCTTTATCTCGCGTACACAGCTCCACATTGGCCCTTGCATGCGGTGAAGGATAAAATCAACAAGTACCGCGGCAAGTATTTGGTGGGCTGGGACTCGATCCGGAACCATCGCCATCAAAAACAATTACAACTGGGTTTGTTTGATTCGCCAGTACGGCTGTCGCCCCGCGAGGAAGTGGTACCCGCCTGGAGCGAAGTGGCTAACAAAGAAGAGTGGGATTTGAAAATGGCCGTGTATGCGGCCATGATGGAATCGGTAGATGAGGGTATCGGAAAAATCGTACACCAACTTGAGCAGACCGGCCAGCTTGATAATACGCTTATTCTTTTTTTGTCCGACAACGGGGCGTGCCATGAAACATTGGATGGCCGGGTAGATAAAGACCTGAAAGAATTTGCTGCTATCGCCAAAATCCTGCCGCCCGGTGAAAAGGGTTCGTACGCGGCTTATGGAAAGGAGTGGGCCAATGCCTCGAATACACCATTCAGGCTCTACAAACATTGGGCACATGAAGGTGGCATTGCAACACCATTCATCGTTCATTATCCCAACATGATTTCGAAAGCCGGCATTGAACATGCCCCCGCACACATGATCGACATCATGCCTACGTTAATCGAACTGGCCGGTGCACCGTATCCCCAACGCTTTGGCCCGTTTGACATCCAACCGATGGAAGGTAAAAGCCTGGTACCACTCCTCCAGGGTGAGCAATGGAAAAGGCATGAGTTTCTTTTCTGGGAGCATGAAGGAAGCCGGGCGGTGCGCACCAACCGTTGGAAATTAGTAGCTGAACCGCGCAAGCCCTGGGAACTCTATGATCTGGTCGAAGATCGAAGTGAAATAATAAACCTGGCAAATCAGTTCCCCGATACCGTTAGCCTCCTTGCCCGCGAGTATGCGTATTGGGCCGCGCGTATGCAAGTAAAAGCGGTCGAAAACTAAAACAGCTATGGCGCTTACACGAAAAAAATTCATTCAAACACTCGGCCTCTCATCACTGGCCATCTCAGCCGCTCCCTCGTTCGCGCAAGCAACAACGGAGACTAAACCCACCAAGTCGGGCGTCAAAATCACCGATGTAAAAGCCTACGCCCCCGAGAGTGCCACGTATGTGAAGATCGAAACCGATGCGGGCATCAGCGGCTGGGGCGAAGGCGACCACTTCAGCACGCCCATTGTGGCCAAAATCATCAGCGACATCCTGAAACCTAAACTCATGGGGCAAGACCCGTTCGACAGTGAGTACCTCTGGACACAGATGTTTTTTGAAGGGTTTGAAGGCGGCAGCACGGGGTTTGTGCCCGGGGCCGTGGCGGGGGTGGACAATGCCCTATGGGATTTGAAAGGTCGCCTGCTCAACAAGCCTGTATCGAAGTTGTTGGGTGGGAGCAAACTGGAAAAGGTAGCCGTGTACGGAAGCTACGGACGCAAAAAAGGAACCAGCTTCAAAACCATTGATGAAATGGTTACCGAGGGCATGGCGTTTGTAAACCAGGGCTATAAAACCATCAAGGCACGCATGCAGTTGTACGACCGCGGCCGCAATCCCGAAGGAAACTACACCTACGAGTGCATCAAGGCCATCCGCAAAGCGATTGGCGATCACGTGGATTTGTTTGTGGATTTCAACAATGGCTACACGGCAGGTAAAGCCATTGAACTGGGTCTGCGTTTGTATGAGGAGTTCAACGTGAAGGTGATTGAAGAACCCGTGAGCAGCATGGACTATCCCGGCTTGCGGCAGGTGGTAGAGGCACTTCCGTGCGATGTGAATGCCGGGGAGCACGAATACAACAAGTGGCAGTTCCGCGATTTGATTATCATCGGTAACCCGGATTGCTTAAACCTGGATGTAATTAAATGTGCGGGTATTACCGAGTGCCACAAAATTGCCGCCATGGGCCACGCCTTTGAGAAAGAGGTGATGGTGCACAACACGCGCCCTACGCTCGCCACGGCCGCCAGCTTGAATTTGCTGGGCGCCATTCCCAACGCGGCAAAAGTGCAGGAGTTCAGCGGCATGCGGCCCGAACTTAGCTTGGGGCAGTTCTTCCACAATTCGCTCCAATTCGAAAACGGCTTCCTGTTCATTCCCACGGCCCCGGGCCTTGGCCTGGAGGTAAATGAAAAGAATATGGAAAAGTTTTTGGTGAAGTAGCTGACTAAAGCATATTTTGCTTGCGTGTTTGAAAAGCTGAAACACTTTTGCGCCTCGGTGGTACCGCTTACCGATGAGCATCTCGCCATCATTGACAGCTCGTGTGAAAGACGGGTTTATCGTAAACGCGCCTTGCTGCACAAGGTGGGCGACATCTGCCGGTTCATGGCCTTTATCGAATCAGGCACGGTTCGCATTTTCCATATCTCCCGGGGCGTTGACTATACCAGCAAGATTTACTTTGAAAACGGATGGGTTACCGACTTCCCCAGTTTTACCAGTGGCCTGCCGGGTCAATTTGGGTTACAAGCCCTAGAAGAAACCGTGGTTACCATGGTGCAAAAGGAAAAGCTGGAAGCCGCGTACAGGCAATTTCCTGCGCTTGAAACAATAGCCCGCATTACCACCGAAAAAGTGCTGCTACGCACAGCAGAAACCGCACTTTTTCTTTCCAGCGATAAACCCGAAGACCGGTTTAGAAGACTATTGGCCGAGCAACCCAATCTTTTTCAGCGCGTACCCCAGAAGTATATTGCCAGTTTGTTGGGCATTAGCCCCGAGAGCCTCAGCCGCATCCGGAAAAGGTTAAAATCTTAACTTAAGTCATCGTTTCGAGTCTTAGGTACCAGATAATTTTGTGCTTAGGCGCAATTGTAATTTTTTACCCATCGTGTAAATCATACAGACTTTATGCACACAATAAATAATAATCATTGGAAATGGCTATAAAACATAGTTTACTTTTATCAACAGCAATTCTTGGCATCTTCTTAGGAACACAACTTGCAGAAGCCATGCTAATTGTACCCTACTGGAAAGGAATTTCAGTTGAGGAATTTTTTGTTTTTTACAACCTGTACGGAAAAGCGTTACATCAGTTTTATTCACCGCTTACTATTGCCGCAACAATTTTACCTGTTTTTACTTTTGTTTGGAGTTTATTCAAAAAACAAAAAATAGACCCTTTGTTGTGGATTATGGTGGTCTTTACGTTGTTATTTTTTTCGTCATACTTTGTGTATTTCAAAGAAGCAAATTTAAGCTTTGCTAATCGAACCATCGCCAATGAACTTCTTCCTGACAAGTTAAACGAATGGGCCAATTGGCATTGGGGTAGAGTAACTTGTGAGGCTATTGCTTTTGTTTGCGGATTATTTTTATTGACAAAGGTAAAGTGAAGAAAAACGCCCATAGCATAAGGGCACATGGCGAGTTTATCGAGCATAAACCATTAGAGCCGCATCCGAAAAAGGTTAAAATCTTAACATAAGTCATCGTCTTGTGCTAAGGACACCCTGTAGCTTTGTAAAAAAGCAGGTATTTATTGAATTATCAGAGAACGTGATTTGACGACATTGTTTTAATGAACAAATGTTATAGAATGGATTTTTTTAAATGCACCCACTTTTACCTAATCCTTAACAAACTTACAGTTTTATGAAAAAATTTAGTTCGCAGCTTACCAAAACACTAACGGGGTTTATACTCTTAGCTGTTTTTAGCTTTTCATCATGTAATGACGAAGATGAGAAAAGTGACCCAACTCTGGTAACCGTAATAGTTCCCGCAGACTTTATTGGACTTGAAGGATATTCTAACGCATATGTTGTTGCTTCAGACAAAAACGGTGATGTTATTTCGTTTGCCGAACTCGTTGAAGGCGGAAGTGTTACACTTGTGTCCGATACCTATAAGGAAAGCACGTTTACACTTTCATGGGTTTATGCTTCTTTAGGTGATGGAAATGATGAGTTAACTGGAGAATCTTACTACGAAGTAAAAAGAGGTGGAACGCTTAACCTTGTGAATGAAGACTTCGGAACCCTAGCTCAGGTTAGCATTTCAAATTACGGAAGCAATGTGTCGTACTATCAATTGTCTACTGCTAATTCGGAAGTTACAAATGTTATCGGCAATGGTTTCAATAACATTGTATTTAATAAAGAATCTTCGAAAGTTTTTGTCAGTAAAAACTCAATCGAGTTCCAGCCGCTCACGTATAATTTCTCAACAACTGTTTTTGATTCTAATGCCTCCAATAGTTACGACCTGAGCACAGTCACTACAGATTATTCATCTGAAATTGTAAACTTCTCAGAGAGCATTTTTAATTTACGTGTAAAGTTGTACGGTTTTGAGGGGACGGGTGCCAGCAAGGAACGTTTTTTTGTAGGAAGTTCAACCAGTGCCAACAGCTCAAGCCTTACGGTTAAATACCCCGGCACTGCGTTTTCTTTGTATGGTTCAGAGTCGCAGTTTATTTCAGACGATATTTCTTATACTGCCTATAATAAAAATGCAAAACACGATTTTGCGATACCGACTTATACGATATCACTAGAAACTTCTGGTCAGGCACTTTCATACAGCACAACAGGTGGTGGCGATTGGGTTGAAATTGATATGGATGAAGTAGAGAACGTTGAAACTAATTACGATTGGAATATTTATACACCCACGGGTGCTGAAAAGTCTATTAAATTTGTGAAACTGCCTACAGAAGTTACAAGCGCTTTTACGGATTATAGTTACGAAAACTGGCAATTTGATGATAGCCCTGTTGATATTGTTGATTATGCTGATTTTTCAGATATCAGTGAGTATCTTACTGCATTAAACCAACCTGGCTACAATTATTTTGATTATAACTATAAGAGGGTAGGTCTTCGATGATCAGGAACTGAGTAGCGTTACAACTTAAGATTAAGAAGCAAGCAAAAGACGTAGCCAATCAGGTACAAAATCTCTGAGGGAGTACAAACATGGAAATTCTATTCTTTTTGGCTTCAGTCAGAAAACATCATTTATTGACATAATTTATACAAATGAAAAGTTACATCACTTTTTTTCGGCATTTCCTTTTCCTAATTGTTGTTTTAGGTACTCTGGGGCTTTTTTCTTGTGGCGATGATCCTGAATCAAACGGGGCCACTCCAGTGGGGCCGGGAGATGTGTACATAGCAGGGAATGAATATGGGCAAACGAGATTCATAGCTAAATACTGGAAAAACGGAGTGCCTTTTGACCTTAGCGATGGATCAAAAGATGCTGATGCAAGGTCTATTTTTGTTGTTGGCACAGATGTGTATCTAGCAGGATATGAATCAGGCGAGTCGCTACCAATTGCCAAGTATTGGAAAAATGGAACGCCCACAGATCTTACTGACGGACTCACAGAGGCGTATGCGGAATCCATCTTTGTATCGGGCAATGATGTGCATGTTGTTGGGTACGAAGCCAGCCCCCCCAGTTACATATCAGAAGCAAGGTATTGGAAGAATGGACAGCGTGTAGAGCTTACCGATGGATCAAGAGCATCAAGGGCGAATTCAGTTTTTGTGGTAGGCAACGATGTTTATGTGGCCGGTTATGAGTCAAATGGTACCAAGTTGGTTGCCAAGTACTGGAAAAATGGGCAGTCGGTGTCATTAACGGATGGCACAACCCTTGCGATAGCCCAATCTGTGTTTGTTTCAGGCAATGATGTGTATGTATCCGGTTTTGAAAGAAACAGTTCTGATGAGAACGTGGGCAAGTACTGGAAAAATGGTGTTGCCGCAGCCCCATTTACAGATGCTAACGGTGTTAGTTCTGTTTTCATAGTGGGTAATGATGTGCATGCCACTGGAACTGAACAGCCCGTGCCCGGAGGAGATATAGTGGCTAAGTATTGGAAAAATGATGAAGTCACTATTCTACCCGGCATTAGTCCAACCACAGAGTCACTATTTGTAGTGGGAAACGATGTATACATCGCTGGTTCTGATCGAAACGCTCAAATGAGGCGAGCCGTGTACTGGAAAAACGGTAACGCAATAAATCTTACAGATGGAACCAAAGACTCTTTTGCACATTCTGTCTTTGTCTTTTAATGCCGTAAAAACGATGACCACACATCGATACCACTTGCAATAACAATTTTTTTTCCAGCCAGTGAAGTATTTAATACCGAAGTAACCATAAGGGGCAGTGGCTTTTAGACTACCCTTGCCTGTAACGTGATAAAATTTAACGGCAAAGCGGCCGGGATACTATCGGCAATAGCCACACAGTTAGTAGCTAGAGTGCCCGAAAGCCCGGGTACGGGTAAAATCAGCGTAGAGATAAATGGGCAAATCAGTATCTCGGCTTTTTGTATTGATTTATTCGCATTGAGTGTAAGGGCAGATTCGGTAGAAATCGTCCTCTGCGTATGAAATACTGTCTTTTTCCTTTGCTTATCAGTTTTGTTTTTTGGCATGTAAAAGCCCAGGAACTCCGGCCCGGTGGCCTCCAGGGCGATAGGCCGTTGTTACTCACACCCTCGGCTGAGGAAAACAAAAAGCTCGAAGGGCAATCGGTGTACAAAGTCGAGTATTTTGGTTTCAAAGAAACCGACCGCAGCTTCCAATTCACACCCACGCTGCGCGAGAACTGGAACTGGCTGGCAATCTTCAACGCCCCGTTGAAAGGCAAAAACGTAAACACCTTCTTTTATGACAGTTGGGTGGCCACCGACCAACCCAAGACGATGAGCAATGGACGTAGACGAAACTTCGATCAGGATATTACCAGGCTGATTCGCTCCAACGCCTATCACATCGGCTTTCAACGTAAGCAGGCCGTGGAAAATGAAATCTTTTTGCTGATTGTCAGTCCGGCCAAACAAAAAGTGATTTTGGAATTGGATGAGAAGACAATCGGCATCAAGCGCAGGCTCACATACGACATGGAGGCGCTGGAAGCGAAGTTTGTCCACATCGTCATCCCGCCACAAGAGTACACCGTGGTAACGTGGAAGCCCGAGCAAACGCAGCGCCAAGTGCGCGACATCAGTAACGGATGGAAATTTTACAAAGGCGATGTGGCCAATGGTGCCACAGAAACGTTGAATGACGCAAGCTGGCAATCGATTGATATTCCTCACACTTGGAACGCGGACGAGTTGTTCGACTACCGCAACTACCGCGATACGATTGACGTAACTCAAATGATCTACCGTGGCATCGGCTGGTATCGCAAGGAGTTTACCGTGGACGAATCGTGGAAAGGCAAATACATCAAAGTAAATTTTCTCGCAGCCAATCAGATAGCTGAAGTATATCTAAATGGCAACTACCTCGGCAAACATACGGGCGGCTATACCGAGTTTCATTTCGGGCAACCGTTTATGAAGCACGTGCGCTTCGATAAACCGAACGTGCTGGCGGTAAAAGTCGATAATCGTTTCAGCTATGAAATTCCGCCCCACACAGCCGATTACAACATGCAGGGCGGCATTTACCGCGAGGTGCAACTGATAGCCACCGATCACGCCTTTGTGAAAGAGGCCCGCATCTTTACGCCCAGCGTATCTCCGGAAGAGGCCACGGTGGAAGCCAACATCATGCTGCGCAACATGGCCGACAAAGACCGGTCGGTGAAACTCATCACCAACATTATCTCACCCTACGATGAAATCATTGCTTCGGATGTGCGAAACATAATGATCAAAGCAGGGGAGAAGCCCGTTTCCAAAATCAACTTCACCGTCAAAAATCCCTTGCTGTGGTCGCCCGATTATCCGAATCTCTACCGGGTGTCCGCAGCCATCTATGAGCCGGGCGGTTGGCAGCGCAACGGTGTTTGCATCGACCAACAATTTTATCCGCTGGGTTTTCGCACCGTTACCTTCGATGCCAACAAAGGAGTAACGTTGAATGGTAAATCAATCAAACTAAAAGGCGTAAACGTGCACCAGGATTTTATGCACAAAGGCTGGGCCGTGGATAAAAAGCGGAAACGCGAAGATTTTATCCTCATCAAGAAAATGGGCGCCAACTACGTGCGCCTGTCGCACTACCCACACCATCCCTATGTGATGCATTTGGCGGATAGCCTTGGACTCATGCTGTGGTCGGAAATACCGGTGGTGAACACCATCGGCAAAGAGAAGTTTATCGAGAATGCAGTGAACATGATGGACGAACTCATCGCCCGCGACATCAACCATCCCAGCATCATCATGTGGGGGGTGGGCAATGAATACTATCGTAACTTTTTCACCAAGGAAGATGCCGAGTATGCGCTGAAGTGTACACAGGCTGTGGCGAAGAAAGCCAAAGAGCTCGATCCGTATCGCCCCACCGTGCAGGCGCAAAACGATTTGATTGATGAGCGCATTTTATCCCTCACGGACATCCAGGGCCGCAACCGATACTTCGGTTGGTATGAAAAAACCTACAACGACTTCGATCACGAGATGAAGGAAGAGCACAAGAAACACCCGGACTGGAAAGTGCTGGTGAGCGAGTATGGAGCCGAAGGCAAATACGGCTATCACCGGAACGAGCCCGCGCTGTTCGATCACAGCGAATCCTATCAAGTCAATCTCCACAAAGCCTACTGGACATCCATTCGCGACAATGACTTTATTCTGGGTGGCACCATCTGGAACATGTTCGACTTTGCCTCGTTTGCCAAGGTGGGCAACATTCCACACGTCAACCAAAAAGGAATGATGACGTACGACCGCAAGCCAAAATCGGTGTACTATTACTACCAAAGTGAGTGGACCACCGAGCCGATGATTTACATCCATTCGCATACATGGACCCACCGCTACGGCAAGCCGGGCGAGAAGCAAGCCATTGAGGTCTTCAGCAATTGCGAAACCGCAGAGTTATTTGTGAATGGCATTTCACAAGGCAAGCGAGCCAAAGCGGAAGGCTACACCTGGCGAGTAGATCTGGCGCTGGGCATGAACGAGCTGAAAGCCGTGGGCACCCGTGAAGGGGAGACGGTTAAGACTGCGATGCCAGTGCACTTCCGCCACGGTTCGGATAAGCCCCAGGTGAAGACTACAGGTAAGGGAGATGGGTAATTAACTATTTGACAATCAAATTTTTAACTATTATCTGTGCTTAATTGCTAAAATTTTTAGTATTTCACTACTTTTGGGGCTGTCATGATGCCCCTCACGCAAGCTGCCACCCTTGAACGCCTCCGCTCCGACATCCTTCGGCTGCAAGGGTTGGCCCCCGCGGGCGATGGCGTGCCTGCGCTTGACTTAGGCGTCATTAACAAGGCTTTCCCCAACCATACGTTCCCCACTGCGGCCATGCATGAGTTTGTATCGGCTACAGCCGAAGCGGTGACGGCTGCCAGCGGTTTCTTGTCGGGCCTGCTTTCATCGCTTGTGGGCAACACCGGCACTGCGCTTTGGATTACCGGCCCAACGCTCCTGTTCCCTCCGGCACTGGCGGCCTGGGGGTTGCAACCTCACCGCTTTCTGTTTCTGCGCCTTACCAACCACAAGCAGGCGTTGTGGGCGATGGAAGAAGCATTGAAATCGCCTGCGCTGACGGCCGTGGTGGGCGAGGTGCGCGACATCAGCTTCACCGAATCAAGACGATTGCAATTGGCCGTGGAGCAAAGCCGCGTCACGGGCTTCATCATCAACCGCAGCCGAAAGGCAGGCACTACGGCATGTGTATCGCGGTGGAGGATTACGTCATTGCCCAGCGTGCCAATCGATAACCTGCCGGGCATTGGCTTTCCGCGGTGGCATGTAGAACTGCTGCGCATCCGCAACGGCAAACCGGGCGCGTGGGAGGTTCAATGGAGAAACGATCACTTTATATACCCGACTGAAAACCAGCCGCCAGCAACCAACGACCAGCAACCTTTTCAACAAGCCGGATAACCGATGTCCAAGCGTTTTGTGTCCATATGGCTGCGGTATTTGGCTACGGATTGGTTTAGTCTCCACCAGCCCGAGCGCAAGCAGCACCCGTTTGTGTTGCGGTCACTCTCGCACGGCCGCATGATCGTAACGGCCGCCAATGCACAGGCCGAACAGAACGGCATATCCAAAAACAGGGCACTGGCCGATGCACGCGCACTGGTGCCTGGCCTTGATGTGGCAGACGATGAGCCCGAAAAAATACAGCGCGTATTAGCCAAGCTGGCCGAATGGTGCATACGGTTCACCCCCTGTGTTGCGCTCGACCCGCCCGATGGGTTGTGGTTGGACGTGACGGGGTGCGCGCACCTGTGGGGCGGTGAGGAGCGGTACCTGAACGATATCATCCACAGGATTTCGGCACGGGGGTATCAGGTGTGCGCAGCCATGGCCGATACGCCCGGTGCTGCGTGGGCCGTGGCACGCTATGCTGCACAGCCGGGCGTGGTGCCACCGCAACAGCACGTGCAGGCGTTGCTGCCGTTGCCGCCACAGGCACTGCGGCTTGAGCCCGCGATAACAGAACGCCTGCACAAACTGGGATTGCACCGCATCCAACAGTTTATCAACCTGCCGCGTGCTTCGCTGCGCAAGCGATTTGGCGTGCCGCTGTTACAGCAACTGGACAAAGCTACCGGGCAGGAGTGGGAGATACTCGTTCCGATCCGTCCCATAGAACCCTATCAGGAGCGCCTGCCTTGCCTGGAGCCGATCGTCACGGCCACGGGCATTGAAATAGCGTTGAGGCAACTGCTCGAGAATCTTTGTGGGCGGCTGCGGCAAGAGCAAAAGGGTTTGCGGGCGGCTGTGTTCAAAGGCTACCGTGTGGATGGAAAAACCGAGCACATTTCCATTGCCACCAGCCGTGCCTCGCGCCAAGGGGTGCATCTTTTCAAACTGTTTGAATTGAAAATCGCCTCTATGGAACCGGGCATGGGCATTGAGTTGTTTGTGCTCGAAGCACCCGTGGTGGAAGACCTCTTGCCTGCACAAGAAAAGATGTGGAAGGCAAGCGGTGGGTGGGATGATGAACGGTTGGCGGAACTGGTGGACCGGCTCGCAACTAAAGTCGGCAGTGGTGTCATCCACCGGTATATGCCGGCCGAGCACCATTGGCCCGAGCGCTCGTTTGCCAAGGCCGCATCGCTGGAGGAGGAACCTTCCATGGCCTGGCGTACCGATGTGCTGCGGCCGTTGTATTTGTTGCCCATACCCCAGCGCATCGAGGTAACGGCCCCGATACCGGATTACCCGCCCATGTTGTTCCGCTACCGCGAGAAGGTGCACAAGATCGTGAAAGCCGATGGCCCCGAGCGCATTGAGCAGGAGTGGTGGCTGCAACAAGGCCAGCACCGCGACTACTACCGCGTGGAAGACGAAGAAGGAAACCGCTATTGGCTCTTTCGCTTGGGGCACTACCACGATAAAACGTTTCAATGGTTTTTGCATGGATATTTTTCGTGACTGGTCGCTAGCTACTGGTCTCTGGTCGCTAGTCGCTGGTCTCTGGTTACTAGTCACTAGTACGAGAGACCAGTAACCAGCAGCCAGAAACTAGAAACCAGTAATCAGTAATCAGTAACGAGCAACAGAAACGAGCCACCACCCACCACCCATGTACTCCGAACTCCAAACCACCTCCAACTTCAGCTTCCTGCGGGGGGCATCGCACCCGGAAGAATTGGTGCAGCAGGCGGCAACGCTGGGCTACAAGGCCATTGCCATCACCGACCGCAACACGCTGGCGGGCATTGTGCGCGGGCACGTGGCGGCTAAAAAGTACAACATCCAGTTTATTCCTGCTTGCCGCGTTGATCTGCAAGACGGCCCCAGTTTGCTGGCGTACCCGACCGACATCCATGCCTATGCGCGGCTGTCGAATTTACTGACCCTCGGTAACCTGCGTACCGAGAAGGGCAAATGCGAATTGTACAAAGCCGATGTGTATGCCCATGCCCAAGGCATCCGGTGGGTGGTTGTTCCCCCCGACTTGCTGAACTCCACGTTTCAATGGGATCATTTGTTTGTAGCGCAGGTGACGGAATACGTGCGGGCACTAGGGCCTGATTTGTCCATAGCGGCCACCCGCCTGTACCACGGCCAGGATGCCAAACGCCTGCATCGCATAGCCGAGCTGGCACAACAACTTCAAATTTCTATGGTTGCCACCAACGATGTGCATTACCATCATTTTGAGCGCAGGGAGTTGCAAGACATTGTTACCTGTGTGCGCGAAAAGTGTACCATACACAATGCCGGTTTCCGGCTGCACGCCAATGCCGAACGCTACCTGAAACCGGTGGAGGAAATGCACCGCCTGTTCCGGCAGTACCCCGGGGCGCTGGCGCAGGCTCAGGCAATAGCCGATGCCTGTGCGTTTTCGCTGGATGAACTGAGCTATCAATACCCCAGGGAAATCACCCGCGAAGGGCGGACGCCACAAGAAGAACTCATCTACCTGACGTGGCAGGGTGCGCACGAGCGTTTTGGTAACGCCATACCCGAAAAGGTGAAGAAAACGATCCAATATGAATTGGATTTTATTGCCGAGATGAACTATGCCGAATACTTTTTAACCGTGTATGACATCGTGCGCTTTGCGCGCGAACGCCACATCCTTTGTCAGGGCCGCGGCTCGGCTGCCAACTCTACCGTATGCTATTGTCTCGGCATTACCTCGGTAGATCCCGCCAAGTTCGATTTGCTCTTTGAACGCTTTCTATCGGCCGCCCGCAACGAGCCGCCCGATATTGACGTGGACTTTGAACACGAAAGGAGGGAAGAGGTAATGCAATACATCTACCAGAAATATGGCCGCGACCGTGCCGCGGTGGTGGCCACGGTAACAGAGCTGCACCACAAGGGCGCCATTCGCGATGTGGGCAAAGCCATGGGCCTATCCGTGGATACCATCACGCGCCTGTCGGGGTTGATCTGGAGTTTTTCGGAAGATGGGTTTGACCGCGAGCGCATTTTGTCGCAGGGCATCAACCCCGATGAATCCACCATCCGCAAAGTGTTGGAGCTCACCCAGCAATACATGGGCTTCCCGCGCCAGTTGGGGCAGCACACCGGTGGCTTTGTGATCACGCAAGGCAGGCTGTCGGACTTGTGCCCCATCATGAATGCCCGCATGGAAGACCGCACCAACATAGAATGGAACAAAGACGATATTGAAGCCCTGAAGTTTTTGAAAATAGATGTATTGGCGCTGGGCATGCTCACATGCATACGCAAAGGATTTGACCTGGCGAAAAAACATTACGGGCTGGAACTGACGCTGGCCAACATTCCGCAAGACGACCCGGCCGTGTACGAGATGGTGAGCCATGCCGATACCATTGGCGTGTTTCAGATTGAAAGCCGTGCGCAGCAATCGATGTTGCCACGCCTGCGCCCTCACTGTTTTTATGACCTGGTGATTGAAGTGGCCATTGTGCGGCCCGGCCCCATTCAGGGCGACATGGTGCATCCCTATCTGCGCAGACGTAACGGGCAAGAGCCTGTGGAATTTCCCTCACCCGAACTGAAGGAAATTTTAGGGCGTACGTTGGGCGTGCCGTTGTTTCAGGAGCAGGCCATGAAGATAGCCATCGTGGCGGCCGGCTTTACCCCTACGGAGGCAGACGCGCTGCGCAGGAGCATGGCCACCTTCAAAGCCAAAGGCATGGTTAGCCACTTTGAAAAGAAGCTGATCAGCGGCATGGTGAAGAAGGGCTATACTGAAGAATATGCCAAGCGGGTATTTCGGCAGTTGGAAGGCTTTGGCAGCTATGGCTTTCCGGAAAGCCATGCCGTGAGTTTTGCATTGTTGGTCTACGTATCGTCATGGATGAAGTGCTACTACCCCGATGTGTTTGCCTGCGCGCTGCTCAACAGCATGCCCATGGGATTTTATCAGCCCGCGCAACTTGTGATTGACGCGCGAAAGCACGGAGTGGAAGTGCGTGAAGTAGATGTGAATTACTCGGCCTGGCAAAATGTCTTGGAAGAAAAGTCGGGCAAGTATTGTGCCCTGCGGTTGGGGTTTCGCCAGGTGAAAGGTTTGTGCGAAGAAGAGATGGCACGGCTGGTGCAAGCCCGGCCACCAGGAACCGGATTTACATCCGTGCAGCAACTGCGCGCCATCGGGTTGGGCGAGGCTACGCTTGAAAAATTGGCCGATGCCGATGCGTTTCGCTCGCTGCAGCGCGATAGGCGCGAAGCGTTGTGGGAGGTTTCGACACAAGAGAAGATGGACACCCTCTTTGGGGCTGGGGCGTTGCCCGAGGAAGAGGTAGCCCTGCCCGCAATGGCGCTGTCGGAGCATGTGGTGCAGGACTATGCCTCCACATCGCTTTCGGTAAAGGCCCATCCGGTACTTTTTGTACGCGAGCAACTGACCCACCTGCGGGCCATCCCCACCGAACAGCTAGGCCATACAAAAGAAGGCACGCTCGTGAAAGTAGCGGGCCTGATCCTGGTGCGGCAGCGTCCCGGCACGGCCAAAGGAGTATGCTTTGTGACGCTGGAAGACGAGACGGGCGTGGCCAACGTGGTGATCTTTCAAAAACTGTTTGATACGTACCGCAAGGAAATCATCAAGTCGCGGTTGATGATGGTAGAAGGAAAAGTGCAACGGGAAGGGGAGGTGATACATGTGATTGCCACCCGCTGCCTTGATGTGTCGCCTCTGTTGCGCACGTTTACGCCTACGCTGTCAGAAGAGGAACTGGCCATCGCGACTTCGCGCGCTGACGAGAAGACAGCCGTGCACGACACGCGAAGGAAAGACATGGCCCCGGTATTTTCGCAGGGGAAAATATGGTCAGAGGGTAGAAATTTCAGGTGAGGGGTTAACCGCCCGCGAACTCGCGATGCGGCCTTTTAGCAATCGGAGCGTATCTGTTTTTTGTACCCGAAGCCGGCACCGTAGCGATTGCTTATTTTGTCCAAATGGAGCGGAGCGCGCTGACCCGTACCGAATCAACTTGAGTACCCACGCTTCCGCGCAAGCGGAACCTGTCCAGCGGCTGAGTTGAAAAGTACAACTCGGTCATCGCTATCGTCCCATCGTCTGCAAAAACTTCAACGGAAGATGCATCGACCCATATACGAACGGTTACGTCTTTCGTAGCCATTGCCCGCGGGGCTACGTGTTTGCCCGGAAAGTCTGTTGAGAAATCCGTTTTCCCGCTCTGCGTTCGATCGACAAAAAATTGATTGACCGCGCCCGTCAATCCGATGAGAACCCTTTCGCCTTGCGCGTTGAACAATTCCAATTCTACGTCTTCACGAGTATCCGTTCGCTGTACGGTAAACTCAAGCAACGCCCCCGCGGGTAACGGGTATTCGCTGGAAGAGGACGATCCGGTGGGCAGTACGGGGGTAAGCGTTTCGGGCGCTTGTATCAAGGAGTTTAATTCGTGTATCGGGGTGGAGGCCAGGCGCAGCCCCGGGGGGGTGCGTTTCAGGGCCAGCTCGCGCGGCAGCGTCATGGCGCTGCGCCATGGGTGGGTGGGCACCACTTGGGCGTATTGCCAATTGCTCATCCAGCCAACGAATAGCCTGCGCCCATCTTCGGCCGGTATGTTGCTCCACGTAACACCCGCATAGTTGTCTTTTCCATAGTCAAGCCACAGGGTTTCGGTTGTTTCGCTTTGGAATACGTTGCCGTCAAAATGCCCGATGAAATACTGAGTGCCCGACCCGCCATTGGGCGCCCCGGGATTGATGCTCACCAACATCATCCATTTCGAGTCATTGGTGCCGGCCACATTCAGTTCAAACAAATCCGGACACTCCCACACGCCACCGTGCGCGCCCGTGGCTTCGCCAAACGAGCTCAGGTATTTCCAATCAATCAAATTAGTTGACCCAAATAATTCCACATGGTCTTTGACGGCCAGTATCATCACCCATTTTTTGCTGGCATCGTGCCATATCACCTTCGGATCGCGGAAGTCGTGTTTACCCGGATTTGGCAGCACCGGATTGCCCGAGTACTTAGTCCATGTGCGGCCGCGGTCCAGGCTATAGGCGAGGCCCTGGGTTTGAAAGTCGTGGCGCCCGGCTTTTTCACCTTCCATGAGATGATAGGTGTAAATGGCCACCATGGCAGGCGCCTGATCGGTACCCAACCCAGACGTGTTTTTGTGATCGATTACCGCACTACCCGAAAAGATGAAGCCCAGGCTATCCGGGTAGAGCGCAATCGGTTGGTGATCCCATCGCACCAGGTCGTTGCTGATGGCGTGGCCCCAGTGCATCGGGCCCCACACCGTGCTGTCGGGGTAATACTGATAAAACAGGTGGTATTCGCCCTGAAAGTAGACCAAGCCGTTGGGGTCGTTCATCCACTGGGCCGTGGGCGTAAAGTGGAATTGAGGCCGGTGTGGTTCCGTCATCCAGCCATGGTCTGCCACCGGTTTTTCAGGCTGGGAGCATGCCGTTAGCAGGGTTGCTGCGGCTAAAAAAATGAGAAGGGCTCGCGACATGGCATCAAACGATCAACGATCGGATTTTTCCTGGCGGGATGTTTTTGTGTCGTTGTCACCGCACATCGAGCGTTGGGCATCAATACGCAATGGCCGATTTCTCTCGTTTGTCGAGGTAATCCCACACCAAACTGCTGGCACCCAGAATGGGGGCGGCTTGATTGGTCAGGGCCGAAGGCAATATTTTTATTTTTCCGCGGAACAGCGGCATTAGGTTTTCTTCCATGTGGCGTTGGGTAGGTTTGAAGATCAGGTCGCCCGCCATGGACAAACCGCCAAACAAAAAGATGGCCTCCGGGTCGGAATGCACTACGGTTTCGGCCAGCTTCATACCCAAAATGCGGCCCGTGTATTCAAACGCTTCGCGCGCCACCACATCGCCCCGGTGGGCGGCCTCGGTGATCATTTTGGTGTTCAGGTTATCAAAGCTGATGCCACGCAGCTCGCTTGGCTCCAAATGGTCTGCCAGCAGTTTGTACACGGTGCGCTTGATGCCCGTGGCACTGACATACGTTTCCAAACAGCCCCGTTTGCCACAGTTGCAATAGCGCCCGTTCGGATTCACGGACGTATGGCCCACTTCGCCCGCGATGCCGTGGTGCCCATTGAGCAGCACACCGCTGCAGACAAAGCCACTGCCCAGCCCCGTGCCCAAGGTGATCACCACAAAGTCCTTCATTTTTTTGGCATTGCCGTAGATCATCTCGCCCACGGCTGCCGCATTGGCATCGTTGGTCAGCACACAGGGCACGCCAAACTCTTCGCGAAACATTTTTGCCAGGGGCAACACGCCTTTCCAACGTAAATTTGTGGCTCGCTCAATATTGCCGGTGTAATAGTTGCCATTGGCAGCACCCACCCCGATGCCTACGATTTTGATGCCCGAGGGCAGCAGTTGAATGCACTCTCGCAGCGCATCGGCCATGGCATCGAAGTAATCCTGAAATGATTCAAACTGGGTGGTGGGTATGTTGCCTTGGTGATGCACATATCCTTCGCGGTCAACCACCCCGTATTTGGTGTTGGTACCCCCGATATCAATGCCAACGGTCACTTCTTTCATTCGTCTTGCGTTTTAGATAGACAGGATTTTGGATATGCGGATTAATTCTGGGTCAATGTCGTGACGTTTGCCCATGATCGACTCAAACGAGTTGTAGACGATGGCATGGTTGCGTACGCCCACCATCACGCCTGTTTCGCCTTTGAGCAGGCCCTCCACCGCGGCAATGCCCATCTTGCTGGCCAGTACGCGGTCGAAGTACGTGGGCGAGCCTCCGCGTTGCAGATGACCCAGGATCGTCACTTTGATGTCGAAGTAGTTGTTGCGCTCGGAAAACCGCTTGGCCAGCTCCATGGCTCCGCCCAACTTGCTTCCCTCGGCCACCACGACCAGACTTGATTTACGGTTTGTCTTTTCTCCCTCGTCCAATTGGTTGAAGAGTTGCTCCATGGTGGTGTCCTCTTCGGGTATGATGATGGACACGGCCCCTCCGGCAATGCCGCTGTTGATGGCGATGTAGCCCGAGTGGCGGCCCATGACCTCAATAAAAAACAGGCGGTTGTGGCTCAGGGCGGTGTCGCGTATTTTGTCGATGGCCTCCACCACGGTGTTGGTGGCGGTGTCGTATCCAATGGTGTAGTCCGTGCCGGCCAGGTCATTGTCAATCGTGCCGGGCAGGCAGATGGACGGTAGTTGGTACTCGCTGTAAAACTTAGTGAGGCCGGCAAACGTGCCATCGCCCCCAATGGCAATCAAACCGTCAATTCCTGTTTTCTGCAGATTGGCAAAGGCTTTGGCTCTTCCTTCGGGTGTGCGAAAGGCTTCGCTGCGGGCCGTCTTTAAGATGGTGCCACCGCGCTGTAGAATGTTGCCCACCGAGCGTGCGCCCAGTTTGACAATCTCGTTGTCGATCATGCCCTCATATCCGCGCATGATGCCATACACGTCCTTTTGATAGTAGCTGGCTGCACGCACCACAGCACGGATGGCGGCATTCATGCCGGGAGCATCGCCACCGGAGGTGAACACCCCGATTTTCGAAATAGGTTTATCCATTTCTTGGGTTCAGAAACGCCAAAAATAAGGCTTCAAACCCATTTTTCAAGAAACACGCTTTATGCGCGCTTCAATCGTTTGAAATGGTTGATCAATCCGTTGGTCGAGGAGTCATGCGAGGAAATTACGTCAGCAGAAGTCAACTCGGGCAGGATTTTTTTAGCGAGCACTTTGCCCAACTCCACACCCCATTGGTCGTAACTGAAGATGTTCCAGATCACCCCCTGCACAAAGATCTTGTGCTCATACATCGCAATGAGCATGCCCAGCGTTTCGGGCGTGAGTTGGTCTACCATTAACGAGTTGGAAGGGCGGTTGCCGGCAAACACGCGGTAGGGCAGATGGAATTCGATTTCATCGGTGCGCATACCCGCCTTTTGCAATTCTGCCCGCACTTCTTCTTCGGTTTTGCCCGCCATCAACGCTTCGGTTTGGGCAAAGAAGTTTGAGAGTAGTTTTTCGTGGTGATCGGCCACGGGGTTGTGCGTGCGCACCGGAGCGATGAAGTCGCATGGAATCAACTTGGTGCCCTGGTGGATGAGTTGATAGAACGCGTGCTGCCCGTTGGTGCCGGGCTCACCCCAAATGACAGGCCCGGTTTGATAGCCTACCGGCTGGCCACTGCGGTCGGTGGATTTGCCGTTGCTCTCCATGTTGCCTTGCTGGAAGTAGGCGGCAAAGCGGTGCATGTATTGATCGTAGGGCAGAATGGCTTCGGAGTGCGCATCAAAAAAGTTTCCATACCAAAGACCGATCAGCGCCAGTATAACGGGGATGTTTTTTTCCAGGGGCGCTTCGCGAAAGTGCAGGTCCATGCGGTGGGCTCCGGTTAGCAGCGCCTCGAAGTTCTCAAACCCGAGGGTGCATGCAATGGACAGCCCGATCGAAGACCACAGCGAATAACGACCGCCTACCCAATCCCAAAATACGAACATGTTTTCGGGTGCAATGCCAAAGGCAGTAACGGCCTGTGTATTGGTAGAAACGGCCACAAAGTGTTTGGCCACATCGCCCTGCCCATTCGTTTTTTCCAAAAACCAGCGCTTGGCGCTTTCGGCATTGGTCATCGTTTCTTGCGTGGTAAACGTTTTGGAGGCGATGATGAACAGCGTGGTTTCGGGGTTCAGGTGCCTGATCGTTTCGGCCAGGTGGGTGCCGTCTACGTTGGAAACAAAGTGGGCGTGTAGGTGCTGATGGTAGGGCTTCAATGCCTCCACCACCATGAGGGGCCCCAAGTCAGACCCGCCAATGCCAATGTTCACAATGTCGGTGATGGTTTTTCCGGTGTAGCCTTTCCAGATGCCTTTGAGCAGGCGGTTGGCGAATTCTTTCATTTGCCCCAGCACGCGGTTTACTTCGGGCATCACGTCCGTGCCATCAACCATCACAGGGCTGTTGGCGCGGTTGCGCAGCGCGGTGTGAAGCACGGCCCGGTGTTCGGTGGCGTTGATCTTGCCCCCTCGAAACTGTGCCTCGATCGCTTCGGGTAGCTGGCATTCGTGCGCCAGCTCCAGCAGCAGGGCCAGGGTCTCTTGGGTGATGATGTTTTTGGAGAAATCCACCAACAGCGGGCCTTGGTGCAGGCTGAACTTCGAAAAGCGGTCAGGGTCTTCGGCAAAAAGCTCGCGCAGGTGCGTGGCCTGCATTTCCAGAAAATGGGCGGTCAGCTTTTGCCAAGCCAGTGTTTCGGTGGGGTTTACGGACGCTAGCATACGTGGGTGTTAGGCCGCAAAAATAAGCCGAAACCTATCCGCCCACTACTTTTTTCAAGTTTTCAATCAGGCCGTCCCACAGGTCTCGCAGTTCGTCCAGGTCGTCAAAGTCGGAGTAGTCGGTCACCTTCAGAAAGGTGGTTTGCGTCATTTCGTTTACCTCCAGGCGCAATTCAAAGTAGGAGGGGTCGTCACGGTCATCCGGGCTTTCGGGCAGAAACTCAAACTTGCTGAAATGGTTGATGCGGTGTGCTTTCAGAATGGCCTTGTGCTTTTCGTGATCCCACACAAACGTGAATATTTTTTCGGGGCTGATGGTGACGTCATCGGCAAACCACTCGGCCAAGCCGCTGGCCGATTCGATGTACGGGTACAGCATTTTGATGGATGCGTGCAGTTCATAGTCGGCCGTGAAGAGTCGTTTGGTAGTAGCCATGGGGTGCCCGTTCAGTGGATTGAATGTACCCCATTTTTGGCATACCGTCAAAATTTAATGCGCGTAGTTCATAAGCCAAAAAGTTTGTAAGTTTGCGGCCGCTTTCTACAAGGCGAGGTAGCTCAGTTGGTTAGAGCATCGGATTCATAACCCGAAGGTCGGCAGTTCAAATCTGCTCCTCGCTACCAAAATCAAAAGGCTGTGTGCGTGTCATGCAGCCTTTTTCGTTTCGGCCTTATTTTTGTAGCTCGGTAACGGCAAGCAAAACGCACGTGAAGAAAATCGACAAGTTGGTGTTGGGGTCTTTTTTAGGCCCGTTTGTGCTCACGTACGCGGTGGTCAATTTTGTTCTGCTGATGGTCAAAATGATCCAATATTTTGACGACCTGATTGGCAAGGATTTGGGTTGGGATGTGCTGGGCACCTTTATCTGGTACCTCACCATCTTGCTCACACCGGGTGCCATGCCGCTGGCGGTGTTGTTGGCCTCGCTCATCGCCTTTGGCAATCTGGGCGAGCACTTTGAACTCACGGCTGTAAAAAGCCTGGGTGTTTCGCTGCTGCGCACGTTGCGGCCTATTTTTGTTTTCGTGCTCTTTCTGACAGGCGTGGCCTTTATCGTTAACAATTTCCTGGTGCCCAAGGCCGCGTTAGAGACCTACAGCTTGCTGTTCGACATCAAGCAAAAAAAACCCGCGCTCGATTTGCGCGAGGGTACTTTTTTCAACGGCATTCCCGAAATCAGCATCAAGGTAGACAAGAAATTCCCCGATGGCATCACCCTAAAAAAAATCAGCCAAGCTCAAGAGCTCATGAAAACAGCACGATCAATCGCTTTACAAGCTGGCTCGATGGGCAGTATTCAAAATTTGGGCAAAGGCAAAAGAGAAATTTCAGGTCTGGTCACCCAAGCGCGTTTTATTCGTGTAGAAAACCGCCGAGCCTATTTTGAGGTTGTCATTGAGCCATGGTTGACACTGGCAACCTGCACCAACGATTATAAAATTTATCAGCACAAAAACGTTGTGGCCATTATCAAAGAAGTACTGGCCGATTATAACTACCCCTGTATTGTGAACACTATAGAGTCTTATCCAGAGAGAGTTTTCCAAGCACAGTAAGGTGAGACAGACTACGACTTCATCCAAAGATTAATGCATGAATGGGGACTTTATTTTTACTTCGAGCACAAAAGCGGCGCACACCGGCTTATTATCGTCGACAGCCTTGCTTCGCATAAGCCATCTGAGAGTCTCGCCTACCAAAACATAGCCTATTTTTATAATGGTAATAAAATCAACGAAGAACACATCAATGAGTTGTCACAATCCATTTTGTCGAATGGAATTATTCAGCCGCTCATTGTTCGAAAAACAGGAGAAGGTTACCAGTTGATTGC
>JALONI010000041.1 GCA_025455015.1 Cyclobacteriaceae bacterium | reverse complement strand
CGTGCACCTGGAAGAAAACTTCACCAAAGAGGAAATCATCGCCTTGTATTTGAACACGTGTGACTTCAGCAGCAATGCCTTTGGCATCAAAGTGGCAGCGGAAACGTACTTTAACAAAACACAAGACAGCCTGAACCTCCAAGAGTCGGCCGTGTTGGTGGGCATGTTGCAGGCGCCCTCGGCTTTCAACCCCAAGCGCAACCCGGAAAACGCACTGCGCAAACGAAACGAAGTGCTGGCCAAAGTGTACCGCCACGGCTATAAGATACAAACGCGCGAGCAGTTTGACTCGGTGCGGGCCTTGCCCATCGAACTGGACTTCAGCGAAGATACAAACGCGCGAGCAGTTTGACTCGGTGCGGGCCTTGCCCATCGAACTGGACTTCAGCGTGCAGAACCAAAACCAGGGACTGGCCCCCTACTTCCGCACGGTGATCGGAAACTACCTGCGCGACTATTGCAATGCGCGCGGCATTGATCTGTACAACTCCGGGTTAAAAATCCACACCACCATCGACAGCCGCTTGCAAACGTATGCCGAGCAGGCCATGGATGAGCACATGCGGGGCTTGCAAAAGCAGTTTTTTGAAGAGTGGAAAAAACGCGGGCGCAACCCTTGGTCTGATGACAATGGAGCCGAAATGAAAGACTTTTTGCGAAAGCGCATACGCCAAACCGATGCCTACAAAGTCTATGCTGCCCGCTATGGCGAAGATTCTGATTCGCTCAAGATCATGCTCAACATAAAAAAACGCATGACCGTGTTTACGTGGGACGGTGAGCGCGACACGCTGTTCAGCTCGATGGACTCGCTGGCGTATTACAAAAAGTTTTTGCAGGCGGGCTTCATGGCCATGGATCCGCTGACGGGCCACGTCAAAGCATGGGTGGGCGGCACCAACCACAAATACTTCAAGTTTGATCATGTACGGCAATCCAAACGGCAGCCGGGCTCCACGTTCAAGCCGTTTGTCTATGGGCTGGCCATCGAAGAGGGCTACTCCCCGTGCCAGACATTCCGCGACATCGCCCCCCAGTTTGATCTGCCCAACCAGCCTCCGTGGTATCCGCTCAACTCGGACGGCACCCGCGGCAAGGGCGGTACCATGACCATCCGTCAGGCCATGGCGCAGTCGGTCAATTCCATCACCGCGCAAATCATGCAACGGCTGGGGGCGGACAACGTGGCGGAGTTCGCCCACCGCATGGGCATTGAAAGCCGCATCGACCCCGTGCCCTCGCTTTGCCTGGGCACCAGCGAAATGTCGTTGTATGAAATGGTGGGCGCCTATTGCACGTTTGTGAACAACGGCATCTTCACCGAGCCGATCTTCATCACCCGTATGGAAGACAAAAACGGCAACATCATCGAAAATTTTGTGCCCAAGACCAAGCAAGCCATCAACGAGCAGACGGCTTACAAGATGATCTACATGCTGCGCGGGGGCACCGAAGAACAGGGAGGCTCCGCGCTGGGCCTGCCGCGCGAGGTTCGGATCGAAAATGAAATGGGGGGCAAAACCGGTACAACTAACGATGCCTCGGACGGCTGGTTTATTGGCGTCACGCATAATTTAGTGGGCGGTGCATGGGTCGGGGGCGATGAGCGGGCCGTGCGTTTTCCTTCGTGGCCATTTGGGCAGGGCAGCCGTTCGGCACTGCCCATCTTTGGCAAGTTCCTGGCAAAAGTCTATGCCGATCCGAAAACGGGCATCGCCAAGGGGCAGTTCCGCAGGCCGGCCTCGGGGGTGGATATTTCCTTCGACTGTGGCCGTGTGGACAATCTGCCCGACTCGGTCAATCTTCAGAATGAAGACACCTGGGAGATTGATCATTGAGACGAGCATACGCTATTTCGTACCTACGGTACTCGGCATCGGACCGCGTAATTTTCTACCAAGATGTCATGCCTGACGGCATGGGTTCAGCGGGAAGCAAACAGATCCCGTGCACAACGAGCAGGCCATCGGTGGCCGCATCTCATCCCCAACACCGAACTGAGCTCCGTAGGAGCGAAATATTGGTTGATGATCTGCTCAACGGACGTTCACCAGAAGGGGATTATCCGCAGCGCACAAGCAGACCATCGGTGGCCGTAGCTCATCCCCAACAGCGCACTGAGCTCCGTAGGAGCGATATATCGGTAGAAGCATCGCCCATCAATTGCTCATAATCCCGTAGGGATGAAATATCGAGTGGCCACACCACGGTGAAAGGAACGGTGATGGACGTTCACCAAAAGGGGATTATCCGCAGCGCACAAGCAGGCCATAGGCGGCCGCAGCTCTTCCCCAACACCGAACTGAGCTCCGTAGGAGCGAAATATTGGTTGATGATCTGCTCAACGGACGTTTACCAAAAGCGGAATATCCGCAGCGCACAAGCAGGCCATCGGTGGCCGCAGCTCTTCCCCAACAGCGAACTGAGCTCCGTAGGAGCGATATATCGGTAGAAGCATCGCCCATCAATTGCTCATAATCCCGTAGGGATGGAATATCGTGTGGCGGCACCACGGTGAAAGGAACGGTGATGGACGTTCACCAAAAGGGGAATATCCGCAGCGCACAAGCAGGCCATAGGCGGCCGCAGCTCTTCCCCAACACCGAACTGAGCTCCGGAGGAGCGGGATATGGGTAGAACATAACCATCATTGGTTTTTAATCCCGTAGGGATGAAATATCGAGTGGCGGCACCACGGTGAAAGGAACGGTGATGGCATTCGTCACGCGACCTCCACCCGGCAGGACGTACGTTCACCAGAAGCGGATTATCCGCAGCGCACAAGCAGGCCATCGGTGGCCGCATCTCATCCCCAACACCGAACTGAGCTCCGTAGGAGCGATATATCGGTAGAAGCATCGCCATCAATCGATCATAATCCCGTAGGGATGAAATATCGAGTGGCCACACCACGGTGAAAGGAACGGTGATGGACGTTCACCAGAAGCGGAATATCCGCAGCGCACAAAAAGGCCATCGGTGGCCGCATCTCATCCCCAACACCGAACTGAGCTCCGGAGGAGCGAAATATCGGTAGAAGCATCGCCCATCAATTGCTAATAATCCCGTAGGGATGAAATATCGTGTGGACACACCACGGTGAAAGGAACGGTGATGGCATTCGTCACGCGACCGAAGTTCCTTTAACTTTGACGCGTGACCGACACGCTCAAAGAACAAGTCAGTACCTTGCCCGATCAGCCCGGGGTGTATCGCTTTTATGACCGCGAGGACGTGCTCATTTACGTGGGCAAGGCCAAAAGCCTGAAAAAGCGCGTCAGCAGCTACTTCAACAAACAGAGCCAATACAGCCGCAAAACGGAAAAGCTGGTGTCCGAAATCAGGCGGCTGGAGTTCACGCTCACCAACTCCGAGTTTGATTCGTTGCTGCTCGAAAACAACCTGATCAAGCAAAACCAGCCCAAGTACAACATCTTACTGAAAGACGATAAGACGTTTCCCTATCTATGCATCCTCAAAGAGCGGTTCCCGCGCATCATTTATACGCGCAAATACATCCCCCGGCAAGGCGAGTACTTTGGCCCCTACACCAGTGTGGTGTCAATGAAAAGCGTGCTGGAGTTAGTGCGTCAACTGTACTCCATCCGCACGTGCAGCCTCGTGCTATCGGAAGAAAACATCCAGCAGAAAAAATTCAAGGTCTGCCTTGAGTACCACATCGGCAACTGCCGCGGCCCGTGCGAGGGGCTGCAAGACGAAGCGAGCTATCTCGAAGACATTGCCCAGGCGCGCAACGTGCTCAAAGGCGACCTGAGCGTGGTGGAGGAGACGTTTCACCAGCGCATGCAGGCCGCAGCCGACCGGCTGGAGTTTGAAAAGGCTGCGCGGTTCAAACACAAACTTGAGCTGCTCGAAAAGTTCCAGACCAAATCGCTGGTGGTCAACCGCAGGCTCACCGATATTGATGTGATCACCATTGCCAGCACCGAAACGGACGCGTTCTTGAACTATCTGATGGTCAAAGAGGGGGCCATCGTCTTTTCCAAGAACGTGGAGCTGAAGAAAAAACTGGACGAAATGGACGAGGAATTGGCCAGCCTGGTGCTGGTGAGCCTCCGCACCGAGTACAACAGCACCAACCCCATCATTTACAGCAACGTGCCGCTGGCCTTGGAGACGGAAGGGCTGGAGTTGGTGGTGCCACAAATTGGCGACAAGCGAAAACTGGTGGCCTTGTCGTTAAAAAACGCCTTGTTTGCCAAGCAGAAGAGCGAAACAGAAAAAGCCGAGAAGCAATCTAAGAAAAACGAAGTGCTGCATATTTTGCAGAAAGACTTGCGGCTTACCACGTTTCCCAAAATCATTGAGTGCTTTGACAACTCCAACTTTCAAGGCACCTCGCCCGTTGCCTCGATGGTGCGTTTTGTGGACGGTCAGCCGCAAAAGGCAGGGTACCGTCACTTCAACATAAAAACGGTGGAGGGCCCTGACGACTTTGCCTCGATGAAAGAAATCGTCACGCGCAGGTACAAGCGCATCATGGAAGAGCAAGGCGAGTTTCCCCACCTGATCATTGTGGATGGCGGCAAGGGGCAATTGAGCAGCGCGGTCGAAGCCCTGCAAGAAGTGGGCATTTACGGCAAGATACCGATCATCGGCATCGCCAAAAAACTGGAAGAGATCTACTATCCGGACGATCCGGTGCCGCTGCACATTCACAAAAAATCACCCGGCTTGCTGCTGATCCAACGCATCCGCGATGAGGCGCACCGGTTCGCCATTACTTTTCACCGCCTCAAGCGCAGCCAAAGCACATTTGTTACCGAAATCGAGTCGATTCCCGGCATCGGAAAGAAAACAGCCGATAAACTGCTGGCGCATTTCAAATCCGTCAAAAAAATAAAAGAGGCCTCGCTTGAAGAACTGACGGCCCTGGTGGGGGCCGCTGCCGCTGCCAGGATCAAGACCCGGTAAAGCCATACCTTTAAACATGAATGGGCTATGATGATACGACCGTACCTGCTTCTTTTGGTTTTGGGTTGCGCTTGCCGCCCCAGCACCGATGTGTCGCCACACGAATTTGAGTCACTGCTGCACACCTTGGCGCGCAGTTGGAGCACACAAGAGACCGCGGCAGCCGTAGCTTGCTTCACGCCCGATGCCACCTATATGCAGCCTCCCGATGAACAATTCTATCAGGGCCATGAACAGTTGCGCTCTTATTTCGGTGCACTCAAGCCCGGCACCACCTTGGTATTTCACCAACTGTGGTTTGATGAAGAGACCCAAACGGGCGCGGGTGAATTCACCTTTGGAAACACCCACACCCAAAGCGGGGTAACAGGCGTAGCCGTGATTCAGTTGAAGGACGGAAAGATCAACGCGTGGCGCGAGTATTTTATGGCGGGGCCGTTAGACTTTGCTACGTTCATCCGCCCCACGGGCAAGACATGGAAGTGGCACATCGGTAACTACCCCTAGCGCAGCGAGGCGGCCACCACATGGCGGGTGGTGAGCAGGTCCAAGTCGTTGAGCCGCTGCTCCCGCACGGCTGGCGTGAGTTCGCTTTCGCGGATAGCCACGTGGAGCAACTCTGCCAACTCGCTTACGCGCAGCGAAGCATAGACCGCATTCGCGCGGAGCAGGTATGCCACGCTGGCTTCCCAATCCGCGCGGTTAAAGGCCACCACGGCTCGGTTGTACCAGAGCAAGCCGGTCAGGTTGCGCGGCTCCACCACACGGTAAAGGTCAAATGAAAAAGGATAGTGAACCGCGCGCGAGGACACACGTGGTGCTGTGTTGGCATTGCGATACGTGGCAATGCGTTCTTGTATCTGCTCGGGCTTGCTTACAAAACCATGGTACGGATCTGTGGTTTCCAGCAGCACATCGCCCCGCGTTGTTTTCACCATCAAAAAAATATGGTAGTTGGTTTCGATGATGTCGTAGCGAAAATCAAGCTCCTCCAAAATAATGCTGAACAGAGCCGTGGCCGTCAGGCAATCGTACACACCGTTTTCAAACAACCGTGCAACGTCCGTGTGCGGCTGATACCTTTTTAGAAACCGCTGTTGTGTTTTTTGAAAAACAAGTTGAAGGGATGCGCGGTCGTCATCGGCTTTCGCCATCCGGGACGTTAGGTCGGCCAGATGCGCTTGGATTTTCTGCCGGGCTACCTCCGTCTGGTTGAAATCGGGGCTGGTTTGGAGGAAGTCCGTCAGCAAAAAGGGCTGCGCGCAGAGTTCTGACGCCATCAAAATCAGCCCAAAAACAATGATTTTTCCCTTCACGTTACCGCTGTGTTATCAATGTTAACCTAAAAGTAACAATTCGGTAACATTGGGCAAAGGATTTGTCAAATATTTCCCCCGGCCGCGGCCGGCCTTATTTTCGCTACCTTTCTCATCCCAAAGGTTCTCACGATCCGCTCACCCGTATGACACCCGTTGCCCCATCGCCAACCGTCCAAGCACTTTTCGCGCACCAGCAAGCGCACGCCCAGCGGTGGCGCCAGTCGTCCATCCGCGAGCGCAAAAAGCTGCTCCGTCAACTTCGCGAAGCCATCCTGGCCCAACGCGAAAAGATTCGGGCAGCCGTGATGGCCGATTTGGGAAAACCCGCGGCCGAAGCCGACTTATCGGAGGTATATCCGGTGGTGTCAGAGATCAGCCACGTGATCTCAAACCTGGATGCGTGGGCGCGACCGGTGAAAGTAGATGCGCCTTTGACGATGCTCGGCACGCGGGCCGAAATTCGCTACGAAGCCAAAGGCGTGTGCCTCATCATCGGGCCGTGGAACTATCCCTTTATGCTAACCCTGGGGCCGCTGGTTTCGTGCCTGGCTGCCGGCAATACCGCTATGCTGAAGCCCTCGGAATACACGCCCAACACTTCGGCCGTCATCGCAAGCCTGGTGCGGTCCATCTTCCCCGAGGAACGGGTGACGGTGGTGGAAGGGGGCGTGGAAGAATCTACGGCCTTGCTGCGGTTGCCTTTTGACCATATTTTCTTCACGGGTAGCCCCGCGGTAGGCAAAGTGGTGATGCGCGCGGCTGCCGAGCACCTCACTTCGGTAACGCTGGAACTGGGCGGCAAATCCCCCACCATTATTGACCAAACCGCCCGTCTGGAAGATGCCGCCAAGCGCATCAGCTATGGCAAGTGGCTCAACAACGGGCAGTCATGCATTGCGCCCGACTATTTGTGGGTGCACGAGCGCGTCAAAGATGCGTTTGTAGAGAAGTTGACGCAGACGGTGATCAAGCAATTTGGGCAGCGCACGGCCATCACGCCTCAGTCGCCCGACTATGCGCGGGTGATCAATGACAAAAATTTTCAACGCTTAGATCACTTACTACGGGATGCTGTTCAGCGCGGGGCCACCGTAGAATGGAGCGGCCCGATGGATGCCGGCCAACGATTTTTTCATCCCGTCATTCTCTCAGGCGTTTCGCTGGAGGCCCGCATCATGCAGGAAGAAATCTTTGGGCCCATCTTGCCCATCCTCACCTACACGGACGAAGATGAGGTGATCCGGCACATCAATGCGCAACCCAAGGCGTTGGCGTTGTACGTGTTCACTACGCGGATGTCTTTTTTTGAAAAAGTGATGGCCCAAACCAGCTCGGGCACGGCCTGTTTGAATGATTGCGTGCTCCAATTTGTGCACCCGAATTTGCCGTTTGGCGGGGTGAACAACAGTGGCATTGGCAAAGCCCATGGCGAGGCCGGTTTTCGCGCTTTCTCCAATGAAAAGTCCATCGTGAAACAGAAGAACGGGTTTGCTTCGCCCTATGCCTTGTATCCGCCTTACAATACCCGGGTAAGAAAGGTATTGGATGTGTTGATTAAGTGGTTTTGAACAGTTTGCTCACTCCGTGACCCCCACCGCCACGGTAGCGTTTGAAAACTCGTCCATCAAAATGAACGAGCCGTTGGCCGGGTTGTCTGCGTAACGATCGGCAGGCAAGGGCTTGGCCGTTTTCAACTGCACGCGTGCCAGGCCGTTCATGGCGAGTTCGGTGGCCGGCCTTTTTTCCAGCGTTACCGGCTCTTGTACAAAATCCAGACTGAGTATTTTGGTTTTGGTGCGTTGGGTGCCCCATTGCAACAAGTAGGTTTTCCCCGCCACCAGGGGCTGGGCATTCAGCCAGCAGATCATGGCGGCTATTTGTGTGACCAGGGCGGGTTGTTCCCCGGCCTTTACCAGCATATCGCCCCGGCTGATATCCATGTCATCTTCCAGGGTAACCGCTACCGACTGCCGGGCGCGCGCCTCCGCCAGTTGAGTCGTGTATTGGTGAATCGTTTTCACCCGCGAGGAGCGGCCCGAGGGCAGGGTGACAAGGGTGTCGCCCACGCGCAACGTGCCGCTGGCGATGCGGCCGGCATAGCCGCGAAAATCGTGATGGGCCTCGTTGCGCGGCCGTATCACGTATTGCACCGGCATGCGAAAGGGGCGGTGGTGGAGCGTCCGTTGCACGTCCACTTCTTCCAGTTGGGCCAGCAAAGGAGCCCCCGAATACCACGGCATGTTGGCCGAGCGCGTGGTGATGTTGTCGCCATGCAATGAGCTGACGGGAATGAAAATGATCTGTTGCTGCTGGTTGGGCAGCTGGGCGGCCAGTTGCTCAAAGCGCTGCTTCACCGTGTGGAACACCTCCGCCTGGTACCCGACCAAGTCCATCTTGTTTACGCACACCACCACGTAAGGTATGCGCAGCAAGTTGGCAATAAAGTAATGCCGATGGGTTTGCTCCACAATGCCGTTGCGGGCGTCCACCAAGATAACCGACACTTCAGCCCGCGAGGCGCCCGTCACCATGTTGCGGGTATATTCTTCGTGGCCGGGCGAGTCGGCAATGATGAACTTGCGCCTGGGCGTATTAAAATAAATATGCGCCACATCGATGGTGATACCCTGTTCCCGCTCGGCCATGAGTCCATCGGTGAGCAGCGACAAATCCAAAAAGCCTATGCCCTTGCGCGCACTGGCTTGCTGGATGGCTTCCAGCCGATCGGTGGTGATGGAGTTGGTCTCATACAACAACCGCCCGATCAGCGTGCTCTTGCCATCGTCTACACTACCGGCCGTGGCTATCTGCAATACATCCATCTGTTCTCTTTTAATTCATGCCAACAAGGGATCATTTCCTATCCCTAACACCCAACGCCTTTTTTTCGCTCAGAGTGCCTAATGCCTCATGCCCAATATCTTCTTTTCAAAAATACCCACTCGCTTTTCGCAACTCCATGGCGGCTTCGCTGCGTTTGTCATCCATGCGGGTGCCGCGCTCCGACACCGTGGTACCGATGATCTCTTCAATGATTTGCTCCAGCGTGGAAGCCGAAGAGGGCAGCGCAGCGGTGCAACTCATGTCGCCTACCGTGCGGAAGCGCACTTGCTTGGGCTCAATGGCTTCGTCCGCCTCGACATAGATAAAATCCGAGTAGGGCCATAGAATCCCCTCGCGCTCCACCACCTGCCGCGTATGTGCAAAATAGATGGACGGGATGGCCAGGTTTTCTTCTTTGATGTAGTTCCACACATCCAGCTCCGTCCAGTTGCTGATGGGAAACACGCGCACGTTTTCACCGGGCTGGATGCGACCGTTGAGGTAGTCGAACAATTCGGGCCGTTGGTTTTTGGCATCCCACTGGCCAAAGTCATCGCGCACGGAAAAGATCCGTTCCTTCGCCCGCGCTTTTTCTTCATCGCGCCTGGCACCGCCCAGGCAGGCGTCTAATTTGTGTTCTTCAATGGTGCGCAGCAGCGTAACGGTCTGCAACGTGTTTCGACTCGCAAACTTTCCCGTCTCTTCGGTGGCGCGCCCCGCGTCAATGTCATCTTGCACGTGGCCCACGATCAGTTCCAGGCCCACTTCGTTCACCAACCAATCGCGGAACTCAATCGTCTCGATGAAGTTGTGCCCCGTATCAATGTGCACCAACGGAAACGGCACCTTGCCGGGATAAAATGCCTTTTGTGCCAACCGCACCAGCGTGATCGAGTCCTTGCCTCCGGAAAATAAAATGGCCGGGCGCTGGAATTGCGCGGCCGCCTCGCGGATGATGTAAATGGCTTCGTCTTCTAATGCCCGCGGAAATTCTTTGAGATACTCTCGCATAGTATGTATTAACTGCGGTTTTAACGGGCCGCTGCCGCGGATGTCTTGGTTTCATGTAAGCCACACTCTTTGGCCGATGTTTCCCACCACCAGCGGCCGGCCCGAGGGTCTTCGCCCGGGGCGATGGCCCGGGTACACGGGGCACAGCCAATGCTGGCAAAGCCTTTTTTATGCAGTGTGTTGACGGGGATGGCGTACTGTTGCACGTAGGCGCGCAGGTCGGCATCACTCCAATCCAGCAGCGGATTGTATTTGATTAGGTTCATGCCCGCGTCCCATGCTACTTTTTTCATTTGCTGGCGGTTGGCCGATTGTGCCGCGCGCACGCCCGTGACCCACACGGCAGCACCGTCCAGTGCCCGCTTCAAGGGTTCCACCTTGCGCAGCTGGCAGCACGCTTTGCGATGGTCCACCGAATCATAAAATGCGTTGATCCCATGGCGGTTTACGAAGTCCTCCACGCGGGCGCGGTCCGGGAAAAACGCCTGGATGGAAAGCCCGTATTTGGATTGCGTCAGCGCCCACAGATCGTAGGTTTCCGGAAACAGCCGGCCGGTATCCAGCGTCACGATGCGGATGTTCAGCCGCTGAGTGGCAATCATGTGCGTGATCGCTTGGTCTTCTTCGCCCAAGGCAGTGGAAAAGGCCACGCTGAGCCCCTGGGCAGCCACCCACGCCAAGCCTTCCTGCGCGGAAAGCCCCTCTAATTTCGTTTGCATGGCGTGCACGGTGGTCATCGTAAAAAAACAGCGCAAATATACAATATTATATTTCTATGGATTTTGTAGACTATGCGTGGCACGAAACAACCGCTGCGCTCGTTAGATGTACGCAAAAGCAGGGCAGCGACCCCCGTTGCTGCAAGGCGTTTTGCTATTTTTGCCTGACGAAAAAAATGAATTATGAAGATCGTGAAGAAAGTGCTGATCGGCTTGGGTATTGTGCTGGTGTTGCTGATAGCTGCAGCCGTGGTGCTGCCCATCGTTTTTAAAGACGACATCAAAGCGGCCATTGACCGGGAGCTGGCCAACCGCATCAATGCCGATGTGGTGTTTGAGGCCGACAACTTCAGCCTTTCGTTTTTTCGAAATTTTCCGAGTGTCACCGTACAAATGAAAGAACTGGGCGTTTTTAACCGCGCCCCGTTTGAGGGCGTGCCCTTGTTTGTGATCCAATCGCTGGAGGTGGAAGTAAACCTGCGGGATGTTCTTTTCGGTGACCAATTGCGCGTGAAGGGAATCACCCTGGTGGAGCCACAAATCCTGATCAAGGTGCTACCGGACGGAAAAGCCAACTATGACATCGCCATTCCCTCCACCGATACGGTGGCGGTAGCGGCCGCGGAAGAAGCCACAACTTTTTCCTTTGGCATCGACCACTGGGAGATCGTGAACGGAGAAGTGACATATGACGACCAAAGCCTCCAGTTCTTTACCGCCCTGAGCGGCCTCAACCATTCGGGCAGCGGCAACTTCAACGAAAAAGCCTTTGACCTGACTACGGCCACCACCATTGATACGCTGAATCTCTCCTTTGGCGGCACCGAATACATCAGCAAAAAACGCATCGAAGTAAATGCCACCTTAGGCATTGAAGAAGACTATACCAAATACACATTCAAAGAAAACACCGCCAAGATCAATGACTTTGCCATGCGCTTTGACGGCTGGTTCAAAATGAATCCCAACGACTTTGGCATGGACATCACGTTCAGCAGCCCGGAAAATTCATTCAAAAGCATCCTCTCGCTGGTGCCAGGCGTGTACACACAGGATTTCGGCTCCATCGAAACAACAGGTGATCTGGCCTTTAACGGCTTTGTGAAAGGCACCTACAGCGACACGCAGATGCCCGCCTTCAACCTGGGGCTGGTCGTAAAGGATGCCATGTTCAAGTATCCTGACTTGCCCACCGCCATTCAAAACATTCAAGTGGATTTGCTGGTGGACAACGCCACGGGCGTCATCGAAAACACACTGGTGGATTTGAAGGCGATGCATCTGGATTTTGGCAAAAACCCGGTAGACGCCCGCCTGCGCATTGAAAACCTGAAAGACTACCGCATGGACGGCAACGTGGCGGCCACCCTCAATTTGGGCGAATTGAACAAGATGTTCCCCATTGACGGCCTGGACATGCGTGGCACCTTCGCGCTCAACGCCACCGCCAAAGGCGTTTATGACAGCCTCCGGAAAATCATCCCGGCCATCAATGCCTCTATGGCCTTGACCAACGGGTACGTGCAGTCCAAAGAGTTTCCCGTGCCGCTGGAAAATGTGCAAGTGGTGGCCCACGTGGTTAACCACTCCGGCAACCTGGCCGAAACCACGATTACCGTGCCCACCTTTTCCATGATGCTGGATGGCCAGGCGTTGGAAGCGAGCGCCACTGTTCAAAACCTGGACGACTACACGTGGGATATCAAGGCCAAAGGCGGTGTAGACCTGGAAAAGATCACCAAGATATTTCCCTTGGACGGCATGACCTTGGCCGGCAACGTGAAAGCCGATTTGCAGACCAAAGGGAAGATGTCGGACGTAGACGCGGGCCGCTATGACAAACTGCCCACCAGCGGCTCTGCAAGCATCCGCGGGTTCGCTTATTCATCCAACGCCCTGCCCTATGCCGTGGCGTTGAGCGAAGCCGATGCTGTTTTTGATCCGAAAAAAATTGATCTGAAGAAACTGCAAGGCACCGTGGGGAAAACCGACTTTGCGGTGACGGGAACCGTGAGCAACTACATCGCCTACGTGCTGCACAACGAAACCATTAAAGGCAATGTCAATTTCACATCCAACCTGGTGGACTTGAACGAGTTCATGACCGAAACGGAAGAAGAAACGGCTGCGCCAACCGACAGCAGCACGCTGCGGGTGATCCCCATCCCCAAAAACATCGACTTTGTCTTGAAGTCTTCTGTGGCCACCGTCAAGATGATGGACTACACCATGACCAACGCTTCGGGCGATGTGATCCTGAAAGAGGGCATTGCCAACTTGAGCAATCTCAAGTTTAACTTACTGGGCGGTGCGTTTGTGGTCAATGGCTCGTACAATGCCAACGATTTGCAACATCCCAAATACGATTTTGGATTGAAGATTGACGGCATGCAAATACAGCAGGCAGCCAATAACTTTTCGGTGGTTAAAACCTATGCCCCCATTGCCGGGCTGGTCAATGGCGCGTTTGGTACCGACTTCAAGATCAGCGGTGAACTGAAACAAGACATGATGCCCGACCTGGCCACCGTGAATGGCTCCGGGTTGATCAAGATCGCGCAAGCAGCCCTGACAAAATCGAGTCTTGTCTCCAGCGTGACTTCGCTCACCAAGTTGGAAAATACCGATCAGGTGACGTTGCGAGATGTGTTGATGTCAGCCTCCATCAGCAATGGCAAACTCAGCGTGAAACCCTTTGATGTAAAGTTTGGAAACTATGTGACAAACATCTCAGGCAGCACCGGATTGGATGGCACCATCGACTATCAATTGAAGATGAATGTGCCGGCCGGCAAGCTGGGCAGCCAGTTCCAGGGCTTTTTGGCGCAGTACGGAGGTGCCACGAATCCCAACAACGAAATACCACTCACGATTGGGCTCGGGGGCACTTACGCCAACCCCAAAACCACGTTGCTGATGAGCGAGCAAAAGGAACAGGTGAAACAGGCGGTGGCGCAGGCAGCCGAAGAAAAAGGCAAAGAAGCGGTGGACAAGATCATGGCCGGGGAAAAACCCAAAGATGTGCTCAACAATTTGCTGAAAGGCGGGGCCAAAACCGATAGCACCAAAGCCAAAGACAGCACGGCTACAAAAACCGATCCGGCTAAGCAGCTCCAAAACAAGCTGAACAACTTACTGAAAAAGAAGAAGAACTAGGACGATCACACCCTAGATTCCGTACCGGTTTGTACGCACCGCAAGGGCAAATGCCTGCGCGGGGTTCGTTACCAACACCAGGGTCAATTCCTCCTGCGTGAATCCCTCTTGCTGCAAGCGCGGCAGCAGCACATCAAACAACGCGCCATACCCCCGATAGTTGCCTCCGCCCGGCTCGCCCACATGATACCACCCGGCATCGTGCGAGAGCAGCGTGCGGTGCAACAGGTTTTGTTGCTTCATGAAGTTCATAAATGCCACGTACTGTTCCAGGTTCTCCGGGCTCACCGAGTCAAACTCGACCCACACCCCTGCGGAGGCCATCGTTTGATGGACACTTAACCTTTTTTCATTTTGGGCATGAACCCAAACAAAGGCATTGGGAGCCAAGCCCTGCGACTGGAGAATGGAAAGCACTTCTTGCGCGGCACGGCCATCGCCCAAATGAACGGCCACGGTCATACCGGTTTGCTTGTGAGCCAGCGCACCCGCCATCATGATCTTACGTTGCGCTTCGGTGAGGGGGCCTGTGTCAGCCCCGAGCTTCATGAAGCCCGGTTTTATGCCGGTGTTGTCGATTCCGTTTTCAAATTCCCCCACCCAGCGCGCGGCCAGTTGTTCGGCTGTTTCGGTAAAAACATGTGCCGGCAGGAAACGCTGACCCGCGGCCCCGTAGTAGCCAGTGTTTGTGACGAGGTGCAAGCCCGATTGTTCTGAAAGCTGGCGCAGCAAGAGCGGATCGCGGCCGAGATAAGCCGGAGTACATTCAAAAAGGCTTCGGCATCCTTTTTTGCGCAGTTCCCGCAAGTGTGGGAGTGCCTTTTCCACTACGCTGTCGCGATGATAACGCCCCGGGCGAATGCTGTCTGCGCCAATAAAATCAACCAACACGTGCTCGTGAGCCAGCGCAATCCCAAGGGAATCAGCCGCCAGTGGCCCGCGCACGCTCATGATCTGTCCGCTCGGTGGCCGGGTGCAGGCCAGCAGCCAAATCAATACCCAAACGGGGGGCAGTATGCGCATGTGGCTACGAATGAAGTACGCCTTGCTTATCCAACTCCTTGATGAAACTCAGATTGTCTTCCTTGATGGAATCAGGCACAAACACAAAGCGCTTGTCATAGATCTGACGGCCGATGTAGTAGCTCACCCAATACTCGTTGTTCAGGTGAAAGACTCCCGCGTCAATCGGTTCGATCATTACGCTGCCGCGGGCGGGCACCGTTTGCAAAAAGTGTCGCAGCGTGGAGGTGCGCTGCTCTTCGCCATTCCTTTCGCCATACCCCTTGCTGGCCACCAGCGTGTTTTCAATGGCAAAGTCGTTGTTGTTGATCAGGTACACCCTCCATTCGTCCTGCATCAGGTTGTTTTTCTCGCGCACCACCGCCAGCGTTACGTTTTGCACTTGCGGTATCTCAATGTCTTTCATCATAGGCTAAACCACTTTTTCAACACGGCTTCCGCTTTCTTTTGTTGAGGGGTGAAGTCAACGGCATGGTGCCGATGCCCGGGGTGCGGATACCATTTCCAAAAATAAACACCCGCCAACCATTTCTGATTCCACACGCTTTGAAAAAACGTCTCGTAGCAATCGGCCTGGGCCTGTTCGGACTGCTGCACGTGGTCGGTGGCCTGCGGCCAACGCCACGGTTCGCGTGCCGCATCGCGGGTGCTGCGGTAGCCGATTTCGGTGAACAACACAGGCTTGCGGCATTTCTTATGCAAGGCCTCAAGGGCTGCCAGGGGCTGTCTCCACCCTTCGCGCAGATCGGCCAGCGTGGGAGCTTCCTGGCTGCTCAGGCTAAAGTAGGCCTGCACACCCACATAGTCAAGCGCATCCCAAAAGCGGATGTGCTCAAACTCGTCATGAAAATTAGCTGCGTAGGTGAGTTTACCCGAGTACACCTTCCTGATTTTGGCTATGATGGCGCGCCATTCGGCCTCGTGCACCGTGGTTTTTTGCAACTCGGTGCCAATGCAAAAAATCGGGATGCCGCTGCGCTCGGCCAACGTGGCGTAGCGCAAAATGAATGCCTCATAGGAAGCAAACCACAACGTCCAGTCGGCTTCGCTTTTCATGGCAATGTCACCGGGCCACCCTTGACGCAGCCAAAGGTGAGGTTTGAGCAGGGTTTGGATGCCGTTGTCACGGGCCAGTTGCGTGGTGACCATGAGCCCTTCGTCCGATTCGCCCCACCACACGCGGGTGCCCGTGTTTGACTGGACGAGGGGGCTGTGGGCCGAGTCTTGCCAGCCAAACGGTGTCTGCGACAGCCATGTGATGCCCGCGTCTTTGGCGGCTTGTACCTGCGTTGCGGTGACTACCTCGCGCCCGCCTACCCAGCAAACGCCTTTGTGCTTGGGTTGCGCAGATGCCGCCAACGCCCAACAGCCCATCACTATCCAAAGCAGTCTCATGACGTCATGCCAAAGAGATGAAACAACTGCGCGCGCAGCACTTTATTTACTTCTTCCATGGGCACGGGGCGTTGCAGCTCGTGTTGCATGGAAGTTACAGTCTTGTCATCAATACCACAGGGTACGATGTGTTCAAAATAGGAAAGGTCCGTGTTTACGTTCAGCGCCAGGCCGTGCATGGTTACCCACCGACTGGTTTTCACTCCCAGCGCACAGATTTTCCGGTCGGGGTTTTGTAGCCACACGCCCGTAAGGCCTGGCACGCGCGTGGCATTCAGCCCAAAGTGCCGCACGGTTTGGATCACTGCCTCCTCCAAGGTGCGCATGTAGCGGTGGATGTCGGTAAAAAAGTTTTCGAGGTCCATCACGGGGTAGGCTACCAACTGCCCCGGCCCGTGATACGTAATGTCGCCCCCACGGTTGATGCGGTGGTAGGTGGCTCCGCGGGTACGAAGTTGTTCCAGCGGCAGCAGCAGGTTTTCTTCTTTGCCACTTTTGCCAAGGGTGTACACGTGCGGATGTTCACAAAAAATCAAATAATTGGGCGTGGGCTGTGCTTCGCCCTCGGTTTTGTCGCGATTGGATTTTTTGATCTCGAGTATCTCCTCAAACAACCGTGTCTGATACGCCCAGGCTTCGTCATACGGCATGAGCCCCAAGTCGATAAAAGTGGTTTGTTTGTTTGCGGGCGCGGTCATCACTTAACTTTGCGTTGGCGGATAAACGTGTCATCTACCACTACGATCAATTTTCAAATTGGGAGGGCCGGCTTGGAGTGGCTCCAACAGGATTTTGGCTGGCCTTGTGGGAGTAAAGTGGTTCAACCGCAAATAAAAATCGCGATCAAACGTAGCGAGTATTCTCTGCTCCTTGTTGCAAATTGTAACAATTGCCTCGTCAGGCAGGCCCCGGTGGCTACTGTGTATGTCCAATATATCAATCCCTTGGGCCAGCAACAAACGAACACTTGCGCGAGGCACATTTTCGTCCAGCGCAAGCCGTTTCATTGTGTAACTTCAAAGACGGGGCCTTCTTTTAGGGAGTCTTGCGCATACGAAAACACCGCCTGGATGCTTTCTTGATTCAGGGACGGATAATTCTCTAAAATAGTCTGTCCTTTCCACCCCATGGCAAACAGCCCCAAAATAAACTCAACTGACAATCTTGTCCCTTTAAGTAATGGCTTGCCACCCAACACCTCTGCCTCTGAGACGATGTAATCACGCCAATTCATATGCGAAAATAGCGATAATCATTTCATTTTCTCAAGCTCCGTTTTCAAATAGATAATCGGCTCAATGGGCTCCGGCTCTACGCCATTCTCTTTGGCCAGGTAGTACGAGATCCAATCGGTGAGGTGGATGAGGTAGTAGTACTGCTCCAACAACGAGGCTCCCTCGCCTATGATGTCAATGACCGGGTTCGACTTTTTCTCGAACATCGCGCGGCATATCTCCATGCGCTTTTCCACGCGCTCATGGTCATGGTCGCTATACATGTACACCACTTGCAACATCGGCATCAGCGGCTCCGGAAAGCTCCAACCCACCAGTTCGTTGTGGTTCATTTCCGGAAAGGTGTTTACGTGGGCCATATGCTTGCTATTTTCATTCAACTGCTGTTGAAAGCGCAAGGCCATGGCATATAAGCGGTTGTCGCAATAGATCACGGGCAAGCGGCCTTTCAATCTGCGGGCAATCAGTTCGGCTTCGGCTTGGATACCCTTTTCGCCCCGGTTCAAAAATTCGATGGCGTTTTCTGTTTCTTTGATGTAGGCTGCGCCAATGTGGTTGGTGTGATAGAGTACCGCCATTAACGCCAGCATGTTAAAGGCCAACATGGCGCGGGGGCTATCCGACCCGGGCGGCAGTTGAATGTACAACAGATTGTATTCTTTGGCGATGTCCAGCAGCTTGCCTCCCGAAGCAATGCAGATCACGTGTGCGCGCTTGAGCAAGGCCTTGTTCACGGCCGCAATGGTTTCCTCTGTGTTGCCGCTGTACGAGCAGGCAATAAACAGCGTGTGCGGGCTTACGTACTGCGGAATGTTGTACGTTTTGCACACTGAGATGGGGATGGGTATGCGCCCAAACGTGAGCGACTCGACCAAATTAGCGCCAATGCCCGAGCCGCCCATGCCCGCAATGACAATGTTGCGGATGTCGCTGCCGGGCCGCACCAAATCCAGGCTCTGGCCTAACTTTAGCCCCTCGGCCAATTGTTGCGTAAATGATTCGATGTATTTCTTGGTCGAAGACATATTTGGTAAATTCGGCATCAAAGGTAGCACAAACCCATGAGCGATAAAACCAGCAAAGGGCGGGAGGGCGAAGCGCGTGCAGCCGCATTTTTGGAAGCCAAAGGCTATACCGTGCTGGAGCGAAACTACCGCCACAAGCGATCGGAGATAGACCTGATCGTAAAAAAGGACGCCTGGATTGTGTTTGTGGAAGTGAAGCTGAGAACGTCCGATTCATTTGGGTATCCCGAAGAATTTGTGAACCGGAAAAAGGTGATGAGGATTTTGGAAGGGGCCGAGTACTATACGTATGTGAACCGCTGGGAAGGGCCCGTGCGGTACGACATTGTTTCCATACGCCAATTGCCCAACGAAGCGGAAGAGATACGGCACATCGAAGATGCGTTCTATTGATCGGCCCCGTGTTCAGCCCCTTTCGCTGGCACAACTTTGGCAGGGCAATAGGCTGTTTTTCAATTATTTTGCTGTAAACTTGCGGGTCTATAGATGCAAAAAATGACGGTTCAAGGCCCCAAGCGGTGGTTGATAGTTGGCGGTATCTTATTGGCGGTAGCGGTCGCGGCAAGTGCGCTTTGGTATGGCCGCCCGAACCAGTCACCCACCGATGTGCCGGTGGTGCAAGCCGAGCCCTTGGTGCCGCCCGTACCCACCTTTGTGCACGGGGTATTGGCCAATGACCTGACGGTGATCGAGAACACCATCCAACGCAATCAGCGCTTTGCGGATCTTTTTCAGGGATATGCCTTGAACCCACGCACGGCACAGCAGCTGAACATGCTTCCAAAAAGTGTGTATGACTTCCGCAAAATAGCGGCCCACAAAAAGTATACGCTGCTGGTCGAAAATGACTCGGCTCGCACGGCCCGCGCGCTCATCTACGAGCCTAACGCCATTGACTATGTCATCTTCCACCTGAAAGATTCACTGCTGGTGGAAACCTGCCAGCGCGAAGTAAAACGCATCGAAAAAAATGTGGCGGGCGTAGTGTACTCTAATTTATCCGAAACCGTAGAGGCCATGGGCATCTCGCATGAACTTACCAACCGGTTTGTCGATATTTTCGGCTGGCAGGTGGACTTTCAACGGTTGCAACGGGGCGATCGCTTCAAGCTGATCTATGACGAACTTCAGGTGGATGGCCAACCCATCGGCATTGGCGGCATCAAGGGCATTTACTTTGAACACATGGGCCAGGGTATGTATGCTTTCCCCTTCGACCAGGGCGAAGGCACCGACTATTTTGACGAAGACGGGAAAAGCTTGCGCAAAGCGTTACTCAAGTATCCCATCGAGTTTACCCGCATTAGCTCGCGGTATTCCATGAGTCGCTTCCATCCGGTGGCAAAGGTGTTTCGCCCTCATTTGGGCACCGACTTTGCCGCTCCTACCGGCACCCCTATTCGCAGCGTGGGCGATGGTATGGTAGAAGAAGCGCAGTTCAAAATCAACAACGGCAACTATGTGAAGGTACGCCACAATGCCACCTACACCACCGCGTACTTGCACATGTCCAAAATCGGTAGCGGCATCGTACCCGGGGTGCGCGTGCGCCAAGGTCAGGTGATTGGTTACGTTGGCAGCACGGGGTTGGCCACCGGCCCGCATTTGTGCTACCGGTTTTTTAGAAATGGCGTACAAGTAGATGCGCTCAAGGTCGAGTTGCCTCCTTCCCAGCCGGTGAAATCAGAATTCGCGGAGGCGTATGCGTTGGTCAAAACGTATTTGACGCAACAGCTTCAGCAGATTCCCTTCCCCGAGGTTCAGGAGGAGGTTGTTATCGCGGGCAATTGAGGCCGCGCGGGTGGCACACCGCAACCGTGCGCTCATAAAAAAAACCGCTCTGTTTTTCGTCTTATCGTTAACTTATCTTACATCAAAAGCACATGCGCGTAGCTGTGCTGGGTTTTGTGAGATATCTTCACTTAACCAATCAGCCGAAAACCACCGCGCGTGACCATTCGCCTTTTTCTTCGCCCGTTTCGCACGGCCTATGCCTGGATCAACCTCACGGGGCTGGTCGCCAGTTTTACGGTTTTCTTGCTCACGCTGCTGTGGGTGCGCGATGAGCAAAGCTATGATCGCTTCCACCCCAACTACCAGCAGTTATACCGCCTCGTACAGTATCAGCGTACCGACTCCCTCACGGTTTACCCAATCGCAGTCACGCCTGCCCCACTGGCCGCCTACCTGGCCAGCACCTTCCCTGAAATACAACAAACCACCCGCGTGGCGTTTGATGAGTTTTTCATGCTGTTTGAAGACCGTGGATACTACAACAAAGGGGTAACCACGGACAGTACCTTTTTTTCGATGTTTGGATTTGAGATCGCCCAAGGGCGGCCTTTTGGCAAGAGCTGGGAAGAAATCGTGTTAAGCCCCGCCATGGCCAGGCGCTACTTTGGCGATGATGACCCCCTTGGCAAAACACTCAAGATCGGTCCGTTTTTCATTGAGGTGGTGGGGTTGTTGAAAGAGCCTGCGGGCCAATCTCACTTTGCCCCCGATTTCATCTTGCCCTTTGAACTGCGTAGGCAGGCCGGCTTCGATGACTTCACCAATTGGAACTGGAGCAACTACCACACCTACGCCTTGGTAGCCCCTCAGACAGACACCGCGCTGTTGTTTGCCAAAACACGCGATGCGCTCATCAAAAACCGCAGCACCCATGCCAAAGACGAAGTGCGGTGGCAACCCCTGGCGGACATTCACTTGAAATCCGGGCATCTGAATAATGATATCCTCACACATGGAAGCATTACACAGGTACAGGCATTCTCGGTCATGGGGTTACTGGTGTTGGTCATTGCCTGCATCAACTACGCCAACCTATCCACGGCCCAGGCGCTCAGGCGATCGAAAGAAGTGGGCGTGCGAAAGGTAGTGGGTGCCTCGCGCAGTGAGTTGGCCCTGCGTGCATTTGCTGAAGTAGGCGTGCAATGCATGTTGGCGTTGGTGGTGGCTTTGGTCTTAGCCTGGTTGCTGCTGCCCTCGTTCAATTCCTTTAGCGGCAAAACCCTCACCATGGATGGGGCGCCATCGCAGTTGGTCCTGGTGCTCATCGTGCTGGTGGGCATCGTCACACTGGTGGGAGGTGCGTATCCGGCCTGGCTGCTGTCGTCCTACCACCCGGTGGCCGCCCTCAAGGGCCAGTTTGTGTCGGGGCGCACGGCCCTGTGGCTCAGGCGCAGCCTGGTGTTGGTTCAGTTTATCATCGCCATTGCGCTCATGGCGGGCACGTGGGTCGTACAACAACAATTGCATCACCTGGCCACACGCGATCCGGGCGTCCAAAAGGACAACATATTAGTATCATTCATGCACAATGCCGTGCGCAGGCAGTGGGCCGATTACAAAGCCGAGCTTCAAAAATTGCCGGGGGTACTGCATGTAACGGCTACGCAGGAAAAAATATCGTTCAGCGATGCCACCACTACCTACATGGATTGGGAGGGGAAAACCGAAGACCAGGAGATCAGCTTCCATTACTTCATGACCGACTATGATTTTGTGCCCACGTTTGGCGTCAGGTTGCTGGAAGGGCGCGGATTCGATGCCACCATTGCCTCTGACTCCAACGCGGTGCTGCTAAATGAGGCAGCCGTCAGGCAAATGGGCATCACCGATCCCGTCAATAAGCCATTCACCATCCGCAAAACGCGACCCGGTCGCATCATTGGTATCGTCAAAGACTTCAACTTCAAATCGGCCCACCGCCAGGTGGAGCCGCTGGTCATTTACCTGGATCCGGCCAGCCTGAACTATGTGGCCATCCGCTTCGCGGGCAGTCCTTCTGAAATGGTAGCGCGCGCGCAGGCCGTGTTCAAAAAATTCTCTGCTGAGCGGCCTTACGATTACTCGTTTTTAACGGATGACATGGCCCAATTGCACAACACCGAGCAGAAGCTGGGACGCTTACTACTGATTTTGGGAGGCCTGTCGATTTTGGTCTCGTGCCTCGGATTGCTGGGTATGGTCCTTTTTGCTGCCGGCCAGCGGTTGCGCGAAGTGGCGATACGCAAAGCGATGGGGGCATCCGTACCGCAACTGGCATGGATGCTTTCGGCCGAGTTTGTCGCGTTGATTTTGGTGGCCTTTGGGCTGACGGCCGGGCCGGTGTATTACGTGGCTCAACAGTGGCTGGGCACGTTTGCCTATCAGGCTGACCACACCGTGTCGGCACTGTTGCTGGCCGGAGGGCTAAGTTTGGCTGTAGGGTGGCTCACCGTCTTGTTCAAGGCCGTGCCAGTGGCGCTAACCGATCCGGTGAAGGTGTTGAGGAGTGAGTGACTATGGCCTCAAAGACACCGCTGCTACTTACCTGAGTTGAATATTACTAGTTTATTCCAATCGATTTCGCCAGATTCCTTACAAAAACTGCTGAAGAATTCATTTGTAAACTTATTAATCATTTTTGAGTATGACTCAAGAAAATCCGTGTTTTCTTCTTTGGCTCTGTGCCCCAAAGGCTCAATTATATCGGTATATAAATTGTTCTCGCCAGAAATGAAATCCCAGAACTGCTGCCCACAATACTTGAAGTAATCGCCTTTGTCCGGATTGTTGTCTTTGCCGTAGCAACAACCATTAATCGCTACAATTTGCAGATGCGATCCACTTGTTCTTAGTGTCTTTGCTGCGGTCTTGAAATCACTTCTCATCTTCGAGATTTGACTGCTGTTTCCCCAATTGGGGCCAGACTTTATAGCCACTATATATCGGCAACCGTCTTTGTCGAACTCAAGGTCAATGCCCTGAACAGCGGACTTCCTACCCTGATAGACTTTCTGGTTTATAAAAATAGCCAACCCTTCAAGCCAGTCGCCAAAGATTGTCTCTTCTTTTGAAGATATAAATGCACTTGCTAACTCTTTGACAATTTGCTCGGCAGTCAAAAGATGTTTTGCCCTGAATAAGTAAGGATTCTTTTTTCTAAGAACGGTTTTTAGTTTGAGGTCATTAAGACCATCTATCCTCTTTCGATGAAAATTTCCGATGTTTTTCTCAACGTAATGCAACACGTCTGTTCGACTTAGCTTTTCCATAATTTTCTTTTGGTTCAAATAGAACAAGCTTTACCGGTTCGATTTGTTCACAAACCATGTTGTAGTATTCCTTTACGATTTCGATTCCAATAGAGTTTCTCTTCAATTTTTGAGCAACGATGTTCGTTGTGCCTGAACCCATAAACGGGTCTAGCACAATATCTCCCGGTTTCGTGAACAATTTAATAAACCACTCCGGTAACTCTTCTGGAAAAGCAGCACTATGTTTTTTGTTACTACATTCAGTCGCCAAGTGGAGAACGTTTGAAGGGTAGGCCTTGTCTCTATTCACCCAATTCGAAATGTTTTTTCCAAATCCGCTTCCTACTCTTGAGTCATCTCTTCGTTTGTCTGTCTCACTCAGCTTCCTCAATCTGGTTTTGGCCCAGTCGCCCATCGGTACCATGACTTCATCTTGGTACATAGCAAACTTTTTATCCCGGTTAAATTGCAGAAGCCTTTCCCAAGAATCTCTGAACCGATTGGGCCATTTTCCCGGATAGCTGTTTTTCTTATGCCAGATAAACTCCTCGGTCCAAAACCACCCTTGCCTTCTCATAGCCAAGATCAATTCCATCACATAGGTGCTACGCTCACCCTCGGTTACCTTCTCTTTGATATTCAATATGAAAGTGCCTGTTGGTTTCAATACCCTGAGAAGTTCGTTGGAAATTGGAAGAAACCATTCCACATATTTATCGGGATGAACTCCTCCATACGTGTTTTTTCGCTGATCCGCGTAGGGCGGTGAGGTGAATATCAGATCAATTGAATTATCGGGAATTTTCTTAATAATCTCCTTACAATCACCTAAATACAAACGGGTATTTATTTCCATCTCTCAAGTTAAGCTCGGTACGGGGAGAAATATAGGCTAAAAACTAGTTTTAAAACAACGCCTTTTGCCAACATGGTCAATATTCCTACGCCTGAACAATATTTTTTTCCTCCACCAGCGGCAGGCTTTTCATACGCAGGTACAGTTGCGCCACGGCCACCACATCGCCCGTGCAGTAAGAAGCAATCTTGGCCAGGTTTTTCTCTTTGTAAAACACGTGGTTCACGCGGCTGCCGTCCATCTCGCCCTTGCTGGTGGGTATGTTGAAGATGGCCGCCAGCAGATCCAGCGAAGTGTAGTGCTTGTAGTCGCCAAACTTCCAGAGCTCGAGCGTATCCAAATGGGGCACCTCCCAGGGCCGCTTGCCCGCCAGGTTGAGCACGGCCGGCAGTTCCAGGCCATTCACCAAAAACCTGCGGCTCAGGTAGGGGAAGTCGAACTCTTTACCGTTGTGGGCGCAGAGGCGCGTGCCCGGCTCCAGTTTGTCCAGTAACGATTTTAGCTCGGTGAGCAGGCGCGCTTCGTCAGCCTCGGCAAAGGCCTTGGTTTTGAGCCCGAGCGTTCGCTCGTCTACATCAAACAACTTGCCTACCACCACGCACACCACTTTACCAAACTCGGCATAGATGCCTGCGCGGTCGTAAAATAAGTCTTCATCGGTTTGCCCCTCTTCGCGCTTTAAGAACGCGGCCTTGCGTGCCCATTGAGTTTTTAGCCGCTCGTCCAGGTGGGCATAGTGTTCCACCGCCCCAATGGTTTCAATATCCAAAAAAACAATATCGCGCAGCTCGGAGGTCATCGCGGCAGTCGGGTTTCCATCTTCTCCAACCGTTGGGCCGTGAAAAATCCTTCGTTGATCAACGCCATCAATTGCTGGGGCGTGGGGTTGATTTGGTAAAAGGTGTCGTCCTGGCGCTTGATTTCCTTTATGGCGAGGCGTTTGCCCAGCCGCTTCAGCAGCTCTTGGCGCTTCTCATCGCTTTGGATGTCGAGGTACAGAAACTCAAGATCGCCCGTGCTCTTCTTGCGGATGAGCCGCAGCACCCATTGGTTATCGGCCTTGAAGTTGACGAAGTAGACATTTTCATAAAACTTCACCACCAGCGAGTCGCTTAGCACCCCGCGCCCGAGCCAGTCCTTGTCATTTTTGTCGGTAAACCGATAGCCCCATGACTCGATGATGAGGGTGTCGCCCTTTTCGCGAGTGACGTTGTCTACGGCATTGTAGTGGCCGCGCAAACCCGCAGGCACCTCGGCCAGGGCTGCCACGCCCGCGGGCTGCGTCTGCGGAAAGGAAACCTCTTTGCATGAGTACAATGCCACGCTCCAAAAAAGCACCAGGCCTATCAATTTCAGGCGAACCATATTCCGGCTGTTTCGTTTCGACCAAAAAACGCGGGGGCTGCAGAGCGATGGCCCGGTCGACCAAAAAAATCAGGCATAGCCTTTGCACATCCCCTCTCACCCAAAATTAACCTTTTTATGAAGTACGTTCTCTCTGTTTTCTTCGCTTTCGCTCTGCTGGTGGTGCAGGCGCAGTCCGGCCGGTGGTACACGACCTCGGGTGGCGAGTGGATTTTCTCCGTTTCCAACGTCAGCCTCAACGGCACCGAGACGAGCGGGGCGGTGCGCTTCTCGCCCGTCTTTAATTTTCAAAATCTGGTCAACTACGATGCCGATCGGCACGTGGGCTTTTTTTCAGGGCTTAACATCCGTAACGTAGGCTTCATTTATGACATCCCCGACAGCGACATCCGCA
>JALONI010000110.1 GCA_025455015.1 Cyclobacteriaceae bacterium | reverse complement strand
TTCGGGGTCGATGCTGGCACTGGGTGTTAAGCCGCGTTACTGCTTGCTGTTTCATGCGTTGATCATCGTGACGGGTATTTTTCTGGTACACCTGCCGCTTGGTTGGTTTGTGGTGGGCCTGGATGGAGGCGGGGTGGAATACAGCCTGCTCATCGTAGCCGTGATGCTGGTGCTGTATGCAAAAGCCGATGAGATGCCGGGGCTGTGGCACTGATGTACCCACTGTGGTCATAACGCCTGCGGTGTACGAGTGAGCCAAGTCGGGAGCCTTCCTCTCGCACCGTTTTTTTCGCCTCTCGGCAAACGAGTACCAAGTACGCGGTGCAAAAGCAATCGTGCGGGCGTAACCTTGTTCTTTTGCCATGCTGCCAACGCCTTCCATTATTTTTCTGTGGGCTGCACTCGTTGCGACCACGTGCTTCGGTCAGGATTCCGCGTATTTGAATAAGCCCCCGATCGTCATCGCTCGCACTACCGGGTTGATCACGGTGGACGGCCCGAGCCATGAACCGGCATGGCGAGCCATCTCCTCCGTGCCGTTTATTGTGCTCGAACCGGTATGGGGCGCACCGCCCACGGAACGCACCGAACTCCGCCTGGCCTATGACGACCAGTTCCTCTACCTGGCCGGCCGCTGCTTCACCCGCGACTCGTCCACCATTATTGCCCGTAACCTGGTGCGCGATGGCTACCGCGGAGACGACTGGATGACAATCCATTTTGATTCACGCTTTGACAGGCAAAACGCATTTGTTTTTTCGGTGTATCCCCTCGGCAGTCGCTATGATATGGCCATGTCCAATGATGCGGTGGAGTTGGGCAACGCTACCTTCAACCCGGCCTTCAATATGTTTTGGGAAGCCAAAACAGTCATTAACAAAGACGGATGGTTTTTTGAGATGAAGATTCCGCTTTACAATCTGCGCTACAAACCTAACAACGCGGGCAACATCGAAATGGGCATCAGCGCTACCCGCGCCATCCAATACCGGCAGGAGTATCACCAATTTCCGGCCGTCCCGCGCCATGCCATTGAGCCCATCATGAAACCCTCCTTGAAGCAGCCCGTGGTTTTTCTGAATCTTCCCAAACCCAACCTCTTCCTGCTAACACCCTATGTTTTGGCCGGAACGGAGCGGAGAAATCTGATCAACGAAAGTGAGACGGGCATTGTCCGGCAAACGAGCCCTTATTTTCAGGCAGGCCTGGATGCCAAAATCGGGGTAAGTCCATACTTGACACTGGATGCCTCCATCAACCCGGATTTCGCGCAGGTAGAGGCCGATGACCAGTTGATCAACCTGACACGCTTTTCGTTGTTCTTTCCCGAGCGCAGGTTATTTTTTCAGGAGCAGGCAGGGTTGTTTGAGTTTAGTTTGGGGGGCGATGCGCAATTGTTTTATAGCCGCAGGATTGGTATCAATGAAGGACAGCTTACCGACATTTACGGAGGCTTGCGCCTCACGGGAAAGCTCACTCAAAAATTGGACATCGGCTTGCTCAACATGCAGGCGGCCCCCACCGATTTGGCCAACGGCACCCGGGTGCCCACAGAAAACTATGGCGTGTTGCGGCTTCGGCAGAAAGTGCTCAACAACCGCAGTTTTGTCGGGGCCATGGTAACCAGCCGTTTGCGCTCCGGCAAGCAAAGCTATGCCTATGGTTTGGACGCGCTGCTGAATCCAGCGGGCACACAATACCTGCTCGTCAATGCCGCGTATCATGATGTGGTGGGCCAGCCGGGCGGAGCAGACGCCAGTCGTGTCAATCTGCTTTGGGAAAACCGCAGGACCGACCGTTTTTTTCACAAGATCGGTTATACGTACTCCGGGAAGAACTTCAATCCCGAGGTGGGCTTTGTAGACCGAAGCAATATTCACAACCCCTGGTGGAATATCGACTATGGAAAATTTGCCACCGAACGCAAAGGCAAATTCCAGTACAAACGGTATACGCTGCTGGCGATGGATTCCTACATTCATGCCGAAAACGGAATGTGGGAAAGCAACGACATCGGCATGGGGTGGCGAGGCACAACCTTTAAAGGCACGCAGTGGAGCGGGCAACTCAACGTACAGTATGAGTACCTGGCCACATCCCTTGATTTTGGTAATGGCGTGGTCATTCCCCCGGGGGGGTATCATTTTGCAAGGGTCACGCTGGGCTTTACCCCTCCGCGGTTCAAGGGTATACGCGTACCGGTGCGCGCGATACAGGGTGGGTTTTATGACGGCAGCCGATTGAATCTGAACGCAAGCCCCACGTTTAACCTGGGCAAGCATTGGGAAATACAGGCTACGTATGACTATACTCACCTTCGCTTTGAGCCTCGCAACCTGTATAAACACGTGCACCTGGCACGCGTGCGCGTAGCCTATGCCCTGGATTTACATCTGTCCATCAACCTGACCGTCCAATACAACAGCAGCGTAAACCAGTTTTTCAACAACACGCGGCTCCGCTACAATTTCAAGGATGGCCATGACTTCTACCTGGTGTGGAATGAAAATCTTTTCGCGGAAAGAAGATACAACGAACAGATCATGCGGCCCTTGTCAGGCACGCAGACGTTCCTGGTAAAGTATTACTATACGTTTTTGCCCTTTCGGCCAACGAGGAAGGGACGATAGAAAACGCGCGGCCGGGTGGTGCTACGGAAGATCGCAACAAAAAACAAACCCCATCCGAAAACCGGACGGGGCTGTTTTCCAGTGTCAATTTCCAAACCGGTTAGGCGGCCGCCTGGACTACGGCTACCTCCTTATTCTTTTTTACTTTCGTTGACTTACCGGCCGCTTTTTTGGCCGCTTTTTTCAAGTCTTTGGCCGCTGCTTTTGCGATTTTTGAAACGGCCTTCTTTGTTTTTTTTGAAGGCTTTTCGAGCTTTAATTGTTTCAGGGTGTTGGCCACGGCCTCCGCCACTTGTGCCTTTACTTTCTTACGCGATTTATCTTTTGCCATACAGGATTATACGTTTTAATCAATGATAGCCAAAGGTAGAGCGGCATTACCAAAATGTTAACAGAGTTAACAATAACTTAACATAGAAATTGTTCATCGTTTTGTCAATCAATCAGTTGGGGTCAAAAACTTAACATTGAAATCGGCAGGGTGTTCACGGAGAAGCGCCCTCGGGAGAAGCGTGGATGTTGCCGCCAGGGTTGCCGTCACGAGGCTTTTAACGACTTCATTACTTTGTTGGTGAACACGAAATCATCCAGCGCCTGCACGCCCGAAGAGGTGATGTTTTGATGGGAGCCTTCCCACACCTTGTCGCCTTTGTACAAAAACATGATCTTTTCACCGATGCCCATCACCGAGTTCATGTCGTGCGTTACCACCACGGTGGTGATGTCAAATTCGTGGGTGATTTCCAGGATCAGCTCATCGATCAAGATCGAAGTTTGCGGATCCAAGCCCGAGTTGGGCTCATCGCAAAACAGGTAGTTGGGGTTGTTGACGATGGCGCGGGCAATGCCCACGCGTTTCTTCATACCTCCGCTGATTTCGGAGGGCATTTTCTTGTTCACGTTTTCCAGCCCCACCCGCTGCAGGCAAAAATTGACGCGCTCGCGTTTTTCTTCTTCCCCCATTTGGGTGAGGATATCCAGCGGGAACATCACGTTCTCTTCCACGTTTTTTGAATCAAATAAGGCACCCCCCTGAAAGAGCATCCCAATTTCCCTGCGGATCTCCGATTTCATCTCTTTGTCGGCCTCGGTAAAGTTGCGCAAGTCATAGTACACGTGGCCCGAGTCGGGGGGGAGCAACCCCACTATGCACTTGAGCAACACGCTCTTGCCCGTGCCTGACGCGCCAATGATCAGGTTGCATTTTCCTTTGTCAAACTCGCCACTGATGCTGTTCAGCACGGTCTTGTCGCGGAAGCTTTTGGAAATGGAATTGATTTTGATCATGACAACAGCAATTCGGCCAGGAAATAGTCAGCTAACAAAACGGCAATCACGCTGGAGGTCACCGCTTGGGTACTGGAAATACCTACTTCCAGGGCACCGCCCTGTGTGTAGTACCCTTTGAACGAGGAGATGGAAGAAATCAGAAACGCAAAAACAAACGACTTGATAAGCGCAAAGGAAACACCAAACTCCTGAAAGCCAAAACGGATGCCCTGCACATACTCGGTGGGGGTGAGTACACCCGTGAGGGTGCCGACCAGATAACCGCCCAACAAGGCGCATACGCCCGACACAATCACCAGCAGGGGGTACATCAGCAACGAGGCTACGATTTTCGGCAAAACCAGGTACGAAGCCGAGTTGATGCCCATCACCTCCAGCGCGTCAATCTGCTCGGTGATACGCATGGTGCCCAGCCCGCCCGCCATGCTGGAGCCCACTTTGCCCGCGAAGATGATGGCCATGATGGTGGGCGCCAGTTCCAAAATGGTCATTTCCCGAACCACTTGTGAAATGACAAACCGCGGGATGAGCGGACTGACCATGTTGTAGGCCGTTTGTACGGTGGTCACCGCCCCCATAAAGGTGGAGACGAGCACAAACAAAAAAATGGAGCGCACACCTATTTGCACGCATTCTTCAAAAACCAGTTTGTAATAGGTCATGAAGGTTTCCCTTCGCACGAACAACGACCCCAAAAAAAGGATGTACCTGCCGAATGATTTCATCAACATGGATGCGCTACAATTCTCAAAGATAGGATAAAATCCACACGCCAGCGAAGCGGTGCGCGGCCGGCCGCGTTGCGTATTTCGCCTAGCCCACTATCTTTGATTCCTATGAATAAACTACTGGTGGTAACCGGGGGCACCAAGGGTATTGGCCGCGCCATCGCAGACCGTTTTGCCCAGGCAGGCTTTGACGTGGCCACGTGCGCCCGCCAGGAGGCTGACCTGCAAGCCTTTCAGCGCGATACCCAAGCCGCCCGGGGCGTAAAGGCGTATGCCTTCCGAGCGGACATGTCAAAAAAGGAAGAAATCAAATCTTTTGCACAGGCCGTGTTGGCCCTGAACCGGCCGGTGGATGTGCTGGTGAACAACGCGGGCTATTTTGTGCCCGGTTCCGTAACCGATGAGCCCGAAGGCACCCTTGAAAGCATGATCGACAGCAATCTGTACAGTGCCTACTATGCCACCCGCGGCCTGGTGGCGGCTATGAGGCAGCGGGGCGAAGGCCACATTTTCAATATGTGCTCCATCGCCAGCATCAAGGCCTACCCCAACGGAGGGTCCTACGCGATCTCGAAGTTCGCCTTGTTGGGTTTTTCGAAAGTGCTGCGCGAAGAACTGAAAGAGAACGGCATCCGCGTGACAGCCATCTTGCCGGGAGCCACCAAAACGGCCAGTTGGGCCGGTACCGACCTGCCCGACAGCCGGTTTATGACCGCCCGGGACGTGGCCGAAACGGTTTTTGCGGCCTGGTCGCTGTCGCGCCACAGTGTAGTGGAAGAAATTTTGATACGCCCGCAGTTGGGCGACATTTGACGCTCCACCGCGCGTCTGCGGGTGGTCTCATTTCGTCAGACCCGGTCAAACATTTATGCCCCCGAAAGAGTTAATTTTGGGTCAAACCTTTTTTTGTGAACCCAACCGTTGCTTCCGTAGCCTCTTATTGCAATAGCCTGGTCGAATACAACCGCAGAAAAACCCGCATTGTCAACATAGGCGATGTGCCGCTGGGCGGGCATCACCCCATCCGCGTGCAATCCATGACCACGGTGGATACGATGGACACAATGGGTTCGGTGGAACAAACCATACGCATGGTGGAGGCGGGCTGCGAGTACGTGCGCATCACAGCGCCCAGCATCAAGGAAGCCCAAAACCTGGCGGAGATCAAAAAAGAATTGCGCCAACGCGGCTACACAGTGCCCTTGATTGCCGACATCCACTTTACACCCAATGCAGCCGAATTGGCTGCCCGCATTGTGGAAAAGGTGCGCGTGAACCCCGGCAACTATGCCGACAAAAAGCGTTTTGAAGAAATTGAGTATACCGATGTCGCCTATGAGGCTGAGTTGGCGCGCATCCGCGAGAAGTTTACCCCGTTGGTGAAGATTTGCAAAGAGTATGGCACAGCCATGCGCATCGGCACCAATCACGGCAGTCTGTCGGATCGGATCATGAGCCGCTATGGCGATACTCCGCTGGGCATGGTGGAATCCGCCCTGGAGTTTTTGCGCATCTGTGAAGACTTGCATTATTACAACATTGTGTTGTCCATGAAAGCCAGCAACCCGCAGGTGATGGTGCAGGCGTACCGGTTGTTGGTGCAAAAGCTGGACGAGGAGGGTTTTCAGCCGTACCCGTTGCATTTGGGCGTGACAGAAGCGGGCGATGGCGAAGATGGCCGTATCAAGTCGGCCGTAGGCATTGGTGCGCTGTTGGAAGACGGCCTCGGTGACACGGTGCGTGTGTCGCTCACCGAAGAACCCGAAGCGGAGGTGCCCGTAGCCGCCACGCTGGCCAAGCGTTACGACAACCGGTTGCCGCACGCGGCCATTCCCGGCATTGACGTCAACCCGATTGATCCGTTTCGCTATACGCGCAGACACACCCGCGAGGTGGGTAACCTGGGCGGGCATCAGGTGCCGCGTGTCATAGCCGATTTCTCTGACCGCAACAAGATCACAGCTGCCTCGCTTTTTGCCGTGGGCTATCAATATTCCGTGCCGCTGGACAAGTGGAATATTACCGACATGGCATGCGATTATGTTTATCTCGGCAACCAATCCATCGATTTTGAAATACCGGGCACACTGGGCGTGTTGCAAGACTATGCCACATGGCTGAACCATGCCACGCGGCCGCGTCACTATCCGTTGATCCGCGCAAGCGAGTATTTGGCTGCAGATGCCGTGGCAGCCCTACATTTTGTGCAAGCCACATTGACCGATCTGACACCCGTTTTCATTGAGCGCCTCAAACAGGACACAACGGCCGTGTTGGTCATTGCTACGGCCAACAAACACGGCATGGCCGAGCAGCGCAGACTGTTTATGGAGTTGATCAATCAACAGTGCGAGGTGCCGGTGGTGCTGTCGCGCGACTACCCAAGCGTGACCGTGGAAGAGTTTCAACTATATTCCGGAACCGATTTGGGGGGACTGTTGATTGATGGACTGGGAGATGGACTCTGGCTGACGGCCAAGGGAAGTGTGCCGGACAAGACCGTGAACGAAACAGCCTTCAACATTTTACAGGCCACCCGTACGCGCATCTCCAAAACCGAATACATTTCGTGCCCTTCGTGTGGGCGCACGTTGTTTGATCTGCAAGAGACCACCGCCAAAATACGTGCGCGCACCCATCACCTCAAGGGCATCAAAATCGGGATCATGGGCTGCATTGTGAACGGGCCGGGTGAGATGGCCGATGCCGATTACGGTTATGTGGGCTCGGGCCCGGGGCGCATCACACTGTATCGGGGCAAGGAGGTAGTGAAGAAGAACGTGCCCACCCCGCAAGCGGTCGATGAATTAATCGGACTGATACGCGAAGATGGGAACTGGATGGAGCTAAAAGAAAACGTAAACGAATAATGATATGGAAAATCAGCAGGCACCGGCAGGGAAGAAGAAACTTTCCATCAAAGAATTTTTTCAGTTGGGAGAGGTAGGAGCCTATTTTTTTCGAGGCAAAGACCCCCAGCGCCCGACCAATTTTAACATCCGCATGATGCACGGCATCAATAAAATTTCCATTCTGGTTTTTCTGGGCGCCCTGTCGCTTTGGTTGATCAAACGGTTTTTCTTTTGACCCTCGAGTCGTTTCGCACGCACTGTTTGTCAAAAAAGGGAGTGACCGAAGAGTTTCCTTTTGGCGAAGAAACGGTGGTCTTTAAGGTGATGGGA
>JALONI010000109.1 GCA_025455015.1 Cyclobacteriaceae bacterium | reverse complement strand
CACATTGAAACATGGGCTGGTCATCAATGGGGTGAATGCCTTGGTGCTGATTGCGTTGGTGCTGTTGGTTCAGCCCCTGCTGTATCACATCGGTCAGCCCACGGCCGTGATCGACTTGGCCATTCCCTACCTGGACATCGTGACGTGGTCGCTGCTGCCCGCGCTGATTTTTCAAACGTTCCGGCAGTTTTCTGAAGGGCTCTCGCATACGTGGGTGCCCATGGTGGTGGTGCTGCTTGCCAACGTGTTGAATATTTTGCTCAACTATGTGTTCATCTATGGCCATGCGGGCATGCCCGCGCTTGGGTTACCCGGTGCCGGCTATGCCACGTTCATCTCGCGGGTGTTCATGGCCGGTGCGCTGGCCTTGTATGTGTTCCGCGCGCCCCTCTTTCGCGCTTATCGGGCGGGGTTTGAGATCGGCCACTACAGCCGCAGCTTGTTTCGGAAGATGTTGACGATTGGTTTGCCGGCCGGCCTGCAGTTCATTTTTGAAGTGGCGGCCTTTGATTTTTCGTTGGTGATGATGGGCTGGCTGGGCACCACCGCTTTGGCCGCCCATCAGATTGCCATCAACCTGGCCACCATCAGTTACATGACCATCTCGGGTATCGCGGCAGCCGCCACCATTCGGGTGGGCTACTTTTTGGGCAAACGCGACTATGCACAGATGCGTCTTTCGGCCAACGTGTTGTTGGTTTTGGCGGTCATCTTCATGGCACTGTGCGCTTCGGCTTTCATCGTGGGCCGTCATCAGTTGCCTTTCATTTATGTGGAAGATGCAGAAGTGGCTTCGCTGGCCGCCTCGCTGCTCATCATTGCAGGGCTCTTTCAACTCTCCGATGGCATACAAGTAGTGAGCATTGCCGCCCTGCGTGGCATGCAAGACGTGCGCATACCCTCGCTGCTCATCTTCGTGTCGTATTGGGTGATCGGCCTGCCCATTGGGTATGTTCTTGCGTTTTGGGCAGGCATGGGGGCCACCGGTATTTGGAGCGGCCTGTGCATCGGCCTGAGCCTGACGGCCGTGGCGGCCACGTGGCGGCTGCGAACTTTTTTGCGAAACGTGCCCCCCTCCGCCTAATTCATGTTCGGAAAATCAAATATCTTTGCTCTCAGGATAGTTTGCCGGATGAACAAGCGCTTTTCGTTTCGATTTCTCTCTTCCCTTGGCGGGGTGCTGTTGCTCTCCCTTTGCGCGGGCTTTGTCAGTTGCGAAGAGGAAGAGAGTTGCAGCGGCTGTAACGCTGCCAGCCCCTACTCCAAGCCGGGGTCGGGCGCGTGCTATCCTACCCGATCCGCCTGCGAACAGGCCGAAGGACCCGGGTGCGTAATCTGTTACTGATTTTTCAAGACAAGTCCCGTTGCTTTCGCGGCCCGCGGTGCATGTGCTTTCGCGAATAACCTCTATTTTAGGGCACACAAACCCGATGTATGAACGAGCCTGCCCGTGCCGTGCGCGAGTCGCAAACCACCATCACGGAACTAATGATACCTGCCTATGCCAACTTTGGCGGCAAAATACACGGGGGCATTTTGCTTTCGCTGATGGACAAGGTGGCTTACGCCTGCGCCAGCAAACATGCCGGCAGTTATTGCGTCACGGTATCGGTTGACCGTGTGGAGTTTTTGCAACCCGTGGAAGTGGGCGAACTGGTATCGCTGCATGCCTCGGTCAACTACGTGGGCACCACTTCGCTCATGGTGGGCATACGCGTGGAGGCCCACAATGTAAAAACCCATGTGACCAAGCACACAAACTCTTCGTTTTTTACCATGGTGGCCAAAGACGATGACAACCGCCCCACGCCTGTGCCCAAGCTGATTTTGGAAACACATGATGACGTGAAGCGCTTCATCGAAGCGATGCGCGTACGGCATATCAAAGCTGCCATGAAAGAGCAAATGAACGATGCCAAATCGGCTGTCGATGTTTCGCGTGCGCATGAGTTGTTGAAAAACGAACGGTGCGTGATCGCTTTTCAAGGTTAGCCCCTCACTTTATCTCCCATACCCATGAAACGTTTGATTCTTTTGTTGGCCCTGGGCTGGTCGCTTTCCGCGGAAGCGCAATACCCACTGATCTTATCGCAGCGCGAACAAGCCAAAGTCGTTGACGAACTTTTGGAAGACCGGCTGCGCCAGGTGCTGCCGGGCCTCATGCGAAGAGAGGGCATTGACCTGTGGGTCATTATCTCGCGCGAGTACAACGAAGACCCGGTCATCCGCACGCTGCTGCCCGCCACCTGGTTTGCCGCCAGGCGCACCACCATGCTCATCGCCTTCGACCGGGGCGAAGGAAAAGAGATGGAATACCTGGCCGTATCGCGGTACGATGTGGGCAAACTGTTTTTGCGTGCCTGGGACCCCGACTCAAACCCCGACCAATGGGCGCAGCTCGGCAAACTCATTGCCGACCGCAACCCCAAAAAAATCGGCATCAACAAAGCGCCCCACTACGGCCATGCCGATGGCCTCACAAGCAATGACTATGATAACCTGATGCGCGTGTTGCCCAAACCGCTGCACAGCCGCGTTACCTCAGCCCAAAACCTGGCAGTGGGTTGGCTGGAAACCCGCACCGAGCGCGAGATGGTCATCTACCAACAGATTTGCCGCATCGCGCACGCCATCATTCAAGAGGGCTTTTCGGACAAGGTGATCCAACCGGGCGTGACCACCACCGAAGATGTGGTGTGGTGGTACCGCGAAAAAATCAAATCCGTAAAGCTGGACACGTGGTTTCAACCCTCGGTGTCGGTACAGCGCAATGAACCCGAAGCCATCACCGCCAAACGGCCCCAACCGTTGGTCATCCAGCCGGGCGATCTGTTGCATGTCGATTTTGGGATCACCTACCTGCGGCTGAACACCGACACCCAACAGCATGCCTACGTGCTGAAGGCGGGTGAAACCGATGCCCCCGCGTACTTGAAAGAGGCGTTCCAAAAAGGAAACCGGCTGCAAGACATCTTGACCTCGCACTTCCAAACCGGGCGCACGGGAAATGAGATCCTCAAAGCCACGCGCGAGCAAGCCTTGGCCGAGGGAATCACGCCTTCCATCTACACCCATCCGATTGGATTTCATGGCCACGCAGCCGGCACCACCATCGGCATGTGGGACATGCAAGGCGGGGTGCCGTTCACAGGCGATTACCCACTGCATGCCAACACGGCCTATTCCATCGAACTGAATTGCACGGTCAACATTCCTCTTTGGAAAAAAGACATCCGCATCCAACTGGAAGAGGACGGCTATTTCACGGGGGCTGCGTTTTATTATATCGATGGGCGTCAAAAACAACTGATCGTCATTCCCTCATCCGACCCCATCAATCGTCAATAGCCCATGATGAAAGCGCTGCGGATACTGCATACCGCCTACGGGTTGTTTGTGTTTGCCGTGCTTTTTGTCCCCGCGTTTATCCTGTTGCTGTACGCCATCGTATTTCCCTCCCGCTATCGCTGGGTGGGTGTGGTGAACCGCGCATGGGCCCGGGTTCTATTTCTGTTGTGTTTTCTTCCCGTTCGCGTGCGGGTATCGCCTCGCATTGATCGAAACCGACAATACCTTTTTTGCCCCAATCATTTTTCGTATTTAGACATCCCCACCATGGGGCTCAATCCGGTCAATGCCGTCTTCGTGGGTAAAAATGACATGGAGAAGATTCCGCTGTTTGGCTTCATGTACCGAAAGCTTCACATCACCGTGAACCGAGCCAGCTTGAGGAGTCGGTCGCAGACGTTGAGGCGCTCATTGCTGGCGTTGGACGAAGGGAAGAGCCTGGTCATTTATCCGGAAGGCGGTATTGTGACCACAGATCCGCCACGGATGGCTCCTTTTAAGGACGGAGCCTTTCGCGCGGCCATTGAAAAAAAAGTGCCGATCGTGCCCGTCACCATTCCGTACAACTGGAAGCGCATGCCCGACACGCCCTGGCCGCTGCTGCATGCCGGCCGCGTAGACGTGGTGTTTCACGACCCCATCGAAACACAAGAGCTCACCCTGGCGGACATAGACGAATTGAAGCAGAAAGTTTTCTCGGTCATTGACCATGAGTTGCAACAACAGCGCTAGCACCGCGTGAACTTCGCGCGTACGAGCCGTGTTGCGTGCGCATGTTTTTAGTGGCAATTTTGCACTCTTATCCATCTGCCCATGCGTAGCTTGTCCATCGCTTGCCTTCTCGCCATCCTGTCATGCACACCGGCCGCCCGGGAACTGCCCACGGGCCTGTGGCGGGGCGTTATTTCGCTTCAAGGCCAGGAGCTGCCGTTTGGCCTGGAGATCACCAAGTCCGCAGCCGGCTACCAGGCATACTTGCTCAATGCCGATGAAAAGATTTTGTTAGATGAGATTTCGATTGCGGGCGATTCGGTACGCCTAGTCATGCACGTGTTTGATGCCGCCTTGGTGGCCCGCTTTGACGACACCCGGCTGACGGGCACGTTTGTCAAAAACTATGCACCTTCGGGCAACCTGCCGTTTGAAGCCACCTACGATGAAACACATCGGTTTACTTCCGACACGACTGCCTCGGTAGACTTTTCCGGAACGTTCGGTGTCACCTTCCAAGTATCCGATACGGTACAGTACCCGGCCGTAGCCATGATCCAGCAGGAGGGCAATGATGTGATCGGTACATTTTTGACGCCCACGGGCGACTACCGCTATCTGCAAGGCAACGTGATCGACAAGGAACTGCGCCTGAGTGCCTTTGATGGCAACCACGCCTTTGTGTTTACCGCCACCCTGTCGGGCGATTCAATCCGCGGCCGCTTTTATTCAGGCAAAAACGGACTGGAAACCTGGGCGGGTGTGCGCAATAACCAGGCAGCCCTGCCCGATGCCGAGTCGTTGACGTTTCTGAAGCCGGGCTACGATAAGCTTACCTTCCGCTTCCCCGACCTGAACGGCCAGCCGGTAACGCTTGAAGACGCACGATTCAAAAATAAGGTAGTCATCCTTCAAATTCTGGGCACGTGGTGTCCGAATTGCATGGACGAGACCAGGTTCCTGGCTCCGTGGTATGAGCGGAACAACGAACGTGGGGTGGAGATACTGGGGCTGGCCTATGAGCGCAAAGCCGACTTCGCCTATGCGAAAGAGCGGGTGGAAAAAATGAAGAGCAAGTGGAATGTGGGCTACGATATTGTGATCGCAGGCGTAAACGATAAAGCCAAGGCATCGGAAACCTTGCCGGCCCTCAACCGCGTGGTGGCTTTTCCCACCACCATCTTTATTGGCAAAGACGGCACGGTGAAGCACATTCATACCGGTTTTTCAGGACCCGGCACCGGCATTCATTACGAGCGGTTCCAGGAGCGCTTCAACCAACTCGTAAATGAACTTTTAGCCGAAGAAAATCCTTCCTAAAGGCAACGGATGGCATGAGATGAAAAAACGGGTTGTCGTTGGGTTATCGGGCGGGGTGGACTCCAGCGTCACTGCCTTTCTGCTGAAGGAGCAGGGCTACGAAGTCATTGGCATGTTCATGAAAAACTGGCACGATGACTCCGTGACCATCAGCAACGAATGCCCTTGGTTGGACGACAGCAACGATGCCATGATTGTGGCTCAACATTTGGGAATTCCGTTTCAAGCCATTGACTTAAGCGTGGAATACAAAGAGCGCATTGTAGATTACATGTTTGCCGAGTATCAGGCCGGGCGCACACCCAACCCCGATGTGCTCTGCAACCGCGAAATCAAGTTTGACATCTTTTTGAACGCAGCCATAAAACTGGGGGCCGACTTTGTGGCCACGGGCCACTATGCCCGCAAAGGCGAAACCACCGTGCACGGGCAGCCGGTTTACCGGCTCCTGGCAGGTAAAGATCCCAACAAAGATCAATCGTATTTTCTTTGCCAACTGACGCAGGCGCAGTTGGCCAAGGCGCTCTTCCCCATCGGAGAATTACTGAAACCGGACGTGCGCGCCATCGCCAAAAAAGCAGGGCTGGCCACGGCCGAAAAGAAAGACTCGCAAGGGCTGTGTTTTATTGGCAAAGTACACCTGCCCGACTTTCTGCAACAGCGGCTTGAACCAAAAAAAGGAAGGGTTATTGACATACCTGCCCACTCACCGGCTTTTGCCAACGGCCACGCCACGGCCGAGCTGGCGCACATGACCGCGCCTTACGCCTTGACACCCGAGCTGGGCACCGTGGTGGGCGAACACAACGGAGCGCACTTTTACACCATTGGCCAACGCAGGGGCCTGAACCTGGGTGGTTTTGCAGAACCGTTGTTTGTGATTGGCACCGATACGCGCCAAAATGTAATTTATACCGGCATGGGCGAACATCACCCCGGGCTGTATCGCCAAGGGCTATTCATTCCGCAGGCAGAAACCCATTGGATCCGCGAAGACTTGCGTTTGGCACCGGGCGAAGCAACGAACTACCAGGCGCGCATCCGCTACCGCCAGCCGTTGGAGCCTTGTACGCTGCACCAGCGTGAGGAGGGTCTTTATCTTGTGTTTGAGCGCCCGCAGCGAGGCATTACGCCAGGTCAGTTTGCCGCGTGGTACGCCCACGATGAATTGATTGGCTCGGGGGTGATTGGGTAGTTGGTTCGCTCCCGGGGTATTGTGTGATGGCCAAAGTCAATGTTGAAAGAATCCCTCATCACACCCACATCGGTCACTATCGCCATCAATGCCGGTCGTTGCTCGCGTAAATCTGTGGCAATGTCCAGCGTAAAGTGATCGCGTTTTTGATAGTGGTATTCGCACAGGAACAAAAAACCCGAAATGAGCATGTACTTCTCAGGCGAAGTCTTATCGCTTTTTTCGACCAGGGACTGATTTAGAGCTTCCAACAACCCGCGGTATCGGTCGCTTTCCGGACTGACCTGGATCGGTACATACTCCCATCGCAAAAGAAAAACGAGCAAGCCAGCCGCCACCAGCGAATCCCGTTCCGCTACTTGGGCGATCTGGGTTCGAGCCTCGCTGAATCGATAAGAATAGATTGTGTGGAGCGTGGTACGAACGAGCGAGTCGAGCACCGGATTGAATTGCTGTTGACGTACACCTTTCGAACTACCTGCCCACGCTTCCTTTGGTTGCGCACTGGCCGGAGTTTTCAACAGAACAATGACGATCCAAAAGCCGAACCGGGAAACTCTCACACTATTGTTGCGTTGCTTTGTCAAACATAGTGAGATGTCATTACACTATAATTTGCCCAAACGGTTAACAGGTCTTATTTAATCTTCTAAAAAATATCCACTGGCTTAAGTTTTAGAAATTCCTGCCACGGAACTCCACTATTTCCTACCAGCAAAACCTTATCAGGCTCGTGTTGTTTCTTGAATGCTTCCGTGCCAGGTGCCTTTTGTGTAGCACCGCTTTTCACTTCAAGCCCAATTACTTTTCCTTTCTTCTCCAGCACAAAATCAATCTCATCATTTCGGTGCCGCCAATAGTGAACAGTATAGCCTTCACTTAATTGATGATTCACCAAGTGAGCTCCAATGGCTGCCTCTACCCAACGGCCCCATACGTCAGGCTTTAACCTTACCTCTTTCAATGCAGCACCTTGTTGTGCGGTAAGTAACGCAGTGTTATGCACTTGAAATTTCGGACTGGAAGAACGTTGACGAAGTTGTTCGCCCGTATATTTTTCAATACCTGCCAGCAGCCCTGCCGTGTCGAGCAATTGCAAGTAGTGAGCTAAAGTCGTGGTATTGCCCGCATCCTGCAACTGCCCAACAATTTTTGTATAAGACAAAACCTGCCCTGAATATAAACAACCTAACTCAAAAAGTTTTCGCAGCAAGGCAGGCTTGTCAACCCGCGTAAGCATGAGAATGTCTTTGGAGATACT
>JALONI010000040.1 GCA_025455015.1 Cyclobacteriaceae bacterium | reverse complement strand
AAGCTGATGCCGCAATGTGACGTGGTCATCTTTGAGGACTACGACAAGGGAACGCTGAGCGAACGCATCATTGCCCATGGGGTGGCATTGGCCAAAGCCCGGCAGTGTGCCACCGTGGTGGATCCTAAAAAGCGCAATTTCCTTTCGTATCGGGGGGTGAGTTTGTTCAAACCCAACCTGAAAGAGATGCGCGAGGGCCTGAAGATCGAATTGGAACCGGGTAATCAATCGCAATTGGAAAAAGGCATTGCGTTGCTGAAAGCAAAAATGAATGTGGAGGGCGTGATGGCCACCTTATCAGAACATGGCGTGTACATCGACTACCAAAACGAACGCGTAAAGTTGCCGGCCCACCCGCGCGAGATTGCCGATGTGTCAGGGGCGGGTGATACCGTTGTCAGCATTGCGGCATTGTGCGTGGCGCTGAACTTGCCCCCCCAACGCATTGCGGCCCTCTCCAATCTGGGCGGGGGGTTGGTGTGCCAATACGTGGGCGTGGTGCCCATCAACCGAGCCGAGCTGTTGGAAGAAGCGGTGAAGGAAGGAATCTAGGGGCGTTTATTCTCAAACTGCTTGTCCAGCGGCCCTGATTTCTCCAGGTCTTCAATGATTTTCCGATCCAGCGGACTTTCCTTGATCACGTTGTAGTTTTCCCAAAACTCCCGGTTGTACGGGAGGTCTTGGTACTGTAGCCCATAGCTGCGCATGCGCTCGGTAGTGCCAATGCGCTCGGTGGTGTGGGGATACACCTGGTTGATCAGCAACTGCTGGCTCAATTCCGTCTCAAACTTGAGCTCACCGGTTTTGACATCGTACCAATTCAACTTTTGTTCCGACTGCATGTAGTTGAGGTACAACTTTCCCTGAAAAGGCTTAAAGTCGATGATGCGTTTCACATGCTCAAAGCGACTCACCAGCCCGCGCTTCTTGCCCTGCTCACTCATCACGTTATTTTCGTACTCCACGTGTACAATGCCATAGTTTTCTTTGTCGACAAACACTTTCAGGTGGTAGTTGCCCGTCAAGGTCACCACAAAAATTTCGTGACCGTTGTAAAATGAGTCGTGCTCGCGCTTCAGGCTGTTGAAAAACACCTCTTCGGTGGGAAAGTTGCGGTAGCGGATGTCATTGTCGAGCAGCAGGTTTTCGAGCAGGTTGTCTTCGTCAAAGTACGTGGTAAACTTGTTGCCATAGCCCAAGCTTCGCCTGACCTCCTGCAAGGCCACCCGCTCGCGCAGTTTGTTTTTGTTGCGGGGCGCATCGTAGCTTTCATCGTAGATTTTGACGGCCGCCTCCAGCAGCGATACGTATGTGCCGCTGATCTTTTTAAGGTCGCGGTAAAAACCATCCATCAAAAAGGCGGAGGACGGGTAGTTTTCCGGTATCCGCGACAGCGCAATGTGCAGGATGTCGCCTCCGGTGAGCGTATCGCTCACCCATATTTCTTGCAGCACAATGGTCGATTTCTCCAGCTCAATGACGAGGTTTGTTTGGCCAAGCAGGGATGAGACGGAGGCCTCGTAGCCCTTGTAGCCAAGGGTGTTCACCACCATCACCTCCTGGGTAAAGCCGGAGGGCAGGTGAAAATCGAACTCGCCCTGCAGGTTGCTGATGGTGCCGTTAGACTTTCCCTTGATGCCGATGGAGGCAAAGGGCAGTGCTTCTCGGGTCTCGCGGTCTACCACCCGGCCAGAGATGGTCACCCGCTGGGCGGGGGCCCCCCAGGCGGCAAGCAGAAAGACGCTCCACAGGTAACCACGCCCCACCTTCCACAAAATCTTCGACAAAAAGTAGTTCGCACAATTCATTTAACGCTCCACGTGTCCATTTGTCGCGGTTGGTGCAAGTTAGTCGGCTTTTGGTTCAAATCGTTAATTTTAACCTGTCAATTTATCGGTTCTTGAAGATCATTGAAGACATACCGCGCATTTGGAAACGTGCCTACCTGTACATCTGTGTGTGGTATGCCATCAATTTTGCCGTCAGCTCTTTTTTTGAGTGGAAGTTCGTCAATCCTTCTTCGTACATTGTGTGGAGTGGCCTTTTCATGTTTGAGGCGCTCTGTATTTTCATCATCCTGATTTTTTTGTGGAGCCATTGGCTTTCGCGATTCAACGCCTCGGTGCAGATCGGGGGCCACGTGGCGGGTCTGTTTCTGTTTTTTTTTATTAACGGTACGCTCAATTATTATTTCACCGACTACATGGATGGGCTGGTCTATTTTGACCATTGGAAGGAACATATGTTGGAGCTCATGAGCTGGGATGCCCTCCGTTTCTACGATCAGTACATCATCACCGCGGGGGTGTATTACGTGATCCGCTATTTTCAGGGATTGCAACGGCAGGAGCAGGAGAAAAGCAACCTGGCCATCAAAAACCGCGAAATGCAGATTTCGTTGCTCAAGTCGCAGATCAACCCGCACTTTCTGTTCAACACGCTCAACTCCATCAGCACCCTGGTACACACCAGCAAAGAACAGGCACGCAAGGTGATTACGCAGCTTTCGGATGTGTTTCGCTACGCGCTGGACTCGCACAGTGGTGAAATGGTCAAGCTCAGCCAGGAGATTCAGTTTATCGAAACCTACATCCAAATTCAGCAGGTGCGCTTTGGCGAGCGGTTGCGGTTTGTGAAAGACGTGGACCCCGCCTGCCTGACCATCGAAATACCGCCCATGATTTTGCAGCCCTTGGTAGAAAACTCCGTGAAGTATGGCATTGCGCCCAAAGAGGAGGGCGGCACCATTGCCCTCACGGTGAGGCGCTCGGGCGATGTGATTTTTTTTGAAGTAAAAGATGATGGGCTTGGCACCAAGGCCAAAAAGGTGATGGATGGCAGCAGCAGTGGCGTGGGCATGGTGAACACCGACCAGCGCCTGAAAAGCTATTTTGGCCCCGAGTCGGGGTTGCGCGTACGCGCGTCTGAACAGGGCTATGCGGTGAGCTTCTACATTCAGGCAAAAGACGTCCCGCTGTCCAACCCCATTTTGCAGCCTCAGCCCGAACAAGACAGAAAAACAGCCTGATACACCTATGAAAAACGAAACGATGAAGACCCGATGCCTGATCATTGACGATGAAAAACTTGCGCGCGACCTACTGCGCGAATACATCGAAGCCTACCCCGAAATTGAAATCGTGGGCGAATGCGCGAAAGGCAACGAGGCCGTGGAAAAAATTAATGAATTGAAGCCCGACCTCATTTTTTTGGACGTGCAAATGCCGGGCATGACGGGCTTTGATGTGCTGGATGAAATTGAGCACGAGCCCTACGTCATCTTCACCACCGCGTATGACCAGTACGCCTTGAAGGCCTTTGAAAAAAATGCCGTGGACTATGTGCTAAAACCGCTGGACGAAGAACGCTTTCGCATGGCCGTGGAGCGTGCGCTGAAACGCCAAAAAGTGGAACAAGGAAACCTGGAAGATTTATTGCACAGCATGCGCCCGGAACCGCGCGGCACGTATGAGTCGCACGTGTTTGTGCAAAAGTCTGAGAAGCTCTTTAACCTGCCGGTGGAAGAAATCACCCACTTGGAAGCTTCGGGCGACTATACCATCATCACCACCAAAAACGATCAATTTGTCAGCTCTTCGGGCATTGGCAAGCTGGAAGAGATACTCAACCCGGATGCCTTCATTCGCGTGCACCGTTCCACGATCATTAATTTGAGCTACCTCAAAGAAATTGAACGACACTTCAACGGGGGCATGGTGGTGAAGATGCACAATGGAAAAAGCTTTCCCGTGAGTCGCACCTACGCCAAAATGATCCGCAGAAAAGTGGTGTAGTGCTTACGGGTGGTGCATGAGCAGCGTCAATTCATCGCCCCGTACGTCTTGTTTGCTTTCCAGGTGCCCGCTGAGGTGGGGAGCCGGAATGCCGCTGCCAAACGTTTTGGATGCGGTAAAAATCCGGGCCTCATCCCACAGGCCTGCCTGGATGAAGCTCGTCAGTGTGGCCGCACCTCCCTCCACGATGACCGACTGGATTTTGCGCAGATACAAGTCGTGTACTACGTGCTGAATGAAATCTGCTTCCGGTACTCGTACGCGTTGCTGATGTTTGAGCTCTTCGTGTTTTAACACGTTGTAGCAAAGCGTGGGCTGGCTGCCGTCAAACAACAGGAGGGAAGGAGGCAGCCGCAGAAAGCGGTCAAGCACCACACGTATGGGGTTGCGGCCGCTCCAGTAGCGCACGTTCAACTGGGGGTTGTCATGGGCGGCCGTTTTGGTGCCCACCAAAATGGCGTCTTCTTCACCGCGCCACCGGTGCACCCATTGCCGCGCATACTCGTGGGTGATCCATTTCGACTCATACGTGGATTTGGCCACGAAACGATCGGCTGTTTGAGCCCACTTTAAAATGATGTAAGGGCGTTGTTTTTCGATGAATGTAAAAAACCGCCTGTTCTGATGGCGGGCTTGCTTCTCGCACAACCCTACCGATACATCCATGCCCGCTTGCGTTAGCCGCGCCACTCCCAAGCCTCTCACCAAGGGGTTGGAGTCCAGCGTGGCTACCACCACCCGCTTAACGGCCTGGCGTACCAACAGATCGGCACACGGGGGCGTCTTTCCGTGGTGGGCACAAGGCTCCAGCGTTACATACACCGTGCTGTCTTTGAGCTGTTGCGGATCGGCCACGGATGCTACGGCATGCACTTCGGCATGTGGCCCCCCGTATTGTTGATGCCACCCTTCGCCTATTACCCGATTGTCCTGCACGATCACGCAACCCACCAGCGGGTTGGGGCTCACGCGCCCAAGGCCGCGCGTGGCAAGGTCCAGCGCGCGTTGCATGTAGAGCGAATCCTGGTGCGAGAACATGGGGCAAAAATGAAACGTGTATCTTGCAAAGATTGACGAAGTGGCAATGAATTCCAAAGCATGGATCGCGGAAGTGGCCGACCAGATTTTACTGTCCGAGAGCCAGGAAGAGAAAAATGCCGTGGCGCAATGGGTGGTTGAGCACTTTTTGCAACAGCCACGCGAGCAACTCCTGCGCGGCAGGGAGGTGGCGGTGGATGAAGTGACCCGCACGGCCGTGCAAGCGGCCATCGACCGGATCAACCGTTATGAGCCCGTCCAATACGTGCTGGGCGAAGCGTGGTTTTACGGACGTAAATTTTTGGTGAACAACCAAGTGTTGATACCGCGCCCCGAAACGGAGTTGCTGGTGGATATTGTAAAGGCCCATGCCAAGCCGCCACGCCACCAGCAGATACAAGTCGTTGACCTGTGCACCGGCAGCGGCTGTATCGGCATCACGCTGGCATGCGAGTTGCCGCAGGCGCGCGTGCATGTTACCGACATCAGCCACGGAGCCATTCACGTGGCCGCCATGAACGCGCGGGCCCATCGGGTGGCATTGTCACTCAAGCAGCACGATGTGCTCACCGAAAGCCTTGACGAATCGGTCGATGTAATGGTCAGCAATCCGCCTTACGTGCTGCAACGCGAAAAGAGGGCCATGCAAAAGCAGGTGTTGGAGCATGAGCCCGCGCAAGCCTTGTTTGTGCCTGACGAAGACCCGCTTCGGTTTTACAAGCCACTGGCAGCCTTGGCGGCTCAAAGGCTTTTGCCGGGGGGGCTGGTGGCCGTGGAAGTCAATCCACTCATGGCGGCAGACATCCAAAAACAGTTTGAAACGGTCGGGTTGCGCGAAGTGGCCATCCATATGGATTTGGATGGGCGCCCGCGGGTTGTGTGCGGCCGGCATGCCTAAGTTGGTTGGCACGGGTCTATTCGCTACCTTCGTACCATCATTTTTTAAGCTATGGTCAAAAAAGTACCTCCGGCTTTTCGCAACTTTTATGTTGTTACCGGGCTTTGTTTTTTGGTGTGGATGACCTTTTTGGATTCCAACGATTTGATTTCACGCGTGAAGATGGGCGCCAAGCTGCGCGCGCTGGAGCGCGAAAAGGAATACTATCAGGAGAAAATCTCCGAGGTGGAAAAGGACCGCCAGGAGCTGACCACCAACCGCGAGTTGCTGGAGAAGTTTGCGCGTGAGAAATACCTCATGAAAAAAGAAACGGAAGACATCTTTATCATCGAAAAAGAATGATCGTATGAGAAGTGCGCTGCTGGTTTGCTTGCTGTGGGGGATGGGAAGTGTATACGCGCAACGCGAAATTGAAGATGATGCGGGCTGGAAACTGCGCGACCGTCTGTATTTTGGCGGTGGTTTTGGCATCAACTCGGGCCGCGATTTCAACGGCTTTCGTTTCACGATGATCTCGGTGAATCCCATTGTAGGGTACATGGTCACGCCTCAGTTTTCCGTGGGCACGGGTATCAATTATACCTATTTGCGTTACCCCGAGGTAAACTTGCGCTTGGATCAATACGGGGCCAGCCCTTTTGTGCGCTACAACTTTGGGCAACTTTTTGCCTACTCGGAATACAACTTCATCAGCACGCCCACTTTTTCGGGTACTCAAGTGGGCACCGCCAGGCGTACTTTTGACCGGTTGTTTGTCGGGCTTGGCTATACACAACCCATCGGCAGGCGAGGGGCCGTTAACATCATGGCTTTGTACGATGTGTTGTACGACCAGACCGAGCGCGCCTTTGCCTCCCCGTGGGACATACGCGTGTTCTTTTCGTTCTGAAGCAACCGTGCCTGAAGCTCGTTTCAGGTTCAGTCGGGAAAATTCACCTTCACCTTCATCTTTTTTGCCAACGCGCGCAAATCATCTACCACTTTGGGATTGAGGGGGATGCCGTGGGCCCTGCGCTCGATTTCCGACTCGCGCTCCGGATCACCGGGAATGATCAGCTTGTCCACGCCCTCCACCGTTTTGGCCGCGCGGAAGCGTGCAATCCATTGGTCCATGTGGTGTTTGAAGTCATCCGCTGGCCGGAAGGCATCCACGCGCATGGCCCCGAAGAAATGGCCGATGCCCTCACCCACGGGATGTGCCGGGGGCGCCAGGAAGCTGACGAACGGGGGCACCCATGGCCCATAATTGGCACCGCTTAGCACGGCCGAGAAGATATCGACCCATGCGCCCAGGCAAAAGCCCTTGTGACTTCCGTGTTCGCGGTCGCTGCCCAGTGGGATCAGCGCACCGCCCAGTTTCAGTTCGTTGGCGTTGGTGCTGGGCGAGCCTTCTTGGGTTTGTATCCAGCCTTGAGGAGCATCTTCGTTTTTGCGCTGCAGTATTTCCAGTTTGCCATTGGCTGCCGTGGTGGTGGCAAAGTCGGCCACAAAGGGCGGCTGCTTGCCCGCGGGTATCGCCACACAAATCGGGTTGGTGCCCAACAGCCGCTCAACAGAAAAAGTCGGGGCTACCAACGGGCTGGCATTGGTCATGGCCATGCCTATCATGTCGTGCGGCAGCGCCATCATGGCGTGGTAGCCCGCAATGCCAAAATGGTTGGAGCCCTTCACCGCTACCCAGCCCGTGCCAGCCGCCTGGGCCTTGTTGATGGCCACTTTCATAGCAAACGGAGCCACCACCAAACCCAGGCCGCCATCGCCATCCACTACGGCTGTACTGGGGCTTTCATGCACGATGCGGAGGTTGGGTTTGCTGTTGATGCGGTTGGCCTCCCACAGCCTCACATAGCCGCTCAGGCGTGCCAGCCCGTGCGAGTCAATGCCGCGCAGGTCGGCACTGAGCAACACGTCACTGGCGGTTTTGGCGTGGTCGTCAGCGCAACCCATCGCGCGGAAAGTGTCAAACGCCACTTGCCAAAGCGAAGAATAGGAAAAAAGGGGCTCGTTCATGGCACGCAAAAATACGTACCCGCGTTATACTTTCGCCATCGGCCGGGCCGTGCGCAAAAATGAGGTGGGGTATCGTACTTTTTTTGTGGAAATTTGGGGTATCTGCATCTACCGCTAAAAAAACAACGAGATGAAAAAAATCCTTTTGGGGCTGGCCCTGCTGCTGGCCATGACGGTGCACGCGCAAAGCGAGAAGGCAACCGAGTCCAAAATCACCGCAGTAACGGTTTTCCTGAACAAGGCGCAAGTCACGCGCGAAGTGAAAGCCCGGGTTGAAAGTGGCAAGACCAATCTGGTCGTTAGCGGTTTGACGGCTCAGCTCGATCCGCAGAGCATCCAAGTGTCAGGCAAAGGCACTGTGGTGATCCTGGGCATCAGCCACCGGCAGAATTACCTGGATGACATCAACCCGCCCCGCCCCCTGCGCGTGCTGAGAGACTCGGTGCTTTGGTACCAGCGCCAAATCAGCCTGGAGCAAAGCCAAAAGGAAATTTTAAGCAAAGAGGAACAACTGCTGCTGGCCAACCAGAAAATAGGAGGCACCGAGCAAAACCTGACCGTGGCCGAACTGAAAGGCATGGCCGACTTTTACCGGGCGCGGCTGGGTGAGATTGTGAGCAACCGGCTCAAGCAAGACGAAAAAATAAAAATGCTGAACGACCGCCTCGCGCGGCTGAACCGACAGATCAATGCCCAAAACGAATTGTACGCCCGCAACACCAGCGAGATTGTCATCAGCCTGTCGGCCGAGGCAGCCACGGCTGTGGACTTGGACGTGAACTATGTGGTGGCCAATGCCGGATGGAATGCGGTATACGATGTGCGCGCCATCAACACCAAAAACCCCGTGCAGTTGAACTACAAGGCCAACGTGTACCAAAGCACGGGCGAGGAGTGGAAAAACGTGAAACTGAAACTCTCCACGGCAAACCCCAACCAGAGTGGCCTGAAGCCGGAGCTGTACACCTGGTATCTCGATTTCTACAGGCCGATGCCTGTGAACGTGGCCGTGGGTCGTGGCTCTCAAAAGAGACTTTCAGCACCGGAAATGGCCCTCGATGTAGCAGAGAAAGAAGAAGCCTTGCAGGAAGTGGTTGTGACCTCCGACTACGTGCAAACCGTGCAAACGTCTTTGAACACCGAATTTGACATTGCCCTGCCTTACACGGTAGCCTCGGCTGCCGTGCCCACCGTGGTGGACATCCGCAGCTATTCCATGAAGGCCGACTACGCCTATTCCGTGGCGCCCAAACTCGATGCCGATGCGTTTCTGCTGGCGCGCGCGACCGGCTGGGAGGAGTTCAGCTTGCTGCCGGGCGAGGCCAACATCTTTTTTGAGGGCACGTTCGTGGGCAAATCGTACATCGATCCCAACTCGATCAAAGACACGCTGGCTGTGTCGCTGGGGCGCGATAAGCGCCTGGTGGTAAAGCGCGATAAGCTCAAAGACCTGACCAGCCGCAAAACGATTGGCGGAAGCCAGAAAGAAAGTTACACGTGGGAGATCTCGGTGCGCAACACCAAATCCGAGGCCGTCACCATTCGCGTGGAAGACCACGTGCCCGTATCGCAAAACAAAGACATTGAAGTTACACTTCTCGACCGTGGAAATGCCCAATACAACGCCACGTCAGGAAAATTGACCTGGTCGCTAACGCTGGCCCCCAATGAAACCAGGAAGGTGAAATATCAATTTGAGGTAAAGTACCCGAAAGATCGGCAGGTAAGCGGGCTGTGAACGGCAGGCAAAACCAAGCGCGGCACGTGGCCGGTTGCTACTGGTCACAGATCCGGTGGTTCGGTCAGCCGTTGACGGCTTTCCCACCCCTGTGCTCATCCATGTATAAATCTTGTCATTGCCGCGTTTACTTTTGCGCATCAACGTGAAGAAAGTGCTCGGCCGAAAGCGTGTGCCTGTTCGTCTGGTTAAAACCAAAGGGTCATGCTGGACGTGAGCAGGTGGCTGTCGCGCACGGCCGTTCCGTTCCGCTCGTACACGTTATCCGCGGAGAAGAATGTCCGTCCTTCAAAGCGGACCAGGATGTTCTCCGCCACCTTGACGTTGATGCCCATGGAAGTGGAATAGCTGCTGAAGTTCGGAACCTGGGTAATGGGCGAAACATGCACCTGATCAGGGTCATCAAAGTACTCCACCCGGCCTGTGACCGATGTTTTTTCCGTGATGTGGTAGCGCCCGATGAGATTGGCTTGCCACCAGGTGGCGTTTGTGGCTGCATTGCGTTGTTGTACGCCCACGTAGGCGCACCCGGTCGCGCTCCACCGGCCCTTGCCATAGATGAAGAAAAAGTCGGTAAAGTACCGCATGCCAAATTCAGGTCTCGCTTCCGACTGTTCACTTCCTACATAGGTGTTCCAATTCAACAGCCAATGGTTGCCGGGGCGATACTCCAATTGTGTGCCGAAGGCTTTCCCGTCATTGACGTCCTGTATCTGCTGCCAACCGTTCAGAAGATAGACATAGCCATTCAGTTTTTCGGTGAGCGGCACCGAAAGCTTGATGCCGGAAAGATAGTAAGGCACATACTCCGGGGCGAAGGAGCGGGTGTAGGCGAGGTGATCTTTTGAGAGGGCGCTCTCGTTGGTATAAGGCGATCCAAGTACGCCTCCGTCCAACCAGATGTTTTTGTCTTTGAACAGACGCACGCCCGCGCTCGCTTCAATGATGTTTCTGAGCGAGCCGGGTTCGTCTGCGTAGTTCGCGTTGACGTATGTGCCAAAGCCCGGTACAAACCGTGCCCGCAGTCGGGACGAGGAGTACTTGACATCGATAAAGGCCAGGTTGATGGTCATTTCGTTGTGGCGCGCCATTGATACAAAGTAGGGGCGATTGCGGTCGCCCGGTTGGTTGAAGTCATAGGCATAGTAGGCATCGATGTAGGCCTCCACAGCCACTTTGCCCTGGTAGTTGAAGGCGCTGGTGTCCATGGTGGCGGTGTTGACGATTTGCGCCCCTGCCGACAGGGATGCAAAGCAGAGAGGGATGAACCAATTTTTCATAGGTGAAAAGATCATGTCCGGGGGTTTTATGGATGTTTATCCAAAGCAACATTTCATAACAACACGTCTATCGCCTACCATTAGCGCGTGGGTACGAGGTCCTTCTACGGGATTCAGCCCGATAAAGCGGCAGACGATATTCTTCATGGGTGTCTCTTCGTTGAAATAAAAGCTCGTCCAACTGCCGGGCGAGAAGTCATGGGCGCGTCACCAAGGTGCTCAGCACACCTTCTTTCAGGGAGTAGGTTGATACGCGAAGGTGATAAAAATCAGCATGATTTTGAAACAGCCAATCGATGATAAAGCACGCCACGACAATCATGTCCACGCGCAATTCAATCATGCCGGGCAATTGCATGCGGGCGGCACGGTCGCGTTTTTTCAATTCATCAAAGAGGGCGTAAAACCCCGGGATGGTGAGTGGTGTTTCGGCATCTTCGCCCCGGTATTGAAGTCCATGCTGAGCACAGTACATTTCACTCAGCGTATCAAAACTGCCGGACGACCCCACCAGTACTTCGGGCTCGTATTCGAGCAGGGCATCCTTCAGCGGCTGCAGTGCCTGGTTCAGGTACGCGTACAAGGCCTCACCTTCTTCGGGTAAGATCGGATCATGTTTTTGGAATTGCTCCAACAGCCGTTGCCCGCCTATCTCCACACTTTGTTTCCAGAAAATTTCCCGTTGGGTGCCCATGATAAATTCAACGCTTCCCCCGCCAATATCCACGATCAACGAGGTGTGGTCTTGCAAGTTCAGGCCGCTGGTAATGCCTCGGTAGATTAACTCCGCCTCGTGCTCGCCATCGATGATTTTCACGGCAATGCCGGTTTCGGCTTGGATTTGCGTAGCTACGGCCACCCCGTTTTTGGCATTGCGAAAGGCACTGGTAGCAATGGCCGTTACCTGCGTGGCCCCGTGTTTTTTGATCAGCTCGTGGAAGTGGCGGAGTGTCTGCAGGGCGCGTTGCGCACCTTCGTTCGTGATCATGCCTTGGGTGATGCCGCCCGCCCCCACTTTCACCGCCTCGCGGTACCGATGGGTGACGGCAAACCCCCGGTCGGTCACTTCGGCCACCAACAAATGAAACGTGTTGGTGCCCATGTCAATCACGGCTACCGTAGTCATATCGCGCAGCCAAATTCACCATTATTTTTCAACAAACCGCCCGTATATTTGACTTTTCAAGATAATCATGGCCAAGCGCACCGTTACCAGTGAGCGTCTCGCTCAGAAGTTTGCCGAACTCGAACGAAAAAATCAGGAAGCCCTGCTGGGCGGAGGCGCCAAACGCATGGAGCAACAACACGCCAAAGGTAAGTTGACAGCCCGCGAGCGCATTGAACTGCTCCTGGACGAGGGATCGTTTGAGGAACTGGGCAAGTTTGTGATGCACCGCAGCAAAGACTTTGGGTTGGATAAAGAGTATTACCTGGGCGATGGCGTGGTGACCGGCTACGGCACCCTTCAGGGCCGGCTGGTGTATGTATTCTCGCAAGACTTTACTGTGTTTGGCGGTTCGCTGTCCGAAACGCATGCCGAGAAGATTGTCAAGATCATGGACCTGGCGATGAAGAACGGGGCGCCCGTAATCGGCCTGAACGACTCGGGCGGAGCGCGCATCCAAGAGGGCGTGGTCTCGTTGGGTGGCTATGCCGATATCTTTTATCGCAACGTGATGGCCAGCGGGGTAGTACCACAGCTATCGGCTATTATGGGGCCGTGCGCGGGGGGCGCGGTGTATTCACCGGCCATTACCGACTTCATCTTCATGGTGGAAAACACTTCGTTTATGTTTGTCACGGGCCCCAATGTGGTGAAAACCGTAACGCACGAAGAAGTAACATCCGAGGAATTGGGCGGGGCATCCACACACAGCACCAAGAGTGGTGTAGCGCATGTGTCGGCTGGCAACGAAGCGGAGTGTATCCGCCAGATCAAACAACTGTTCAGTTACATTCCGCAGAACTGCGAAGAGGAGCCCATGCGCCTGCCCTACCACCCCGGCAACGAGGTGCGCGAAGCGCTCAACACCCTCGTGCCGGAGCATCCCAACCAGCCCTACGACATGCGCGAAATAGTGGCTCACATCGTGGACGAAGGGTCGTTTTTTGAAGTGCATAAAAATTTTGCCGAGAATATCATTGTGGGCTTTGCCCGCCTGGCGGGTCGCAGCATCGGCATTGTGGGCAATCAACCCGCCTCGCTGGCGGGCGTGTTGGATATTGATGCCAGCGTAAAAGGGGCGCGTTTCGTTCGCTTTTGCGATTGCTTCAACATTCCGTTGCTGGTGCTGGAAGACGTGCCCGGCTTCTTGCCCGGCACCGATCAGGAATGGAACGCCATCATCACCAACGGGGCAAAGCTGTTGTATGCCTTTTCGGAAGCCACCGTGCCCCGCATTACCGTCATCACCCGAAAGGCGTATGGCGGTGCCTACGATGTGATGAACAGCAAACACATCGGGGCCGATTTAAACTACGCGTGGCCCACAGCCGAAATTGCCGTGATGGGTGCCAAGGGGGCCGCGGAGATAATCTTCAAAAAGGAAATTGCCGAGGCAGCGAACCCCGAAGCCAAGCTGCAAGAAAAAGTGGACGAGTACACCCAGAAGTTTGCCAACCCCTACCGGGCGGCCCACCGCGGCTACATCGATGAAGTCATCTACCCCGATCAAACGCGCGAAAAGCTGATCCGAGGCTTCCAAATGCTCGAAAACAAGGCCGTGAAGCTGCCGCGGAAGAAGCACGGGAATATCCCGTTGTAACCGCTTTGCGGACGGAGTACTTTGGTTTCCGGGGGTCTTTGAAAAAGCACCGGCCACGGCCCGGCAAAATGTTGCTTGGGCGCTTACGAAGGCAGCCTTTTGGGAACGACACCGGCAGGTAGTTCTGAACGAGAGACAAAAGCAAATGGTGAACAAACTACGGGACGGGTTTGAGGGCAAGCTCACTTCCTCGAAATGAGCCAAAATGATGAAGACATCGCCTGATACTGTGCTGCGTGATATGCATGGGTTGATTCAGGTAGGTACATTGGCGCGGGAAAATGCCGGGGGGCGAAGCACGAGCGATCACCTTCACATGGCATACGTCTGCTTCGGTTGAGGGTGCCGTTTTTCGGGTCTTGGAATTTTCCAGGCGATGGTATTCAAAGGTCTCCATTCGTCCAACGGCCATCGCATTCACGCTGTCGATGAATTTCCTATGTTTGTCAAACCATCATTCGAAAACCGTTACGTCTATGGATAAAAAAAGCAAAAAATTCCTGTTCGATTACCTCAACAACGCCTCGCCCACGGGCTTTGAGCACAAAGGCCAGCAATTGTGGCTTGATTACCTCAAACCCTACATCAGCGACTACATGGTCGATGTCTACGGCACAGCGGTGGGCATCGTCAACCCCAAGGCCCCGTACAAGGTGGTCATCGAGGCGCATGCCGATGAAATCTCGTGGTTTGTCAACTACATCACCGATGACGGATACATTTACGTGAGGCGCAACGGAGGCTCCGACCACCAAATTGCGCCCAGCATGAGAGTGAACATCCACACCGAAAAAGGCCTGGTGAAGGGCGTGTTCGGATGGCCGGCCATCCACGTGCGCGATGCCGGCAAGGAAGAGGCCCCCAGCCTGAAAAACATCTTTATCGACATTGGCGCAGCTTCCAAAAAAGAGGTGGAAGAAATGGGCGTGCACGTAGGCTGCGTGGCCGTGTTTGAAGACAAGCTGATCGAGCTGAACAAAAACTTTTTGGTGGGCCGCGCGCTGGATAACCGCATGGGCGGCTTCATGATTGCCGAGGTGACCCGCAGGCTTCACGAAAACAAGAAAAAGCTACCCTTTGGCCTATACGTGGTCAACTCCGTACAGGAGGAAATCGGCTTGCGCGGGGCCGAAATGATTTCGCGCAGGTTGAAACCCGATTTGGCCATCTGTACCGATGTGACGCACGATACGCAGTCGCCCATGTACAATAAAAAGGAAAGCGGTAACCTGAAGTGTGGGTTGGGCCCGGTGGTCTGCTACGGCCCGGCTGTGCAGAACAATGTGCTGAAAATGATTATTGACGTGGCACAGAAAAAGAAAATTCCCTTCCAGCGGCAGGCCGTATCGCGCTCGACCGGCACGGACACCGATTCGTTCGCCTATTCAGCCGAAGGGGTGGCCTCTGCGCTGATTTCGTTGCCACTCAAATACATGCACACCACCGTGGAAACGGTGCACAAAGAAGACGTGGAGAACGTGATCAACCTCATTTACGAAACCCTGGTGCAGGTAAAGCCCGGCATGGATTTCCGGTACATCAAGTAGTCCACAGACGAACGATCCCGCAGAGCGCAGCGAAGAACTTCCGGGCCAGCACACGGGCCGAAAGATATCGTTGCGCGCCAGATGGTAATGGGTAAGTGTTGATTTTTGCGCCATGTCCTTTCGCACCGTAACCGATCAAATGCAACGCGGGGTGTCCGTACCTGTGGCACCTCAGCGCATCGTGTCGCTGGTACCGTCTCAAACCGAGTGGTTGTTTGATCTGGGCCTGGCGGAGCGGGTGGTGGGCGTAACCAAATTTTGTGTTCATCCCGCGGAAGCGAGACAGACCAAGACGGTGGTGGGTGGCACCAAAAACTTTCGGTTTGATGTGATCGACTCGCTGAACCCCGATTTGATCATTGGCAACAAAGAAGAAAACGATGCCGCGGGCATCCACCAACTGGCGGCCCGGTATCCGGTGTGGATGAGCGATATCATCACGCTTCAACACGCCTATGCCATGATGCGGCAGTTGGCTCAGCTCACGGATACGGTACCCCGGGGCGAAGCACACATTACGTCCATTCAACAGTCATTCCCCTCGCTCTTGTTGCCGCCCAGGCGCATACTGTATTTGATTTGGAAATCGCCTTGGATGGCCGTGGGGGCCAATACTTTTATCCACGATGTGATCACCACCCTTGGCCTGCACAATGCCGTCTCGCTGCCCCGCTACCCGGAGTTGACGGACGAGGCCATCCGCCAGTTGAACCCCGAGGTGATCTTGCTGTCATCCGAGCCCTATCCGTTTCGCGAACGGCACCTGGCAGCACTGGAGGCGATCGTACCAAGGGCGCGCGTCATGCTGGTGGATGGCGAAATGTTTTCGTGGTATGGCAGCCGCCTGCAGCCTGCGGCAGTCTACTTCCGGCAGTTGGCCGCGCAGCTCCGTTGAGTCTTGACGCAGTCCGTGCGCCTGACTTACGCCAGCGAGAATCCAACCGATTTCATATCCTCCCAAAATCCAGGATAGGATTTGTCAACCACTTCGGGTTGCTCAATGGACACTTCTGTCAGGCAGGCCCAGGGTGCAAAGCCCATGGCCATGCGGTGATCGTGGTAGGTGGCAATGGTGACGGGCGCGGATAACTTGCCCGGGGACAACACCCACACGCCCGCAGTCTCTTCGCGCAAAACGGCCCCGATTTTCGCCAACTCGGTTTGGAGGGCAACCAGCCGGTCGGTTTCTTTGATGCGCAGGCTTTCTAAGCCGGTAAATTGTCCGGAGATGCCTTTGGCCGCACACACAGGCAGCACCGTTTGTGCCAGATCGGGGCAGTCCACAAAATTCCACTCCAGCCGGGGCAGGTGATTTTTTGGGGTGAGTGTGGCGCCCTGGTCGTCAAAGCGCGCGTTCACACCCAACAGCTCCATGATGTCAACAATGGCTACATCGCCTTGCCAGGATTTTCGGGTCACGTGTGGCAAATGGATCGTAGCCTGGCCGCTCAACGCCACAAAGGCAAACCAGTAGCTGGCGGCCGACCAGTCGGCTTCGATCGTCAGCGTGGTGGCGCGGTAGGGTTGCGGCTCCACCATAACCTGGGTGCGATCAAAATGCACCGCCAGGCCAAATGTTTTCATCAACTCAACCGTCATTTGAATGTATGGCACACTGGTGACGGGTGCGGTCAGCGTCAGTTCCAGGCCCAGCGGCAGCGTGGGTCCGATCATCATCAACGCGGAGATGTATTGGCTGCTAACATTGCCTGCGATGGAGAGGGCTCGGCTTTGTTGGCGGTCGAAGCCCCTGATGTGCAGCGGTGGGTAGCCTTCCTTTTCGAGGTAGTCGATGCGGGCCCCCAATTTCCGGAGGGCGTCAACCAGCAGCGCAATGGGGCGCTCTTTCATGCGGGCCGTGCCCGTGATGATTTTGGGTTGGTTGGTGGCGGCAAAATAGGCTGTCAGAAACCGCATGGTCGTGCCCGCGTCCATGACGTCAATCACCTCGGAGGGGCTCGTTACCAGTGCCTGCATGAGCCGCGTATCGCGCGCGGCCGACAAGTTATGCAGCGTGGATTGATGGCCGCCCAATGCGTGGCAGATCAGCGCCCGGTTGCTGATGCTTTTCGAAGACGGAAGGTGGCGAGCGGTGCCCGTGGGCGAGCGCAGGGGGGCGATGCAAATGACAGCGTTCACGAAGCGTAGGAAAATAAGGGGCAAATTAGATCGAAAACTTTTTATTGGCCGGATGAAACCAAGTAAATTTAATTTCAGTTTATCCAGTAGTTATGACTACCACGCGCAAAATTGTACTGGGGGTTGGATTGGCAGGCGGTGCCCTATTGGCTACTTGGTTGCTTACGGGCGATCGTAAGAAGAAGACCACTGCACTGCTGACCAGAGGGGCCCAATCGCTGCAGAAGACACTGAAAAAGGAAACATCATCGGATGAATCGGAACCGCTTTACGTTTAAAGCGACTGATAATACTGCCACGATGCCTCCAGTTCCTTTTCACTGACTTCCACATCCCATTCCGGCTTGCCGATATCGCGAAGCAAGACGACCAAAATTCTATTGCTTTTATTCTTTTTGTCCTGTCGCGCATTGGCCAAAACGGCCCGGCCCGAGAGCGTTTGGCCGGGCGTGCCAAAAGTGGCCGTCAGGTAGTGCGTGATTTCCTGCAGAGAAGACTCGGGAAGCCACCCTTTTTGGGTTGACAGAAACGCTTCTGCCATCAACCCGACTGCAATGGCCTCGCCATGCAGCAATCGATGCTCGCTTTCCAGCGAGGCAGTCTCCACCGCGTGGCCAATGGTGTGGCCCAGGTTCAGCACCTTGCGCAGGCCTTTCTCAGTGGGGTCTTGGCGGGTGATATTTTCTTTCAGGGCCACCGAGTGTGCCACCCAGGTGGCCCAGTTTTGTTCGGCCAGTGTTTGTGCGGTTACCGATTGCCATGCTTCAGGGCCATCCAGCAAGCAGTGCTTAACCACCTCGGCAAAGCCCGAGCGCAGCTCAGAGACGGGCAACGTTTTCAAAAACAAGGGAGAAACCAGCGTGGCCACCGGCAAGTGAAAAACGCCAATGTGGTTTTTGAAGTGGTTGAAGTCGATGCCCAGTTTGCCCCCTACGCTGGCATCGGCCTGGGCCAGCAGCGTGGTGGGGACGAGCAGAAAGTCGATGCCACGCTTGTAGGTGGCCGCGCAAAACCCGGCCATGTCGCCCAGCACACCCCCGCCCAATACAATCACCAGGCCGTGGCGGTCAATGTGGCGGTCGGTCAGTTTTTGCCAGATCAGCGTGCAGGTGGCCAGGTTTTTGAACTCCTCGCCCGCAGGCAATTGAATTATGTGGTGCAAGGGCAGGGCCGCCCGTATCAGCGGGTAGCAATGCGTGGCGGTGTGGTCATCCACCACCACGGTGAGGGAGGAATATCTCTTTTGTTGTAAAAATTGGTTCAGCCACACACCGGGGGTGTCGGTGATAAAAACGTTCGAGTCACTCATCGGAACAAATTAACTCATTTATTGTCTTTAGTGGAGGTTTTCCACACGAAAAAGCCCCTTGAAAACGGTTGCACCTGCTATATTCGCCCCTGAAACTGTTACTATGGAAGTTCGCCCGCGCGTGCTGTTTGACGATACGGCCGTTGCCTTTTCGCACAAGTCCGATCGCGCTTTGCGCAAAGCCAATTTGATCTTTACGTTGGTCAACCACCCGTGGATGTCTGCCTTGGCTACCGGGGCGGTCAAGGCTTCGCTGGCGTTGCGCCTGCCCGTCAAAAGCCTGATCAAAACAACCGCCTTTGAGCACTTTTGTGGAGGCGAAACCATTGACGAGAGCGAACAAACCATCCAACTGCTGGATCGGTTTCACGTAGGCACCATTTTGGATTATTCGGTGGAGGGGGAAAACTCCGAGGCTGACTTTGACGATACCTGTGCCGAAATACTCAAAACGTTTGATAAAGCCAGCGGCAATCGGGCCATCCCGTTTTGTGTGTTTAAGGTCACCGGCCTGGGCGACATGGACCTGCTGGCCAAGGTGCAAGCGCGCGAGGTGTTGACGCCCGAAGAGCAAGCTGCTATGTTTCGCGTGCGCAACCGCGTAAAGCAAATATGCGAAAAAGCCCACCAAACGGGCGTGCCCGTGCTCATCGATGCCGAAGACAGTTGGATACAGGATACCATTGACAGTTTGGCCTATGAAATGATGCACCAGTACAACCGGGAGAAGGCCATCGTGTATAACACCTTCCAAATGTACCGGGCCGATATGCTCACTAACTTGCGCCATGCTTTTCACGTGGCGGCCATGCACCATTACTACCTGGGCGTAAAAATGGTGCGCGGGGCCTACCTGGAAAAGGAACGCGCGCGCGCGGCCGAAAAGGGCTATCCGGACCCGATCAATCCCACCAAAGAGGCTACGGACGATCTCTTTAACAAAGGGTTGGCCTTTTGCATCGACAACAAACAGCGGATTTCGCTTGTGTGCGGCTCGCACAACGAGTACAGCAATCACTACCTGACCGTGCTGATGGAGCGGCACGGCATGCAACCGCACGATCAGCGGGTGTATTTTTCGCAGTTGCTGGGCATGAGCGATAATATTTCATTCAACCTGGCCAACGCGGGCTACAACGTGGCCAAATATGTGCCGTATGGCCCCGTGGAGGCGGTGATGCCGTACTTGCTGAGACGGGCGGCCGAGAATACCTCGGTGGCGGGGCAAAGCAGCCGTGAACTTACCCTGATCCGGAAGGAATTGAAGCGCAGAAGCCGCACCCGGGCATAATGCCCCAATTTTGTAGTTTTGGAGCCTGTAAAACGGGCGTAACATCAAGTCTTAATCAATGGTTATGCCCCCCATCGGGCCGGTGTTGATGCCACAGCGGGTGGGCAAGGGATTGAGAATCAGCGTCAGCTTTTGAAAAAACACATGACTCATTTTTAGTTTAATGGCAATGATGCAACTGAGCGAACAAGAAATAAACCGCAGGAAAAGCCTGGAAGAACTGAGCCGTTTGGGTATTGATCCCTATCCGGCCGAGTTGTTCGACATCAATACCTCCGCCCGCGAAATCCAGCAACACTATCCCGGCAAGGCCTTTCCAGCCGTTTCCCTTGCGGGGCGCATCATGACGCGCAGGATCATGGGCAACGCCTCTTTTGCCGAATTGCAAGACGAAACCGGCCGCATACAAATCTATGTGCGCAGGGATGATCTGTGCCCGGGCGAAGACAAGACCTTCTACAATGTGGTTTTCAAAAAACTGCTGGACATAGGCGACATCATTGGCATCACGGGCCATGTGTTCACCACCCAAACAGGCGAAACGTCCATCCATGTGAGCAGCCTGAAAGTGCTGTCTAAATCGCTACGGCCGCTGCCCATCGTAAAAGAGACAACCGATGAGCAGGGAAACGTGCACCTGCACGATGCCTTTACCGACCCGGAGCAGCGCTACCGCATGCGGTACCTCGATTTGGTGGTCAATCCGCACGTGAAGGATACCTTCATCAAGCGCACAAAACTGGTGAACTCCATGCGCGAGTACCTGAACGCCAAGGGCTATTTGGAGGTAGAAACGCCCATTCTCCAGCCACTGTACGGTGGCGCAGCCGCGCGGCCGTTCAAAACGCACCACAACACGCTGGACATGACCTTGTACCTGCGCATTGCCAACGAGCTGTACCTCAAACGCCTCATTGTCGGTGGCTTTCAGGGCGTGTACGAGTTCAGCAAAGACTTCCGCAACGAGGGCATGTCGCGGTTCCACAATCCGGAGTTTACGCAGGTGGAGTTGTACGTGGCCTACAAAGACTACTATTGGATGATGGACCTGGTGGAGGCGATGATCGAGAAAGTGGCCTTGGATCTGCATGGCACCACCGAAGTAAAGGTTGGCGACCAGTTGATCAACTTTCAACGGCCGTGGAAGCGGTTTACCATGTTTGAGGCCATTCAGCACTTCACCGGGATTGACATCGCGCAGATGACCGAAGCACAACTGCGCGACACGTGTCGCCAACTGCACGTGCCGGCCGATGAAACCATGGGCAAAGGCAAGCTCATCGATCAGATTTTTGGAGAGACGTGCGAACCGCACTTGATCCAGCCCACCTTCATTATGGACTACCCGGTGGAGATGTCGCCTTTGGCAAAAAAGCACCGCAGTGTGCCCGGGCTGGTGGAGCGCTTTGAGGCGATCTGCAACCGCAAAGAAATCTGCAATTCGTTTTCCGAACTCAACGATCCGCTGGATCAGCGCCAACGGCTGGAAGAGCAATTAGAGTTGGGTAAGCGGGGCGATGAAGAAGCCATGACGTTGGATGAAGATTTCTTGCGTGCACTGGAATATGGCATGCCACCCACGGCCGGCCTCGGCATCGGTATTGATCGACTTTCCATGATCATGACCAATTCACCTTCTATACAAGACGTGCTCTTTTTCCCGCAAATGAAACCTGAAAAAGGAGGGGGCGTGCACATCGAAAAGGAATTGGAAGCCTTGGGCGTGCGTGCCGAACTGATCCCGCTGGTGCAAAAACTGGGTATCCAATCCGTGGCGCAACTGAAAGAACTGAAGCCCACCAAGTTATTCAATGACCTGGCCGGCATGCGTAAAAAACTCAAGCTCGAAATCGCCAACCCAACCCTCGAAGAGATAGAAGCCTGGATGAAGTAGGCTATAAGTTATCGATGAAGGAGCGCGTACGGTCCAGTTTCAAATCGCGAAGCAAGGCCGATTTGACGCCAATCGAGAAATTATACGATTGAAATTGGCCAAACGGTGTCCACCCGAGTGACATCTGCCAGCAGTGCAGTTCGCGGTTGAGCGAAAACATGGTTTGGGTAAACTGCTTGTTCTGAAAATCATAGCCTGAGTTAAAAGTGATTTTCCATTTCTCCGTCAGCGATAAGTCGCCTGAAAAGCGCATCGCCTGTGTTACCTGCGCGGGGCTATTGGCAGGGCGGCTGTAATCAATGTTGTAGCTGATTCGTAAGCTCCACGGGAGGCTAAAATCCACGTACATGTCCGGATTTCGCAACAACATTTGTTTGTCCGTCTCGCTCACGTTAGGGGCGTTGCTGATGCGCTCGCGGGTGCTTTTCTCTCCTTCCCGCGCCTTGGGGTTCAAGTTGGTGCTGAAAGCCAGGCCGGCCCGGGTAATGCGGCCCAGCGAGCCGGCATTCCATGCGTAGCGGTTCAGCCGTCTTTCGGTTACTACTTCCGTCAGCTCTTTCGTGGTTCGGTTTTCGGTGTAGCGCAAAAACTGCCCGTACTGATACGGATCGAGGGTGGCGTTGAAGTTGATGTTGATTTTGTCGTTAAGGATGTTGGTGTTGGCGGCAAATGTGAAATCGGCTAACTTGAACGAGTCGGCAGCGATGTTATACGATGAACCTACCGAGAGGGTATTGAACAGCGGAATTTTCTTCTCCACGGTGTCCTTTCGGCTTTTCACCTTCATTTCGATCGTGTTGTTGATACCAAAATTGATCGAGCTGCTGCGCCCCGAACCGGAAGCACCGTAGGCAAATCCTTGATGACGGGCCCTGAGTTCGGGCGCACGCCCCGGGGTGGCCGACTCAAAGCGCTGGAAGTAATCGAACTTCGGATCGGAAAAATCGGGCCGAAAGCTAAACCCGATGGAGGGGTTGATGATGTGCCGAATGGCCCGGATGCGGCTGTCGGGGTTTTTGGAGATGTAGGTTCCGAAAAGGCGCGTCACCAACGCCATGGTGACCCCGTAGTTGGCGATGCGGTTAAACCCCGGGATGGTATCTTGCACAAAGATTTCGCGCGTGCTGTCCTGCCGCTGCGCCCAGTTCAGTTTTTCCAGGTACCACCGCTCGTTGTAGTCAAAACTGGGGCTGGCTGTAAAAAACTTGAGTACCTTAAATGAAGTGCTTAACGGGATGGTGTGTTGCATGCCTCTGCGGGCGTTGTCAAAAAACGTGGAAAGATTGTCGAACGTAAAGGGTGCAATGCTGTCCCTGCGCGTTACCCGGCCCACGTCATCGGTCTGCGAAATGATGTTGCCCAAATTATTGGTGATTTGATTGACCGAGGTGAGGGTGTAGCGCAAGTTCAGGTTTTCCAGAAACTTGCTGTTTTTCGATTGTTTGAACGGATACACGTTGTTCATGTTAACGGTGAGGTTGGGCAGCGACAAGTCTACCCTGCGCGTGCGCAAATCCTGGTTGTGGGTTAAATTCAGACCCAGGCTAAAGGGCGTTCCCGGAAAGGTCTTGGAGTAGGCGATGTTCGATGACATTTTTCGCGTCACGTTGTCGAGCCGCACGGCCGCAGCAGCCGTGTTCACACCTAAAAAATTGTTTTGATTGAATGTAGAGGTAGCAGCGTTTACCGAGGCAGAAAAGCGGCCGGTGCCGCGCGTCTGGGGCGAGTGGCTCCAGGTCACACTAAAGTCGCGGCTCTTGTTGGGAGCTTCGATCTGATCGCCAAAAACATTGTTGGTAAACGAAAAGTTGAACGCCCCATCGTAGTGGTAGCGCTTGCGGTACAGCGTGTTCAGGTACAGAGCCGTTCCTCCTTTCGAATACAAGTCCCCGGTGATGGAGGCTTTAAAATAGTCGCTGATGTCAAAAAAATAGCCACCGCGCCTGAGAAAAAATCCCCTTCGCCCTTCTTCGCCATAGCTGGGTACCATGATGCCCGAGGCACTCTTACGTTGGCTGGGAAAAATACCAAAAAGAAAGCCGACCGGTGTGGGCACATCATTAAACTCCATGTAAAAAGGCCCCGTCACCATTTTGTCGTTGGGGATGGCCTTCGCTTTGGTGGCAATGATGCGGTAATGCGGGTGCGAGAGGTTGCAGGTGGTATAGGCATTGCCCACGCTGTAAAGCTCGTTGTTGTCGCTTTTGAACACCACATCTCCGTGCAGGAAGCCATCGCCCTGTTGGGTGATGACCTCAGAAATTTTGGCGCGTTTCGTTTTGAAGTTGTAGGTCATATCACGCGTCTCGTACACCTCGTTGCCGTTCTTGAAAATGGGATACCCGGCCCGGCTGCCGGTAGAGTCGATAGAGCTGCGGGCGGTAATGGTAGAGGTTTCATAGTCGATGACAATTTCATCGGCCTCCAGTTCAATGGTCCCATACTTGACCTTGGCATCACCGTACAGCTTTACCGTTCGTTTGTCCAGGCTGGTGTTGATCGAGTCGCGTGCGGAGTAGAAAATCGTGGTTTCGATGTCTCCTTTTTTGGGCGGGGCCAGGGTGCTGTCAGTGGCGGTACGTGTCGTGTCTGGCGGCAGCGCAGTGCCGCTGGGGCGGGCGGGGCTCAGGGTATCACTTCGTGTCGGCAGCGGGCGGGTAGGCGTTTTGACCCTGCGCTCCACCTGCCCCCACACGTCAGTGGCAGCCAAGGCGAGCAAAACACCTAGCCATAGGGTGTAAGTGCGGGCGTTTTGGCCTACTCTTTGTTTAGCGTTTACTAAAAAATTCACAACTTTGCACAAAGGTATTGCAATTCAATCACAGATCGTTACGCGCTTGAGGACAATCCGATTAAAGCTGGCTTTGGTAGCAATAACCTTGCTAAACTTTTCTGGGCGCGAGCCGCAGGCCCTTGCCCCGGCCGAAAGCCGAAGTGCGTACTTGATCGATACCATCGTGATCGATGCCGGTCATGGGGGCAAAGACCCCGGGGCCATCGGCAAAAAAGGGCAGGAAAAAGACATCACCCTGAAAGTGGCCCTCAAGGTGGGCAACTACATTGAAAAAAACATCCCCGGGGTAAAGGTCATTTACACCCGCAAAGACGACCGGTTTGTGGAATTGTACCAACGGGCCGACATCGCCAACAAGGCCAAGGCCAAACTTTTTATCTCCATCCATGTCAATTCCATCCCCACGGGCACGGCCTATGGCACCGAGACTTTTGTCATGGGGCTTCACAAATCGGAAAGCAACCTGGAGGTGGCCAAGCGCGAAAACTCCGTGATCTTGCTGGACGAGAACTATGAAGAGCACTACGAAGGATTTGACCCCAACAGCCCCGAGTCCTACATCTTATTTTCCCTTAGCCAAAATGCGTATATTGAAAGCAGTTTGTTATTTGCGGATAAGGTAGAGCAGCAGTTTAAAAAGCGCGTAGGACGGTACAGCCGGGGCGTGAAGCAGGCGGGGCTCATCGTATTGCACCGTTCGTCCATGCCTTCGGTGTTGATCGAACTGGGCTTTATCTCCCATCCCAAAGAAGAAGAGTTTTTATTGAGCGAAAACGGCCAAGACTTGCTGGCGTCCGGTATCTACCGGGCGTTCAAAGAATACAAAGCCCAGCAAGAGGCCATAAACTGACCGGTATTTGTGAAGAATTTCAACAAGGAAGTAAAGGTGGGCGTGTTTGCCGCCATTTCCATTGTACTGCTGTACTTTGGTTTTCAGTTCCTTAAAGGCAGCGACTTTTTCTCCACCACCAACAAGTATTACCTCGTGTTTGACAATGTCGATCAATTGGCCGTGTCCAACCCGGTATTGATCAACGGCTATGCGGTGGGGCGTGTCAGCGGCATTCGCATCATGCAAAACCGCCAGAACAAAGTGCTGGTGGAAATCGACATCGACTCAAAAATCGTGTTGGGCGATACCACCAAAGCCATTTTGAACAGCGACTTTCTGGGTGGTAAGTCCATCTTGCTTTCGATCGGCAGCACGGCCCAGCCCGCCCAACCCGGAGATACACTCCGGGCAGAAATCGCCAAAGGCATCATGGACGTGTTTACCGAAACAGCCGAGCCTGTGGCGGACAACCTATCGACCACGCTGCGCAAATTCAATTCGCTGCTCGACAACCTCATCAAGGAAAGCCAGCGCATCGATGACCTGTTTGTCAAGCTGGAGACCACGCCCGGGTTGCTCAACGCAACACTGGCTACCGCACAGACAGAGATCAAACAACTGTCGGGCAGTGTGAAAACAACCTCTGAGAACCTGAACAACACGCTGGCGGAGTTGAAACCCACGCTGCAAAACTTTCGCGAGCTGTCGGATTCGCTCAAACGCATCAAACTGGGCGAAGCCATGAACAAGACCAACCAGTCGCTGGCCAAGCTGAACGAGACACTCACCCGCCTCAACAGCGGCAACAACACCATGAGCAAGCTTATGACAGAAGACACGTTGTACGTGAACTTGAACAAGTTGCTGCTTACGCTCGACACCCTGGCCTACCACCTGGACAACAACCCCAAACACTTTTTTGCCCCCCTCGGAAAAAGCAAACGCAAGATCGAGCGCGATCGAAGAAAAGAGGAAGAGGAGAAACGAAAGCAATAACCCGGTTGCGCTGCCTGTGGTGGGGGAATTCGGGTTGTCCACCAAAGGCGGATACACTCATTTGAAAATACTGCCTATGACCGCCACGTTAGAATTCAACAA
>JALONI010000108.1 GCA_025455015.1 Cyclobacteriaceae bacterium | reverse complement strand
ACAGACACCTACTTTTGCTTGGCGGATGAACAGGAAAACCGGCAAGTACTACACAACTTAAAAGAAAATTCTGTCCAACTAATAGGGGGTTAGTACAAAACCCTGTTTTTAGGGGGACGAGAGTTCCTATTCAGACCCTTTTTGACCATTTGGAGAAAGGGATACCGCTTGACGAGTTCCTGAACGACTTCCCGACCGTAAAAAAGGAACAAGCAATTGCCGTTATTGAAATTGCGAGTAAAATTCTTACCTCAAAAAACATCGAGCAAATCTATGAGACTGCCGCTTGATGAGAATCTCCCGAAAAGATTAAAGCAAGACCTTAACGAACATGAAATTTACACAGCAGCCGAAAAGGCTGGACTGGTATTTCAAACGGTGAATTATTGAGACTGTTAACCGAAAACAAGTTTGACGCCTTGTTGACCTTCGACAAAAACCTGCAGTATCAGCAAAATTTTACGCAATACACAATTGCTGTCATCGTGTTAAATGCTCCCGACAACAGCTACATGACATTGAAGAACTTCGTTCAAAAAATAAAATAGGCTTTAAGGACTGACTTGAAACCGGGCGCGACTGAAATTAAGTAAGAGAGTGGAGTTGATAAAGGTGAAATCCCCTCACCCCTTCGGCTCTTGCGCCAGTGCCATCAGCTTGGCATAACCGTTAGGGTTGACCATGAGTACGTTCATGGCCTCGCGGATAGCGCTCACGTAGATGCGCACGCGGTCTTTGAGTGGCTCGGGCTCCAACCCCAGATAACCGGAAATTTCGGGGCCCAGAAAGTAACGCATCTGCGAATCGATCAGGTAGGCGGCCATGGGCGGAAACGTGCGTTGGTAATATTGCACCAATTCGCGGGTCAACGCCAGCCCTTCGTCCGATTTTTTGAAGTGCCTGCGGTGGATTACCTGCTCCAGCGCGCGGGCTTCCTCCCACGAGGTGGGCAGCAGTTGCTCATCGACCCTCAAATGATGGCCCGTCAACCGCCAAACCGCCAGAAAGGCTTCCTTTTCTTTTTGCGTAAGGGAGATGCCGGATTGTTGAAGGCCCAACAAAATCACATACGAGAAGGCCAAATTGGTGCCGGCCATGTCCTCTTGGTTGATGGGGAGGCCCCAGGCGGCATCCCAGGGGGCCTTGGTCAGGTGGTGGCGCACCAGCGCATGGATCAGCCGTGTTTTTTGTATGTGATACAATGCTTCCCCTTTGGCCTCAAAGCTGCCGGGGGTGAGCACGGCCATGACAAAGGAGGCAGTGTCCGTGAGGCGTTTGGCAATTTGTTGACGCATCTTACCTGCCAAATACAGGGCCTTGTTGCCGGGCGAGGCTGCATAGCAATACGGCAGCGACATGGCCCCCAGCAGCATCATCACGTCCAGCGCGTAGCGTTTGAACACATTTTGGCCCAGCGCAATTTGCCGGGCATCGTACCAGTCCGGATGTTTTCGGGTTTCCGACAAAAAACGTGTGACTTCGTTTTTTACGCGCTTGCGTTTTTCGGCCGGCATGGCCAAGGCTTCGTACACCTGTGGCAGTTTGCCGTCCGCGGCCCACGTGCGTATCAGTATATCCGCTTGCTCATCGCCACACGACCGTTGTGACTCAAAAAATTCGTTCGCCAGATTCATTCCACCTCTCGCTACCTTAAAGGCCGTACCGGCCAAAAGGTTATGCCTTGTAGGCTAAACAAACAACCGCACGCATTGTTACATAGGGCTTTTGTCGAGCGCCCGGATTACTTTTTTTCAAAGGCCCATCGCAAAAAGTGCGGCATGGCCTTGGCCCAGGTGGCTGGGTTGTGCTCGCCTCCCTCAATCTCCAGATACTGGATGTCGCGAAAAGGTTTGTAGCCCTTTTGGGTCAGCTCCGCGATCAGGTCCAGCGTGTCGTCAATGGAGTCGATGATACCGTTTTTGTTTCGGTCGCTCTGCTCGTCACGCGTGCCGGTTTGAAACCAAAACTGGAGGCCACGGGTGTAGCGGCTGCTCCTGATTTGCTGATGCATAATCCGGTCGCGAGAGTCGGAATAAAAGCGGCTGCCGGTATCGCGTTTCCGCCACCAAAACGAACCGCTGAATGCCCCGGCTTTGAGAAAGATTTCCGGATGGTTGATGGCCATATCAAGGGCCGACAATCCGCCCAGCGAGTAGCCCGCGATGGCGTGTTGCGCGGGCGCAGGGTGGATGGGATAGCGATACATCAGATACGGCACCAGTTCGGTCACCACAAATTTGGTGTACGCCTTGGCTTTGCTGCCGCGATTTTTGAAGTCGGCTCGCGCAGCCACGCCATACTCCTGCATGCGGTCGCCCGCGGTAATGCCCGCCACGATGATGTCGTGAATCTTCCCCTCACGGGTGAGCCGTTCCACCGTATCCTTCACCTGAACGGCTTCGTTGTCCTGGCCATCGTTTAAGATCAGCAGCGGGTACTTCTTTTCGGCCTCCCACGCACTGGGGCGGATGACCTCCACCACCACCTCACGCGCCAACTGCTTGGTGTAGATATCGCGGTAAAAATCGGAACGGTAGGTTGTCGTTTCCGTTGGCGCGGAGGCATCACGAGCGGTTGGTTCTTCCAAGGGTGTGGGTGAAAAAAGGGTAAAGTTAACACCCATCCACGAAAAATGCTTTGGCAGATTCATCGTTCTACGGTTGCGTGGTTCTCGTGGTGCGGGGGGCAGCGAGGGTGCTTTTCGCGGGCAGCAGGCCGCGGTGGGGTATGCACGTGCGCTTTTTTTAGTAGCTTGAAACGACTATTTACCCCCAAGCTTACCCATCACATGCACGAACACTATCACAAATGGTACTCCTCGCGACTGGGAATGGACATCGAGACCTTGTCTTTCGGCACGCGCGGCTACCCGGTCATTCTCTTCCCCACGTCTATGGGCCGCTTCTTCGAAAACAAGGATTTCAAACTGCTGGACAGCGTAGCATGGTTTGTCGACCATGGGCTGGTGAAGATTTACTGCCCTGATGGCCTCGACCGGCTGAGTTGGTACAATAAGAACATCCATCCGGCCGACCGGGTGCGAAACCACATCTGGTACGACCTGTTCCTGCTGCACGAACTCGTGCCCTTGGCCCAACGCGAAACAGGCGTGGCGCGTGTGGCCACCGCGGGCTGCAGCTTTGGAGGCTACCACGCCACCAACTTCGCTTTTAAACATCCCGAAGTGGTGAAGTATGTCTTCAACATGGGCGCGGCCTTCGATATTCGAGATCAGTTGGACGGGTACTATGACGACAACGTGTATTTCAACAACCCGCCCGATTTCATCCCGCAAGCCAGCAACCCGTGGTTTCACGAGATGTTTGTGGTGCTGGGCACGGGCACGCATGATATGTGCTGGAATGCCAACGAGCACATGGCGAGCATCTTTCGCGCCAAGGGCATCCCGCACTGGCTGGACGTACGCTATGAACGACCCCACGACTGGCCCGCGTGGCGCGAAATGTTTCCCCACTATCTTTCGTTGATCCGGTAAACACAAAACCGGGAGACCCGGTCTACCAAAACTGTTGCGAAGACGCTACCTTTACGGCTGCTTACGCCCTACATACGTCATGACCGAAGAAAAAAGCCTGAACTTTCTGGAAGAGATCATCGAAAAAGACCTGGCCACGGGAAAATATCAGTCCATTGCCACGCGCTTTCCACCCGAACCAAACGGGTATTTGCATTTGGGCCACGCCAAAAGCATCTGCCTGAACTTCGGGCTGGCGCTGAAATACGGAGGCAAAACGAACCTGCGCTTTGACGACACCAACCCCGTGACGGAAGAAACCGAATACGTGGAGAGCATCAAAAACGATGTGAAATGGCTCGGCTTTCAGTGGAGCGAAGAATTGTATGCTTCCGACTATTTCGATCAGCTCTACGCCTTTGCCCTCAACCTTATTCAAAAAGGATTGGCTTATGTAGACGACAGTACCAGCGAGGAGATAGCCGAACAAAAAGGCACCCCCACGCAGCCCGGTAAAAACAGCCCGTACCGCACACGCACGACAGACGAGAACACAAAACTGTTTGAAGCGATGAAGGCGGGCCGCTACCGCGATGGCGAAAAAGTACTGCGCGCGAAGATTGACATGGCCCACCCCAACATGCACATGCGCGACCCGATCCTGTACCGGATCAAACACGCGCGCCACCACCGCACGGGCGATGCGTGGTGCATTTACCCGATGTATGATTTTGCCCACGGCCAAAGCGATGCCATCGAGCAGATCACCCACAGCATCTGTACGCTGGAGTTTGTACCCCACCGCGAATTGTACGACTGGTTTATTCAGCAATTGGAAATCTATCCGTCCAAACAATATGAGTTTGCGCGGCTGAACATGACCTACACCATGATGAGCAAACGCAAGTTGCTGCAGTTGGTGAACGAGGGGCACGTACATGGGTGGGACGACCCCCGCATGCCCACCCTGAGCGGGGTGCGCAGACGCGGCTATACGCCCGCGGCCCTGCGCGACTTCTGCGAAAAAATTGGGGTGGCCAAGCGCGACAACTTAATTGACGTTAGCCTGTTGGAGTTTTGCGTGCGCGAGCACCTGAACAGAATAGCCGAGCGCAGGATGGTGGTGTTTGATCCGTTGAAAGTGGTCATTACCAACTACCCCGAAGATAAAACTGAAGAACTGCCTTCCGAAAACAACCCCGAAGCGGAAATACCCACCACACGCACGATGCCCTTTGGCCGTGAACTGTGGATTGAGCAGGAAGACTTCCTGGAGAATCCGCCCAAAAAATATTTCCGCCTGGCTCCCGGGCAACTGGTGAGGCTCAAAAGCGCGTACATCATCCGCTGCGAGGAAGTAATCAAAGATGCCGCAGGCACGGTAACCGAACTGCGGTGCAGCTACATTCCCGAGAGCAAAAGCGGCCATGATACCTCGGGCCTACAAGTGAAGGGTGTCATCCACTGGGTCAGTTGCGCGCATGCTCAACGGGCCGAAGTGCGGCTGTACGACAGGCTTTTTTTGCAAGAAGACATGAACGCGGCCGAGGGCGATTTCCGCCAGCACTTAAACCCCCACTCGCTCGTGACGAAGCACGTTTGGATAGAGCCCGCGCTGGCCACCGCCAAAACCGGGGAACACTTCCAGTTTCTGCGCATGGGCTATTTCTGTCTCGATACAGACGCTACGCGCGAAAAACTGATTTTCAATCGCACTGTTACGCTGCGCGATATGTGGGCGAAGGCAGGCAAGGGTGGGAACTAGCTTTCGGATTGACGGAAGTGAGTCTCAAAGACTCCCCGATCGCCAGCCACTCGCGCGTGTCAAATCGCCTCCACGTCATACACTTGCACCTTCGCCCATAGGTGTTTGTTTTCATCAATGAATTTGAGGTGGATGGGATGCACCTGGTAGGCGTCATGCCCCGTCACGTCATCAAAGACCGTGAACAGCGAAAAGGTATAGCTGTCGTCAATCACCTCGCGCTTCTCGGTGCGGGCCGGCCGGCCGATGCGAAAGTCGCGCACGGTTTCAATTTTGCCCAGCGTACGCAAACCCTCCAACAGTTTCTTGCGGTCCTCTCCCGACTCCACGTTGTTCAGCCAAAAGAAAACGTGGTGAATAAGCTTGGGGGTAGGTTTCTGTGCCATAAGGGGTGTGGGTGTGGTTGCGGTGAGCGCGGCCGCGGAGGCCGTGGCGATGAATGTTCTGCGGGTGGTTTTCATAAATAACAGGGGCTTTGTGCGAAAGTACCGACTGAAAACGACTTTGGCGAAAAAATGCACGAGTCGAAATCACGAGCCGGAAAAAAACAGCGTGGCGACACTGGCGGGCAAAAAAAAGGGTAGAAATCGGATCTACATCCCGACCGTTTTGACCGCCTGCGGTGTCAGAAGGGTGTTTGTCAACCATTAAACCTATTTTCCGATGAAAAAACTGTCAAATGTGGGCAAGTGGCTGTTTATACTGCCCTTTGCCGTGTTCGGTCTCTTGCATTTTGGCCCGCTGGAGTTCAGCCTGCCGTTTGTACCGGCCTGGTTGCCGTTTCGTGTTTTTTGGATCTATTTTTTAGGCGTCTGCCTGATGGCATTTACGGTGAGTGCTGCGCTGGGCAAATGGGACCGGCTGGCAAGCGTGCTGCTGGCCGTGCTGATGATGGTGTTTGTTGCTTTCGTTCATGTGCCCCGGGCGCTGCAAGGCGACTTCATGGGTATTATTTCTTCGTTTCGCGATGTGTGCATGGCGGGGGCCGCACTGGTCTATGCCGGATTTGTTGCGCGCGACCAACGATTTGTATCTTAGTGGCGTATCACAAATGACGCCCGCAGAAATCATGTTTGAAAAGCTGGCCCACCAGTTTGACGGTGTCAGTGCCCTGCGCATGTTTGGCTGGCCGTGTCTTTGTTTGGGGCGCAAGCCGTTTGTCTTTTTGGATAAGGACACGGGCGAGCGCTTGATTTTCCGGCTTTATCCGGAAGAGGCACAACAGGCGCTGCAACTAACAGACACCGAAGTGTTCAATCCGGGTGGCAAAAGCAAACGGATGAAGAACTGGATTGTGGTGGGCCAAAGCCAGCGCAAACAATGGCCCTCCTTTGCCGAAAAGTCGTACCAGTTGATGCTGCACGAAACCCGTAAAGCCACCCGATGATGGATGCCGACCAAACCCTTAAGCGCGCGGTCAATGGCGATATCAATGCCTTTCAGGCGCTGTTTGCCGACTTTCAAAACCAACTGAAGTCCTACCTGTACCGGTTAGTCACCGACCGCAACGATGCCGAAGACCTCACGCACGACACGTTCGTCAGGGCGTTCGACAAAATCGGCACGTTTCGGGGTGAGTCATCGCTCAAGACCTGGGTCTTTCAAATTGCCACCCATTTGGCATACAACCATTTGCGGCAGTACAAACGGTGGCAGCCCGATGCCCAAGATCGCGCCAAGGCACTCGCCCTGAGCAACCAAGAAGTGTATGATGCTATCATCCAGGCAGGCCGCGCGGCCGGAGAGGGTGCCTACGACATGCGCGAACACATCGACTTCTGTTTTACTTGCATTTCCAAAACACTGCCCATCGAAGGGCAAGTGGCTCTGATCCTCAAAGAGGTGTATGACTTCACGGTACGAGAAGTGTCGCAGATCATCGGCCAAACGGAAGGAGTAATAAAACACCTGCTGCTGGACTCGCGCAAAACCATGACAACGGTTTTTGAACACCGGTGCGCCCTCATCAACAAAGAGGGAGTGTGCCATCAATGTTCTGAGTTGAACGGTGTACATAACCCCAAACAGAATCAACAAGAGGCCCTGATGAAACTGGAATTGGTGAAGGAGTCAGCGAAGTACGACAAAGAAGCACTCTTTGAGCTGCGCGTACGGCTGGTGAAAAACATGGACCCACTGCGCTCGCGCGGGGCAGAGCTGCAAGACGTAATCATGAAATGCACCCGGCAAGCCATTGGGGAGATTGAGCGAATGAACTGAGGGGATGGCGCGCGCTACCCAACCCCCTCTACCCTACGGACCTGGCTCACCCACTGCCGAGGGCAGTATTGGATTAGACAAAAACGCGTATTTTTGCCCTCTCGCGGGATGTAGCACAGCCCGGCTAGTGCGCTACGTTCGGGACGTAGAGGTCGCTGGTTCGAATCCAGTCATCCCGACTTGAGCGGACGAAGCTAAAAATTTTTTAGCTCGTCCGCTTTTTTTTTGATCTAACTGGCTGTTATTCATGCAGATCAACTGAACAGCCTCGTTGACCCTTTTGGTTCGAAATCCATTTTTTTCAAAAATCAATTTTTCCGGAAACACCGAACCAATGATAAGCTGCTTGTATTTAAGCGAGGCATTCTGATACCGCGCATCCAAGTCGCGAAGGATTGTCGCTCCCGACCGTAGATACTCCTTGAAGTCCTCTTCTCTATTGCCGACCTCACTCTTCTTTCGCAACAAAAGATCGTTTTCGGCTTCAAGCTTAGTCTTGATTTCTTTGTAGTCTTTCGCACTAAGCTCTGCATCGAG
>JALONI010000107.1 GCA_025455015.1 Cyclobacteriaceae bacterium | reverse complement strand
GTCGGCCCCGGTGTGCAGGCCCAGCCGTTTCATTTTCTCAGCGGTCACTTTCCCCACGCCAAAAAATTTCTCCACCGGCAATTGTTCCATAAACGCTTCCAGGCGCGAAGGGCCAATGAACGTGAGCCCGTTGGGTTTATGCATATCGGAGGCCACTTTTGCAGCAAATTTATTGACCGACACTCCGGCCGAGGCGGTCAGTTGCAGCTCGTCTTGTATCGCGCGTTTGATCTGCTTGGCAATTTCAAGGGCCGAGCCGATCTGCAATTTATCCGTGGTCACATCAAGGTAGGCTTCATCGAGCGAGAGCGGCTCCACCAAATCGGTATAACGATAAAAAATAGCCCGAATGTGTTGGGATACCTGCTTGTACACGTCAAACCGCGGGTATACAAAAATCAGATGCCGGCACAAGCGGGCCGCCACCTTGCTCGACATGGCCGAGCGCACGCCAAACTTGCGCGCTTCATAACTCGCGGTAGCCACCACGCCACCGCGCCCCTGGGGTGAGCCGCCCACGGCAATCGGTTTGCCTCGGTAGGCCGGGTTGTCGCGCTGCTCCACCGAGGCATAAAACGCGTCCATGTCGATGTGGATGATTTTGCGCAACGGACGATCCATGCCTTCAAAGATACGGGGCCGCTTCCGGACGGGCGCGGGAAAAAATCGCCCGGGTTTCATCAAAACAATCTGATTGAAAACCAAGGGGTTGCCGAGGCGAGGAAAAATAATTGCCCATTTTACTAAACGGTGTTCATATTTCTGCCGTTACTTTGCCCACACCATGGGCGTAACCGAACGAAAAGAGCGGCACAAGGAAGAGCTGAAGAGAGACATCCTCTCGGCTGCCAAAGAACTGTTTACCACACAGGGGTTGGAGGCTACGTCCATCCGCAACATTGCCGAAAAAATCGAGTACTCTCCGGCCACCATTTACCTCTACTACAAAGACAAGAACGAGATCATCCACGCGCTGCACCAGGAAGGGTTCAAGATGCTGGTGAGCCACTTTCAGGTGTTGGCCACCGTGAGCGATCCGTTTGAGCGGCTGAAGGCCATGGGGCGTGCCTACACGCGCTTTGCACTTGAAAATCAAGATGTTTATGAGCTTTTGTTTGTGATGAAAGAGCCGCTGCTGCACGTGGAAAGCTGTGTGGAGCAGGGCTGGAACGAGGGCGACCGCGCCTTTGACATTTTGATGCAGACCGTAAAAGAGTGCCAGGCCAAAGGCTATTTCCAAACGCTGGACACTGAAAAAGTGTCGTTTGTCATTTGGAGCACCATGCACGGGCTGTGTACCCTGCGCACCAGCGGTCACCTGGGCCATGTTACCGTGGCCCGCGAAAGTGGCCACGACCTTGATGCGCTGATGACCAGTGCCTACGAAACCTTTGTGGTAATGCTGGAACGACTGAAGTCTTAAAAAAATTTGATTGAATACTTAACACCGTTTAGAATGAGAACACTAGTAATTCCGCTGCTCGTCTTTCTCGTCTTGGGCCGGGCAAGCGCACAAACTCCGCTGGAGGAGTACGTGGCCGAGGGGCTGCGCAACAACCTCGTGCTCCAGCAAAAAGACATCAGCCTGGAGAAATCGCTCCTCGCCTTGAAAATGGCCAACGGCATGTTTCTGCCATCTGTCTCGCTGCTGGGCAATTTTACCAGTGGCGATGGCGGGCGCTCGATTGCTTTTCCCGTGGGCGATTTGCTCAACCCCGTGTATTCTACCCTCAATGCGCTAACGGGCACATCGAATTTCCCACAGGTCGAAAACGTAAACACCAATTTTTTCCCGCGCGAGTTTTACGATGTGCGCGCCCGCACATCCATGCCGCTGTTCAACACCGATTTGATCTATAACCGCAAGATCAAAAGCCAACAAACGCTGCTGCAGGAATATGAGATCGCCATCTACCAGCGCGAACTGATCAAAAACATCAAGAGTGCTTACTTTACTTACCTGGCGGCCCGAGAAGGTGTTTCCATCTACCAAAGTGCGCTCGCACGCGCCCAGGAGGGCAAGCGCGTAAACGAATCCTTACTGGCCAACGGCAAGGGGCTGCCTGCCTACGTGCTGCGCTCGCAAAGCGAAATCGAAAACATACAAGCCAACCTGGTACAGGCCGAGCGGCAGGTGGACAACGCGCGTTTGTACTTCAACTTTTTGCTCAACCGCGATGCCGCCAGCGAAATCATCGCCACCTACGTGCCCGAAGAGCACATTGCCCGGGCCACCCAAGCGTTGCAAGAACCGACCAGCGCCCAATCGCGCGAAGAATTGTATCAGGTGAAAACCGCCACTGAACTGAACACACACGCGCTCCATCTCACCCGTTCGTTCTGGTCGCCACGGCTCAGTGGCTTTATTGACGTGGGCGCCCAAGCCGAAAATTTACAGTACAACCGCCAGGCAAATTATTACCTCTTTGGCTTTCAGTTGGAGATGCCCCTGTTTGCCGGCTTCACCAACCGCCACAAAATCGCGCAAGCCAAGCTGGACATAAAAAATACGGAACTCTCCTACCGCCAGGTAGGCCAGCAAGTAAACATGGCCGCGCAAATGGCTAAAAACGGATTGACCTCCACGTACCAAAACTATCAATCGGCACAGAAACAACTGGAAGCGGCCCAAAGCTACCAGCGCCTCATTGAAAAAGGATACAAAGAAGGCGTCAATACCTTTATCGAAGCTGTGGACGCCCGCAACCAACTCACTGCGGCACAACTGCTGGTAACGGTAAACCAATTCAACGTACTCACTGCGTTGGCCACGCTGGAACGCGAAACGGCTTCCCTCCCCCTACACTAACCGACAATACTTCACTTTTATGAAACCGTCAATGATTTCCCTGACCGCCCTCGTCTTGTTGATACAAGCGTGCGGCAACACCGAAGAAAAAAAGGCAGACGTGCCCCGCACTACGGAGACCATCCCCGTGCAGGTGATGGCGCTGCAAGAGGAGCCGCTGCGCACCGAAGTGGTGACGGCCGGCACCTTCAGCACAGACGATGAAACGATGCTGTCGTTTAAAACCGGTGGCGTGATCCGCAAAATTCTGGTGAAGGAAGGCGATGCCGTGCGCCAAGGCCAGTTGCTCGCCTCGCTGGACTTGACCGAGATTGATGCCCAGGTAGCGCAGGCGCGCCTGGCGCTCGAAAAAGCACAACGCGATTTCGCCCGCGTGGAAAATCTGTATCGCGACAGCGTGGCCACACTGGAGCAATTTCAAAATGCAAGCACCGGCTTGGACATAGCCCAGCAGCAAATGGATGCTGCCCGATTCAACCGCTCCTATTCGGAGATACGCGCCCAGGCCAACGGTTACGTGCTGCGCAAAATGGCCAACGAAGGACAAGTAGTGTCGCCCGGCACAGCCGTGTTACAAACCAACGGGGCAGGCCGCGGCCAGTGGATACTGAAGGCGGGTGTCAGCGACCGCGAGTGGGCTATCCTCTCGGTGGGCGATGTGGCCACCATCACCACCGATGCACGACCCAATCAACCCTTGTCGGGAAAAGTGACACGCAAGTCAGAAGGCACGGACATGGCCAACGGCACATTCGCCATCGAAGTGACCGTGACCAACGGCAAGGGCCTCGCCAGCGGCTTGTTTGGCAAAGCCACCATTCAGACAACGGTACCCCAGCGGGTATGGCGGATTCCCTATGCCGCGTTGCTTGATGGCGATGCGCAATCGGGCTATGTTTTTGTGACCACCGATGGCCAAACCGCCCAGCGTATACCCGTCACCATCGGCTCGATTGAAAAAGACCGCGTGGTGATTACCGGTGGGCTGCAAAACGATCAACAACTGATCGTCAGTGGTAGCGCTTATCTGCGCGAAGGTTCTCCCATCCGCATCCAACCCTAACCGCGCTCCGCCATGAAAATCTCTGACTACGCTGTCAAAAACTACCAGTTCACGTTGGTCATCTTTTTGATGATCATCGCGCTGGGCACCACCACCATCCTCAACATGCCGCGTTCGGAGGATCCGGAACTCAATGCCCCGCAGTTTCCGATCGTGATTGTCTACCCCGGCACCAGTCCACAAGATATGGAAGAGCTAGTGGTGGAACCCCTGGAACGCGAGATCTCCGAACTGGAAGACCTCAAGCGCATCAAAACGAGCATCAGCGATGGCGTGGCCGTGGTGTTTGTCGAATACAAATACGAAAGCGATGTGGACGAAAAATACGCGGAGCTGATCCGCGAGGTGAACGCACTGCGGGCCGAACTGCCCCAAAACATCGCCAGCCTGGAGGTACGCAAAGTAACCCCGTCCGATGTGAACGTAGTGCAGATTGCCCTGGTGTCTGAAAATGCCTCGCGCGATGAACTAAAAAAACAAGCCGAAGCCTTGCAAGACAAACTGGAGCAGGTCAAGCAACTGAAGAAAGTAGAGATTCATGGACTCCCCGATCAAATCGCGCGCATCGACTTAAAACTGGAGAAGCTGGCGCAGCAGCGCATTCCGCTGGAGGCCATCGTGGGCAGCTTGCAGAGCGAACTGGCCAATATACCCGGTGGTAACGTGGACGCGGGCACCAAATCGTTCAACATCAAAACCAGTGGCAACTATATTGACATTGACGAAATCGAGAATACCATCGTTTATTCTGCCAATAGCAAAAATGTATTGCTGCGCGATGTGGCCGAAGTCTACCTCACGTATGAAGACGATACGCACATCACACGCCTCAACGGATTTCGGAGCGTGTTCGTGACGGCTGCCCAAAAATCGGGGGAAAACATCACGCAAACACAAAAGAAATACCTGCCCGTTATTGAGCAATTCAAGCAACAACTGCCCGCTACGATTGATCTCGTGCACCATTTTGACCAAGCCGCCAACGTAAACAAGCGCCTCAGCGGATTGGGCCTCGACTTTCTTATCGCCATTTTGCTGGTGGCCATCACGTTGCTGCCGTTGGGCCAGCGGGCCGCCCTCATCGTCATGATCTCCATTCCGTTGTCTTTGGCCATCGGCATTGTGCTGATGAATGCCTTGGGCTATACGTTGAATCAGTTGAGCATTGTGGGGCTGGTGGTGGCACTGGGTCTTTTGGTGGATGACAGCATCGTGGTGGTTGAAAATATCGAACGCTGGATTGCCAACGGCCACAGCCGGTTGGAGGCCACGCTCAAAGCCACGCAACAAATCGGGTTGGCCGTGGTGGGGTGCACCGCCACGCTCATCATTGCATTTCTGCCCTTGGTATTCTTGCCCGAAGGCGCAGGCGAGTTTATCCGCAGCTTGCCCATGGGCGTCATCACGAGTGTGCTCGCCTCCATGGTCGTATCACTCACCATTATCCCGTTTTTGTCGAGCCGCCTGTTAAAAGAAAACCACGGCCATCCCGAGGGCAATATTTTTATGCGCGCGCTCAAAAAAGTTATCCATGGCAGCTATTCGCTTCTGCTGGACAAAGCGTTGGCCAAACCCTGGTGGACAGTGGGTGTAGCGGCTTTGATTTTTATCGGCTCGCTGCAATTGTTCCCGGTGATCGGGTTCAGCCTATTCCCGCCCAGCGAAAAGCCACAGTTTTTGGTGGAGATCACCACCCCGCTGCAATCGAGTTTGAACTACACCGACAGCATTGCCCGCCAGGTGGAAAAAGACCTGGCCGCGCGCGAGGAAGTAGAATACTTTGCCACCAACGTGGGCAAGGGCAATCCGCGCATCTACTACAACGTCATTCCTGAAAACGAGCGCACGGACTTTACCCAGATTTTTGTGCAGTTGAACGAAAACACCCCGGCCGAAAAGAAACTCGCGGTGATTGAAGAATTGCGGCAGCGGTGGACGCCCTACCCGGGTGCCAAAGTGGAAGTGAAAAACTTTGAACAAGGCCCACCCATCAACGCCCCCGTGGAAGTGCGTTTGTTTGGCGACAACTTGGATACGCTGCGTGCCTTGGCGGGCCGGGTCGAAACCCTTCTGCAGCAGACGAAAGGCACCATCTACATTACCAACCCGGTGTTGCACCTCAAGTCCGATATCAAAGTGGACATCAACAAAGACAAGGCGCAGATGCTGGGCGTGCCCACCGTTACGATTGACCGCACCGTGCGGTTGGCCGTGGCGGGGCTTACCGTGGGTAAGTATTCCAATGACAAAGGCGATGACGTGGCCATTGTGCTCACCAAAGGAAACCAAGGCACCCCCACGCTGGAGGCGTTGCAGAACTTGTACGTCAACAACGCGCAAGGCCGTGCCATTCCACTCAACCAAGTGGCCAACCTCCGGCTGGAGTCGTCACCACTCAACATCAACCACTTCGATAAAATACGGATGGTGTCGGTGACCGCCTACGTAGAGAAGGGCGCCTTGGTGAGTAACGTGGTGGGCGATGTGATGAACCAAATGGACGCGATGGCGCTGCCCGCGGGCTACAGCTATGGCATGGGTGGTGAAGTGGAAAGCCGCCAGGAGTCGTTTGGCGGTTTTGAAAGCGTGATCATTGTTACCATCTTTCTGTTTATTGCCGTGCTCATCCTGGAATTCCGCACATTCAAAAGCACGTTGATTGTATTATCGGTCATCCCACTGGGCATGGTTGGCGCGGTGCTGGCTTTGCTCTTCACCGGCAACTCGCTTTCCTTTGTGGCCATCATCGGGCTGATTGCCCTGGCGGGGATTGAGGTCAAGAACACCATTTTGCTCGTGGACTTCACCAACCAACTGCGCGAGCAGGGCAAGTCGCTCGAAGAAGCCATCCGCGAAGCGGGAGAAGTCCGCTTTCTGCCGATCATCCTCACTTCCATGACGGCCATTGGCGGCCTGCTTCCGATAGCGTGGTCATCCAATCCGCTTATTTCTCCGTTGGCCATTGTGCTCATAGGCGGGCTGATTAGCTCCACGCTTCTCTCGCGGGTGGTCACGCCCGTGGTGTATAAGCTGATACCCCCGCGGGTGCAGTCAAAGAAACTTCCTTAAGCCCCTGTGGAATGTATGAAAGGCGCCCGGGCGCGGAAAGCCCGCGGTGGCTACTTGTCAACGGAGAGCCGCGCGGTCTGCCCATGGTGAGCTATCTCGTTCGGTCGGCTATATTGTGTCTATGAATAATGTTTGTGTCTATGCACTGCCTGGTTTTTGAACCCGTTATTATCCACCGTGTGGATTACACGTCAACCCCGCTTGACGCAAATACAGTGTTGGCAGCTGGAGCGATTGTCCAACTAACTAAATACTTTTCTAAACTTGTCGGGATACTTTATCCAAAAGAAAAATACAATGCTACCCATGCCCATAAACAAAAGGAATGCTGTTATCGGTCTTTTGTCTGCCTTTACCGTTTCAATGTCGAGCAATACATATCCATTCTCATTTTCTATTTCAAAAATTTCAGGTCCGGTCTCGTTGAGGTCTCTTTCTTTTATCCAGACTGTCACTGATTTAGATTTCTTTAGTCCTTTGACAATTTCAAAGTGATCGTCATAGGCACAGCCGCTTCCAATATTCTCTGCTAGTTGAAATTTCATTTTTGATTCATTTAGATAGAATACGACTTCAGAAACCTGACTTTTATGTCCTTTTCTATCCGTGACGGTTTTAATATCGATGTCAGCCGATTCAATCGTACCGCGCACAGGAATCAAAGAAGATTTAAATGTCCAAATTGCCTGTAATTGAACTATGGCATAACCTATACACATTAGTCCTATGACCAACAAAGTATAAAGTCGTATGTTTGTAAGTCCGTCAATATTTCTCATTCGGTACTCGTCTACGCGCTTGCTGCCAACGTTTGTGTTTGTGAAGTGGCGGGAATAGGAGGGCTTAGCAATGAAGCGAAGCGGAATGCTAAGACCGACCCGCCGCGAAACTGTCCCACGACACCGACCGTTGTTTGAAAACTAAAACTACAAATTTACACTGAACCCCGCCATTGATTATGCACAGTGTGCTTGTTGCACAACTGGTATAAAGATAGCTAACCGGTGAGTATCTTTCGCACATGCAAGGCCACAAAACATTCCAGGAGAAGATATTCACCAATTT
>JALONI010000039.1 GCA_025455015.1 Cyclobacteriaceae bacterium | reverse complement strand
GGCGTTGGTGATGGCATCTTTCATGTAAACAGCTGAAAAGAAGGCAAATAAGCTGACGAGTCGGGCCTGATCAAACGAGGTGTAATTCAATGATCCTGTATGTACGTACGCAGGTTTGAGCACGGGGTTGCCCAATGAAATATTAAGGGGGTCGGTGTTGTTAATGACGGGCTGAAGCTGCTGAATGGTAGGCTCCTGCACGGACGTTTCGTAGTCCACACGCAGGTGCCGGGTGCTGCTGAAGTCATAGTTGAACCGGGCCGAAGGCAGCAGGTTTTGAAACGTACGGTCAATGCGTGCGTTTTGTGGTTCAACATTCCCTTGCAAGGAAGTGATCTGATAACCCGCCCCGATGGCCAAGTTGTATTTGGCGCGATTGATGCGAAGGTTTAGCCCGGGCCGCTGGTAGAGATAGTCGCTATCAAACCGGTTTGACAAGGAGTCCACCAGACTCCTGCCTCCGTTGCCCACATCCCAGACGGGCCGGTCTACTTCGTTTTGATTCGTGCGGATGGCGTAGTTTACCTCCAGGTACTTGCGCCCCCCAAGCGGCTCGGTATAAGAAAGCGTGGCGGAGTACGACTGATTGGTGTTATCCTGGGTGTTTTCCTGCAAAATGCTTTGCTCTGCCGTGGGCCCCGAAAAAAATTCATTCTCGGAGCTGAGTGTGCCTCGGCTCTCCGTCTGGCTGAGCGTGAGGCCTACATTGGCCGAAAACGTGCGCCCCTTTTTGGCAAACCGATGCCGATACAGCAAGGCGGATGTGACGTTACCCGATGTGCCATCCGACCGGGTGCTGCGCGTACTTGTATTTTGGAGTTGAGCGTTTACCCCGTAGGTTTCGCTGGTGCTGGCGAAGCGGCTCCGGGACGCGGCATACGTGACCGATGTTGACCACTTGAGCGAGTTGGCCGAATCGATTTTGTGTTCCAATGCCCAGTGGGCCCGGTGGCTGTCATTCGTGCTTTGCTGCCTGCTGTTTTGCCGAAACGTGTAGTCGAGGCCGCCCGGCAGGTAGTTGATGCGGCTCAACGCAGTACTCACGGTTTGGTCCAACTGGTTGTAGAAGTAGCTTGAGGTGAGGGTGGTTTTCTTAGAGAGGTCTTTATTGAAATTGACACCCCCGGCCACGTTGGTAACAATGCCGTTTTGGCGCCCTCCGGTGTTCAATGGTATTCCGCCTGCGGCATCGCCCCCCACGTTGATGTTGACCGCGCCACCCCCGCCTGCACGGCCCCCGGCCAGTTGCGAGCTCGCCCCCGAAAAATTGAAATAGTCTTCAAAGGAAAAACCCTGCTCGTTGATGTTGTTGCCCATGCCCAACACCGAAAGCTGCTCGTTCTTTCGGAAGCGATTCAAACTTAGCCTGCCTTGCCACCGGCTGTCGGTGCCCGCGCCCGCCATCAGGGTGCCAAAGGCGCCTTTGCGTTTTTCTTCTTTCAGTTCCAGGTTGATGGTCTTTTCGCGCTGCCCGTCATCGATGCCCGAAAACACCGCCTGGTCTGATTTTTTGTCGAAGACCTGCACTTTGTTGATGGCATCAGCCGGCAAGTTGCGCGTGGCAATTTTCGGATCACGTCCAAAAAACTCGCGGCCATCCACCATCACCCTCCGCACTTGTTCTCCTTGTGCTTTTACCGTTCCATCGGTTTCCACGTCAATACCCGGCATCTTCTTCAGCAAGTCCTCTACGGTGGCATTGGTCTTTGTTTTAAAGGCGGTGACGTTGTATTCGATGGTATCGCGCTTAACGGTGACGGGGTTGATTTCGCCCCGTACGACCACACCTTCCAACTGGGTGGTGAGTGTTACCATCTGAAAACGGCCGAGGTCAACTTCGCTGGGCTGCTCGGGTAAACGGACCGCGCGGCTCAGCGGCACCAAGCCGGTGTATGTCACTTTCACGAAGTAGTTGCCCCTGGCAACATTTTTCATTTCAAACCCGCCCTGTGCGCCCGATACCTGAAAGGCCACCAATGAAGAGTCGCTGCGCTGCAACAGCATGACCGTGGCCGAGGGCAGCGGCCGGGCCGCGGAGTCAATCACCATGCCCCGAAGGACATATTTTTGGGCGCTGGCTGCGGCCGATACACCGAGAAAAAAAAGACACAAGCATAGCATGTTCATAACAGCAGGGGGTAACGGATAGCGGGTGTAGAAAGAGTAGGGTGTGGATCAGTTGCGAATCATGAATCCGCGGCCGCCATTTTGCTTGCGAAATTCGTCCATGATTTTCTGAAACTCCTGGCGCGAGATGCGGGTGCCGGTAGCCGGCTTCTTCAACTCGTTTTTCTTCAACTCCCTGAATCGGATATCACGCGCCACCAACACCCGCTCACCGTTGTTTACATCTATCGCCAGCACGGTACCGGGCAGCGACAGAAAGCGCTCGGGCCCCAAGTGGGGCCGTATCTGATCGGTAAACCACGCGGTGATTTCGCGCTTCCGTTCCGGATGGGTGGCATCGGTATAGTGGGCCTGGCGGCACTCGTAGCCCAGAATATTTTTCGTTTCCGTGCCAAACTTCCAAGGGTCGGTTTTAAGCGTATCTTCAATCAGGTACTGCTTGCCCATGAATTCCTGTGCGGTGGTGATGATTTGGGTGGAGGGCTCAAAGTAGGTTTCGATGGTGGGTGGCGAAAACCGAAAGGTGGCCACCGCCCCGTTGTTGGCGTTGATGTCCTGGTCTTCCTCGTCTTCTATGAGGGGCTTGGTTATGGATGCGCCCGCAAAAAATACCTGCACGTGGCTGGTGCGGTACTCGGGTATCATGGCTTTCATCTGTTCATTCCCGGGCGGCAGGTTGCGGTGCAAATTCATTTTTACCTCGTAGGTAATCACGCCCTGGTCTTTGGCCTGTGCCCAAACGGCACGCACCGCAGCTACGGACACCAAGATGCCCACTATCAGCAATAGTCGTTTCATGTTTTTTTGGTTTAGCATGGTCTTCTTTTTTGTGGCCTTGTGACAAACGGCACGGCTCACGTGGCAAACGTACGGCTACGGATGCCGGGCGTGGGTTAATCGTTCTGAAAGGAATGTTAATTAAGGTTAACAGTGCGGCACACATGGCGCAGATCGTGTACTTTTGAGCATCCAGTAGCTGCGTGAAAAAGAATGTACTTGTATCGATCGTGGTCACCACCAGCCTTGTGCTGCTGGCCGCATTGCAAATATTGTGGCTGACCGCCAGCTATCGGAGTGAAGTGTTTTCATTGCGCAGGGAGGCCAACAGTCTTTTTCGCAACACCATTTTTCAGTTGCGCGATGTTGGTGCGCTGGATGACATCGCTGGCACGCTGGACAGCCTGCGTCCTTCGCGTATTCGATCGGTGCAGATCACGCGGGGCGGCACCTCAGTCGGTGACTCGCTGGTCATTCGCACCAACCCGGCCATTCAGATGTTCATCGCTACTGCCCGCCAACGCGACTCACTGCAAAAAACACTCGCGACCGGTGGGCGTCAGACTAATTACCTGCAGGAATCCGTAAGCAACAGCTTTTCGATCCGCCTCGTATCCGATTCCATTCATCTCGATTCGCTGACCAAAGCGTTTGGCAAAAACCTGGCCGACATTGGCCTTCCGCTGCCCGTGCACGTGACGGAAAAGCAACTGATGCCTTGGTCCCTGCGCGATCCCTTCGCCTTCCCCCGCATCCGGTCCGCTGACGAAGAGCCCGATCGTGACGATAAGCTACGCTCCATTTACAGCGACACGCTGCGGCTGGAGCCCTCGCGGTTCCATCCGGGCAAACAATACCAGGCTTCGCTCGTGGGCGTGCGCCTGTTTGTCGTACGAAAAATCACCCCCCAGATACTCTTCTCACTCTTTCTGACGGGCACCACCGTGTTTGCCTTTGTTTTGATTTATCGGAGCCTGCGCACCCAACAAAAACTCATGGCCCTGAAAAATGATTTCATCAGCAACATGACGCATGAGTTGAAGACACCGGTGGCCACCGTGAGCGTGGCCTTGGAAGCCCTGCGCGACTTTCATGGACTGAATGACCGGCAGCGCACGCAGGAGTACCTCGCGATTGCCCAAAGTGAACTTCACCGACTGGCGCTGCTCACGGACAAGATCATGAAAAGCGTGATGTTTGAAAACAAGGAAATTGCGTTTCCGATGGCCCCGGTAGCCTTGGATGGCATCGTGAGGCAGGTGGTGAACTCGCTGCGGCTGGTTTTGGAGAAACAATCTGCCCAAGTAACCATCCATGCGCAGGGAGATGACTTTACCCTTCGCGGCAACGAAGAGCACCTGACCAGCGTAGTGTACAACTTGCTTGACAATGCGCTAAAGTACAGTCGCGCGAAGCCCCTCATTCAAATTCACTTGCAAGCAACCCAACCGGAGGTGACGCTGACGGTAGCTGATAACGGCATCGGAATAGCACCCGAGCACCAGTCACGAATTTTTGAGCGCTTTTTCCGCGTGCCTACGGGCGATGTACACAATGCCAAGGGCTATGGCTTGGGGCTTAGCTATGTGCACAGCGTGGTCACTGGCCATGGCGGGCGCCTATCGGTGCAGAGCGAACCCAACCAGGGAAGCCGCTTCACGCTGACTTTACCGCGACAAGTACCATGAGCAAGGTCAAAGTACTGTACGTGGAAGACGAGCCCTTCCTGGGGCGCATCGTGAAAGAAAGCCTGGAGGTGCGGCAGTTTGACGTACACATGGTGGCCGATGGCAACCTGGCCATGGATGCGTTTACCACGCACCGGCCGGACATTTGTGTTCTGGATATTAGGTTGCCATCCACCGATGGCTACCGCCTGGCACAATCCATCCGGCAGCAATCGCCCTCGCTGCCCATTATCTTCGTTACGGCCAAAACGCAAACGGAAGATCTGCTCAAAGGGTTTGAAGTGGGTGGCAATGACTACCTGCGCAAACCGTTTAGCATGGAGGAGTTGATCGTGCGCATCAACAACCTGTTGGCGCTAACCAAAAAGACCACCCCGCACGTTACTGATACCTTTACGTTGGGACTGTTTGCCTTTGAACCCCAGCGGTATGAATTGCGCTGGCAGGGCCACACACGAAAACTGTCGCACCGCGAGGCGATGCTGCTTACCATTTTCTGTGAAAACAAAAACTCTACCATCGGCCGCAAGGAAATATTAATGCGCGTATGGGGCGATGACTCCTTTTTCAACTCACGCAACCTGGACGTGTACGTTACCAAGCTGCGCGACTACCTGAAGCCCGACCCCGCCATTGAGATCATGACCATCAAAGGGGTGGGCTACCACATCAGTGTGCGGTAGCCGCACGAACGCCTATGGGTTTGGATTTTCGCTTGAGCCTTCGGCCCGGGGCGTAGGCTTGGGCACCCAGCTTCCTTCAAACTTGAACTTGAGCTTACCCTGATAGTCGGCCGAGTAGTGGGCCACACGATCAAGCGTTGCGTTGACCTCGTTAATGTCAAGACCGGCTGATTCACGCAAGAACATCACGTATGTCCAGTTGTTCTTTTTGCAAATCCACGAACCAAACAGCGTGTGGTTAACCTCTAACAGGTTTTGCAGAAAGTCGACCACGTTGTTGTCGGGCATTTCCAACAGGGGGCTCATCACCTGAAAATACCACCGGTCGGGATTGTTCGGAAAGTTGAACACGTCAATCCATACCGTAGCTCCTTTGTACGTCAGGTTCCATTGGCCGGCTTTCTCGCCCCGGCACAGGGCCGGGTCTACGTTGAGGCCGCGGATGCTTTCTTCCACGAGCGCTGTGGTTTGGTCAAAATTCATATTCGCTTGGTTTTGCCGGATAAAGGTTCACAAGTTTTTCAGGATTTCAAATAACCATTGGCAAAGAAAAAATGAGCCGGCCGCGGGCTGCCAACAGGGTGTCAGAAAACAACCATCCCCTCGGGGGTGAGTACCTGATTGATGCGAACATCCGTGGGTTCCACATCGTCCAGCAACGGACATGGGCCAAAAAATGAAAGACCGATTTTGACGCAATCGGGGCGGCATTGGGCCAAAAATCGGTCGTAAAATCCTTTGCCATAGCCCGCGCGGTTGCCCTGCTCATCGTACGCTAACAAGGGCACCAACACGGCATCCAATTTCTCGGGTGCGGCAGGCACGCCCTGAACCGGTTCCCAAATGTTCCACTTGTTTTTGTGGAGCTGATGCAGTCCCTCAAAAAAATAATGCTCCAGGTGGCCTGCGGTATTCACTTTGGGTACTACCAGTCGAATGTGACCGTGTTCGCGCCTGAGCTTGTCTATGATTTGCCAGGTATCCGGCTCCCCTTTTTCCTGCAATGGCAGATACACATGCAGCGTTTTGATGATGTGGAGAAACGGCTGCACAAAAAAAAGATGGTAAAGCTGCAGGTTGAGCACCTCGCGCTGCGCGAACGGGAGGGCGAGCCTGCGCGCCAGATAGGTTTTTCGCGCCTCAGCCTTGGTCATACGTGAGCACGTGAAAACGAAAATCAAAGGGATCAAAGTGAGCCAACAGGTGCGTCAGAAAATTCGGATCGGCCGGATAAAAATTCAGCAGGTTGTCGCTGCGCTCTTGTAAGCCGCCTTGCGGGAACAACTGATCCTTCACCGCCTCAATTTGCCGTAGCTTATCGGCTTGCTTTCGCTTTTCGGCCCGCAGCATTTTGGTTTCGATGGCCGCCAGCGCGTTGGTTACCCGTTGGGCTTGCGCTTCTACATTTTTTTGCAGCGTGGCATCAATGGCACCTGCCCGTGCGCGCAATGCCTGAAACAACGCGGCTACTTGGTGCTGTTCGGCACTTGTCGAAACCGTTGCCTGACTGTGCTTGAGCACCCAATGGTTGTAGAGGTAGTTTTTCTCGTGAAAAAACAGGGGCAAGTCAAGCCCGGTTTTGTCCTGTTTGCGGGCCGTGGGCGCATCTACGACCAACGCAAAATTGCGTGGCAACAAAACCGGAAAGGGCTGGCCCACCTCCTCAAACACACGCTTTAGTTGCAACCAGTACACCATTTCCGCAGGCCCGCCTACGTAGGCCACGTTGGGCAAAATCATCTCTTGGTACAGCGGTCGTAAAATTACATTGGGGCTAAACTCGTCCGGATGGTCGTGCATGCGTTGCTTGATTTCATCGGCCGTAAAAACCAGCGCGGAGTCCACCACGCGAAAGACCGCCCCCTGCTTTTCAATGCGGCTGCGGGTTGACCCGGCCAAATAGAAAAAGTTGATGTCGCGGGCATGCACCTGTGGGTGATAGCCCGCGGCCTCCAACCGTTGGTTGGTTTGCGCCACCCAAGCCGCGGGTTGCTGCTCCAGTATATCCGCGTGCATGACGGGTAAAAACAACCGTTTCAAGTCCGCGTCATCGGCATCCATCACCACTACCCCTTCGGCTTCAAACAACCCATGCACGTATTCGCGCACGGCCTCGGCCAGTGTCGGGTTTTTGGCGTATGCTTTGGCAAAGAGCGAAGCATCGGCCGGAAGGCTTTTGGCCAACGCGGCTAAGCCCGTAGGCGCAAACCGACCCACGGCCCCCGTTTGGTCTGTCTCCCACGTGTACTTTTTTCCCGCCAGCCGAAACGACTTGATCTCCTCATAGTCATGATCTTCCGAGGCCATCCAGTACACCGGCACAAACTCATACTGCGGATACGCCTTTTTAAGTTGTTTGCAGGCGTTGATAACCGTGACGATTTTGTAGACAAAATACAGCGGCCCGGTAAAGATGTTGAGCTGATGGCCCGTGGTAATGGTAAACGTGGTGGGTTGGCCCAGGGCTTCGATCGAAGCGGCCACGGCTCCCGTGGGTTTTAGCGTTGCGTATTGTTTGCGCAGCGTGCGTACCAGCACTTCGCGGGAGGCGGCCGGAAAAGACTTCTTTTGTTCGACTTGCGCACCAATGCCACGCACCGTAGGCGGGTGGTGGTAAAACGGTGTCAGCGTCTCGCGTCCGGAAACATAATCGAGGAAGAATGAAGAAAACGCGTGAGTATCCGCCAGGTCGATTTTCCGGAGCTGCATACAATCAACAACAAGTAGAGAAATGGCACATAAAAAATATCAAACGCAACACTACAGAAAGGGTTTGAGCGTGCTGAGGTGTTTTTGGCGAGCCGCCCGCCACCGGATGTGTTTAACCGTCTCTTAACAACTACACCGCTTTGCCCATCAAATCAAACTCGGTGGCATCTTCTATTCGCACGTTCACGAAATCTCCCACGCGCAAATAGCCATCGCCTTCTATCAGCACTTCGTTATCTACCTCCGGAGAGTCGTGTTCCGTGCGTCCAATGTACCGCCCTGCTTCTTTGCGATCCACCAACACGTTGAGCACCTGTCCCACTTTGGCTTGATTTAGTTCCAGCGAGATGGCTTCCTGTGCGGCCATCAGCGCATCGGCCCGTTCTTGCTTCACCTCCCCCGGCACGTTGTCGTCCAGCGTGTAGGCGTGGGTATTTTCTTCGTGCGAGTAAGTGAATACGCCCAGGCGATCGAAGCGCGATTTTTGCACAAAGTCCATCATGTCCGCAAAGTCTGCTTCCGTTTCGCCTGCGTGCCCCGCGATGAGCGTAGTGCGGATGGCGATGCCGGGTACTTTCGCGCGGATGGTCGCCAGCAAGTCCTCCGTTTTTTCACGGGTGATGCCTCTGCGCATGAGTTGCAACATGCGCGTACTTCCGTGCTGCAAGGGTATATCCAGGTAGTTGCAGATGTTTGGCCGGCCGGCCATCACGTCCAGCACATCCAACGGAAAGCCCGAGGGAAAGGCGTAGTGAAGGCGTATCCAGTCAATGCCCTCCACGTCTGACAGGTGCTTGAGCAGCTCGGCCAGTTGGCGTTTTTTGTAGATGTCCAGGCCGTAGTAGGTGGAATCTTGCGCGATGAGCAGCAATTCCTTTGTTCCGGCTCGCGCCAGGTTTTTGGCTTCTTTCACCAGCTCTTCGATGGGGCGGCTCACGTGCTTGCCGCGCATGAGCGGGATGGCGCAAAACGAACAGGGCCGGTCGCAGCCTTCGGATATTTTCAGGTACGCAAAGTGGGCGGGGTTGGTGAGGATGCGCTCGCCCACCAACTCGTGCTTGTAGTTGGCGTTCAGTTGTTTTAGTAAACGCGACAGGTCGCGGGTGCCAAACCAAGCGTCCACTTGGGGTATCTCTTTTTCGAGATCGTCTTTGTAGCGTTGCGAAAGGCAGCCGGTGACATACACTTTCTCAACGATGCCTTCCTCTTTGGCATCCACATAGCGGAGGATGGTGTCAATGGATTCTTGTTTGGCGTTGTCGATAAAGCCACAGGTGTTGATGACCACCACGTTGGCATCGTCTTTGGCCGACTCATGGGTGGCGTCAATGCCATTTCCTTTGAGCTGGGTCAATAACACCTCCGAGTCCACCAGGTTTTTGGAGCACCCCAGGGTAACTACGTTTACTTTTGTCTTGCGAATACCTTTGGTTTTCAACGGGCTTGGCGAAATAGTGGGCAAAGGTAGGGAAACGCGGGGAAAGAAGCGTGCCGGGGGCAATTGGGCCGGGGGCCGCGCGTTAGTCAAAAAAGACGCGGGTAAATGGCGTAGTTGTATATTTGACCTTTGTTTTGCTTGTGCGATTGGCATCCCTTTTTTTTCTGTTGGGCTGTGTTGCCTGTTTGAGTGCCCCCGACTGCATCCCGTTGTCCACCAACGAAGCCGGGATCGAATTCAAAAACCGGAGCAACCAACCCTTGGCCACGGGCATTCAGCGAATCACCAACCTGACCAGCGGCATCGTTTATACGCTGACTCCCGAGAACGACACCACCTCGTATATCCGGCTGCCCATGGCGCCCGACCGGGACACAACCGTGTTGCGTTTTGTGACCGATTTGGGCATTGATACGGTGGCCTTGAGCTACACCACGCGCCTCACGGTCGTCTCGCCCGAGTGCGGTGCCCTTCGCAACTTCAATGACCTGCGCGTAATCAACACTTCGTTTGATTCCATCCGCGTCATCAACCCCTTGCTTCGTTCAAACGTGCGCACCCATGTGGAGATTGTTTTTTAGCGTATGGATGTGCGGGGCCGTTGCAACCGCCACCGCGCAGCTCTTGCCGGACACTGTGCGCAACCCCTGGCGGCCCACGGGCATCCGCTTCGGTACCGACTTGATTGCGTTCGGTAAAACGCTTGCCCGGCAGCCCCTCACCGGATGGGAGCTCAATGCCGATGTGGATTTCAAAACACGGTATTACCTGGTGCTGGACTATGGGCAATGGGGCCGCGAAGAGCTACTGACCAACGGGCAATACCAGGGCAGCGGCCGCTACTGGCGCGCGGGCATTGACGTGAACTTTTTGCTCAAAGACCCCGATCGCAACATGTTTTTTATCGGCTTTCGGGTAGGCCGCGCAAATTTTGATGAACGCCTCACCTCCCAATTTGCCTATGAAGGATTTGAGCCGCTGACGATCACGCAAGCCAACACCCAGTTACGGGCCACCTGGGGCGAATTAACCACCGGCTTGCGCGTAAAAGTAGTAGGCGGTTTTTGGATGGGCTACACGGCCCGGTTCAAGTTTGCCCCGGGCGTGCGGGGCACCGAAGTGTTTGACGCCTATGACATACCCGGCTATGGGCGGGCCGACCGGTCCACCTACTGGGGTTTTAACTATCAAGTGTTTTGGCGCGTGCCGTTCGGCAAAAGATAACGTGGCCGCGGTCTTCCGCAACAACCATTACTGCTTCAACACGCCCAATTCTTTCCCCACCGCGGTAAATGCCGCAATGGCCTTGTCCAGATGATGTTGCTCGTGGGCGGCCGACAGTTGCACGCGGATGCGCGCCTTGCCTTTGGGCACTACCGGAAAGAAAAAGCCTATCACATAAATGCCACGCTTCAAAAGCGCTTCGGCAAACTGTTGTGCCAGCGGAGCTTCATACAACATGATGGGCACAATGGGATGTACCCCGGGCTTGATGTCAAAACCAGCCTTGGTCATCTGTGTGCGAAAGTAGTGCGTGTTGTATTCTAGCTTGTCGCGCAAGGCGGTAGTTTCCGAAAGCATGTCAAACACTTCAATGGACGCCCCCACAATAGAGGGCGCCAGCGTATTGGAAAAAAGATAGGGGCGCGACCGCTGCCGCAGCATTTCAATGATTTCCTTACGGCCGGACGTAAACCCACCCGAAGCACCGCCCAACGCTTTGCCCAAGGTGCCGGTGATGATGTCCACGCGGCCCATGACACCACAATGCTCCGGCACACCCCGGCCTGTTTTGCCAATGAAGCCGCTCGAGTGGCACTCATCGGTCATCACCAAGGCCTGGTAGCGGTCGGCCAGGTCACATATCTTATCGAGTTGGGCAATGGTACCATCCATGGAAAACGCACCGTCCGTGACAATGATGATTTGTTTGGCTCCGGCCTTGCGGGCTTCTTGCAGTTGCACGTCCAGGTCGGCCATGTCATTGTGCTTGTAGCGGTAGCGCATGGCCTTGCACAAGCGCACACCGTCAATGATGGACGCATGATTTAGTTCATCTGAGATGATGGCATCTTCCGCCCCAAAGAGCGGCTCAAACACCCCTCCGTTAGCATCGAAGGCAGCCGCATAGAGGATGGTATCCTCGGTGCCCAAAAAAGCCGAAATCTTCTGTTCCAGCTCTTTGTGTATGTCTTGCGTGCCGCAGATGAAGCGCACGGACGAAAGACCAAAGCCATGCGTATCGATGGCGCGCTTGGCAGCCTCGATTACGCGGGGGTGCGAGGATAAGCCCAGGTAGTTGTTGGCGCAAAAGTTGATGACCTCGTTTCCCTCGGCTGTCTGGATGTCCGCCCCTTGTGGCGTGGTAATGATGCGCTCGCGCTTGAACAAGCCCGCTTGGCGGATGGTTTCCAGTTCTTTTTGCAGTACGGGTTGCAGGGTAGTATACATACGTCAAGTTGTTTTCGTTTTGGGGCGCATCACAGGGCGCACCGTTTTAGATTCCGGCTCCGGGGCGGTGGTTTCTATTTTCACCGGTTTGAGCCAGTACTTCCGCCTGAGCGGATTGATCAGATATAGTTTCTGTGCGGTAAAGCTGTTGGGGTGCAGGTGCACAAACTCCCGTTCCAGCGCGGCATACCAGTCAGGCTCCGCCAGCCGGAAGGCGGCCGCATCAATTTTCTTACCGGTCAAATACTCTTCAAACGACACGGGCGCAAAGCTATGAAATTTAAGGTTTTGGGGGGCATGAGGGATCGGCTGCAAAAAGCGGGGCATTCCGATATCCAAGTATTGCCTGTCACATCGCTGACGAGCTAGTTATCTTTTGTTAGTCCCGGAAATGATTGTACAAATTGAATTTTAATGTCGGGGAACGAATTTACTATCTGTATTTTTAAGTCAGGGAAATTGTCCACCATTTGCCACTCACCGCATCTGGTGGGGTTATGGTCAACGGTTTTAACTTTTAAGTCGGGGAATGAACTGACGACTTGAACTTTTAAATCTGGAAAAGAGTCGACAACTTGAACTCGACCATAAAGTCGATGCCCCCGCAAATGACAGTCGTCATTATCCTGTGTGACATCATCGGCCACGAAAACAAATAATAGAACAGCAAATCTTGAAAATGGCATTCGTTATTTCAATTTACTCGGTTGTGAGGACATTCCTTCGTAGTTACTCCTAATTCATTCATATGCCTTCCGATTGTTGGGCATTACTTTTTCCTTTTCTTGGTTTCAAAATCTTCAATTGCCCATTCAATTCTATCCAGCACTTTGCCAACCAGTAAATCCGAAATGCTCTGTATTTCTTCTGTCGCAATCTGTTGGTGGTACATCTTCTTTAAAAAGGGCTGATGATCGTTATGATTCAGCATTGAAAAACCGTACCAATAGGTGTGGATAATTAATTTTAATGGCACGTGCACATCAACATTTTCAGTCCCAATCTTTTTCAGTCCCCGTAGTTGGTACTGAAATTCTATTTCGTTGACACCCTTTAAGTTTTCTTCCTTTCGCCAAAAATCCTCCACACCGTCAATTCCGTAAACAAGCGTGTCTTTCAATTGCCACATCGCACGGTGCGTCATAAATTCTGCTGAGAAGTCCGTTGAGAGCTTCGTCATGATTTGTTGAAAGAGTGGCTTTAGACTCTTGTCAAAAATATCTTGTAGCAGTTGGTAAGTAGCGGGCGTTTGCAGTTCTTCCGTCTGCATGGCTTTCACTTTCTCCTTAACCAGTTTTAACCGTCTCTCTACTTCGCTTATGTTCTCCTGAATTTCCTTATCCAGTTTCTGCTCCAGTTCTTCAATGCTCGGCAGTTCGCCTTTAATATCTTCGGGCAGGCGTTCGTTAATGCGGTACTCGGCAATACCGATGGGTTTACTGGTGTCCCGCAGCGCATACTCGGCAATAATTTTGTTTTTGGTTTTGCACAATATCAGGCCAATGGAAGCTTCGTCCATCGGGCCCTTCAGTTTATCATCAGCAACGCCCAGATAGAAATTCATCTTCCCGGCATACTCGGGCAGGAAATCGCCAATCTTTAAATCAATTACCACATACCTTCTCAGTTTGGTGTGATAAAACAGCAGGTCTAGAAAATATTCCTGCCCTCCGGCCTCAAGGCGGTATTGCCTCCCCATAAAAGCAAAGCCATCGCCCAATTCAATCAATACTTTAGTAATGTGATTAATGATGGCGTTCTCGAGGTCACGCTCTCTGGCGGCAGCACCCAACATCAAAAAGTCAAATTGATAAGGGTCTTTAAAAAGTTGCTGTGCTAAATCAGTTTGGTAATCGGGCAGTGTTTGTTTGAAATTATGGATAAGGGCTCCCTGCCTTTTATATAGACCGCTTTCGATTTGGTTCACCAGCATGTCGCGCGTCCAACCGTTCTCCACTGCTTTTTGGATATAGAAAACCCGAACTTCCGGCTCTTTCACTTTGTCAAGAAGGGTAGTGTGGTGATACCAAGTTAATTGTGCAAGGGGCACCTGCACAATCTCATTTATGGATTGGTTTACGAATTGTGCAGGTTCGACCTGCACAATTTCAGCAGATTGATTATCAGTGCTTTGCAATTGCGCAACCAGTGGTTGCATAAATTGAGGATAGGCCTCGGCAAAGGCTCTCATGTACTTTAAATTTCGGACAGAAAGCCCTTTCATGTCTCCGAACTCAATTTTTAAATCGGCAGCTAACCGGTCAATAATCTTTGCGCCCCAACCGAGTTTTTTCTGTTGCTCTAAAATTGTTTGACCAATCTCCCAATATACCTGAAGCATTTGCGCATTGACCACTACCGATGCCCGCAACCGTGCCTGCTTGATTTTCTCTTTCAGGTGTTGCAGAATTTGTCCGTAATTTTTATCCAGTTCCGAACTCATTTCTAACTCCTTGCTTTTTAATTTACCAATCAACCATTTGCCTGATTTTGGCAAAATGGTAAGTAGGTTGTTCCTCGGTTTGATACCACGTGCTTGCACCCGGCAGCATCCATGGCATTGCGCAGCTTATCGGCAGCTGTCCAACGTTTCTTTTCTAAGTTGTGGTTCTCGGTCATTAATGGGTGCTCAAAAAGTCAGTTTACAAAATACGCAAATTTGAGTTTAACAAGCGCTTTTTGAATCCGATCGCGTGGGCGGCCACCTTCCCCGCCCACACCACCCACCCATCCGTACCTCTCCTCAATTCCCTATCTTCGCGCCCGTAACGGTGCTATGAAACAAACCAAGATCCTCCTCATCGGAGCGGGCGGTCAGCTGGGTTCAGAACTCACGCAAGGCCTTTGGTCCATCTACGGAAAAGACAACGTCATCGCCAGCGACATCAAAGAGGCCACCGGCATCCTGCAGGAAGGCCGCTATGAGAAGTTTGACGTGATGCAGCGCGACAAGCTGTTTGAACTCATCAAGAAAAACGACATCACCCAAATCTACCACTTGGCGGCCCTGCTCTCGGCTACGGGCGAGAAAGACCCCCGCTGGGCCTGGAAGCTGAACATGGAAAGCCTGCTTTTTGTGTTGGAGGCGGCCCACGAACTCAAACTCTACAAGGTGTACTGGCCCAGCTCCATCGCGGCCTTTGGCCCCACCACGCCCAAAACCAACACCCCGCAAGACACCATCATGGACCCTACCACCGTGTACGGCATCACCAAACTGGCGGGCGAACTGTGGTGCGAATACTACTTCCGCAGGTATGGCGTAGATGTGCGCAGCCTCCGCTACCCCGGGCTCATCGGCTACAAAACCCCGCCCGGGGGCGGCACCACCGACTATGCCGTGGACATCTACTTCAAAGCCATCCGGGAAAAAAAATACGAATGCTTTTTGGCGGCCGATACATACCTGCCCATGATGTACATGGACGATGCGGTCAAAGCCACCCTCGATCTGATGGAAGCCCCGGCCGAAAAAGTGAAAGTGCGCACCAGCTACAACATTGGCGCCATGAGCTTCTGCCCCGCACAGGTGGCCTCGACCATTAAAAAGTTTATCCCCGACTTTTCGATTTCTTACAAACCCGACTTCCGCCAAGCCATTGCCGACTCATGGCCCAAATCTATTGACGACAGCGCAGCCCGACACGACTGGGGTTGGCAGCACCAATTCGGGTTGGAAGAAATGACCAAAGACATCCTCGAAAACCTGCAACAGCACCCGCAGTACTTGGCTTAGACCCTCGGTGAATATTCAGTAGCTTGGCAGCCATGTCGCGCATCAAACAACTGGCCGGTGATACGGCCCTGTACGGCTTGGGCAGCATTGTGCCACGCGCATTGAACTTTCTGCTGCTGCCGCTGCACACGCGCAGCGTGTTTTCCAGCGAGGAGTATGGGGTGGTGACCACCCTGTACGGCTTCGCAGCCTTCTTCAACATCGTGTACTTGTTTGGGATGGAAACGGCTTACTTCCGGTTTGCCTCGCAGCCTCAGGCCAACCGCGACAACGTGTTTCGCGCGGCCATCAGTTGCGTGCTGTTGATCAGCGTGCCGCTGTCGGCTTTGCTGATTGTTTTCCGAGAGCCGCTGGCCGCCTACGCCTACATCGCCCATCACCCGGAGTTTGTGGTTTGGGTCGTGCTGACCTTATTGGTGGACGCCCTGGTGGCCATCCCGTTCGCACAACTGCGCCAGCAGCGCCAGCCGTGGCTGTTTGCCTCCGCCAAAATCCTTAACGTGCTGGTGCAACTGGGGCTCAACTATTACTTCCTGAAAGTGGATTACGACCCGAGCATCGGCATCGGCTATGTGTTTCTGGCCAACCTGCTGGCCAACAGTTTGTATCTGCTTTTTTTTGTTCCCGTCTGGCTGCGCTGGCGCCCGCTGTACGAGCGTACGCTGTCGCCCAAAATGTTGCGGTATGCCTATCCGGTCATGCTCACGGGCTTGGCCGGCATGGTAAACGAAATGGCCCCGCGCACCTTGATGGAATGGTTTCTGCCTGCCGGCACGGGTGCCCCGGGCGTGCTAAAGGCTACGGGCATTTTGGGCGTGGCCTACAAGTATGCCGTGTTGATGGGCCTGGCTGTGCAGGCGTTTCGGTTTGCAGCCGAGCCTTTTTTCTTTGCGCATGCCGCGGATAAAAATTCACCCGAGCTGTTTGCGCGGGTCAATCATTACTTTGTGATCACAGGCTGCTCTTTGTTGGTGGTGGTGGGCGCTAACCTTGAGTGGCTCCAACTGTTTACCGGCCCCTCCTTTTACGAAGGGCTGTGGCTGGTGCCGTGGCTCTTGCTGGCCTACCTGCTGCTGGGCATCTACTACAACGTGAGCGTGTGGTTTAAGATCACTGACAAAACCCACTATGGCACGTGGATCACCCTGGCCGGGGCACTCGTCACGATCCTTGGCAATGCGTTGTTGGTGCCGCAACTGGGTTATGCGGGCAGTGCCTACGCGGCTGTGCTGTGTTACCTGGTGATGTTGGTACTGTGCTACCTCAGTGGCCAGCGTCATCATCCTATCCCCTATCGTGTTTGGGCCGATTCGCTCTATGTCATTGGCACGCTGGCGTGGGTTTTGGTGCTCAACCATTGGGCCTGGCCCTCGCGGCTACTCACCACCGCGGTGCATGGCGCGGGCATTGTGGCATGGGCAGCCGTGGTGTATTGGCTGGAACGGAAAGAACTTCGACACGCATTGTCCGGCCGGAAGTGACCCGTTAGGGCGTGGCGGTGGCCCCGGGAAATTGCAGGGTGTAGATGACCGTCTCCACCTCGCGTATCAGCTCGCGCAAATCGCGGCTGGGGCCGTACACAAAACCCTCCACGTAGTAGAGGTTCCGGTTGTCGTTGTCCACCAGGGCCAAGGAGATGAATGGCCCCCCCATCCCCAAGTTGTGACTCCGCCACAGGCCTTGCATCTCTGTGGCAAAGCGTTGGTTGTGGGTAACGGTGCGGGTGAGCACCGGCTTGTAGGATACGCTGGTTTCCGTTTCCAGGTAGGTATCCAGCCGCTCGGGGTCTTCGTACACATACTTTTGTAAAATACGGTTGCGCAAGCGGATGAGGCTGTCGCGTTCAAATTGCTTGGGCGATGTGTAAGGCATGCGGTACACAAATACGTTGCGATCGTCTTTCGGATTCATTTGCCTGATCCAGAAAAACTCTGGGTTATTCATCACCAACCGATAGCCAAACGGAATCTTCATCTCGCACCCGAGGTCTTTGCGCAGCACATCGCGATAGCCTTTGTTGGGGTTGCCGGCAAACAGCGTTACGGTGAGGCGCTCGCGCTCGGTCTTATTGAAAAACTCGACTATGCGCGAGGCGTTCTGACGTATTTTTGTCACCAGGTCTTTTTCCTTCATCCCGAACAAGTACATCACCTGCTGGCGTTTGGCGTACACATCGGGTACGGTGCGAATGAACAGGGATGTATCCTTCTCCATTTCGGCCACTGCCTTGTTGGTGTACATGGCCTTCAGCAACGAGGCTGCCTCGCTGCGCTGATCAAACGTTACGGCAAAAATCAGATTTCTGCGCTGCTTCAATACCGGGTTCAGCTTTTTCGGATTCACCCACCAGATCTTAAAGATGGGTTCGGGCCGGGGCAGGGCCATCATCTCCTGCGATAAGATCGAATCCAACACCGCGCCCAGCTCACCTTTCCATTGGGCGCTGTCCATGATGATGTACATGTCGCCCGATACGCCCGAAGCGGGCGGCAGGTTTCCGCCCTTTTCCGTGGAACACGTTGACAGCAAACCCGCCACCGCGAAGGCGTAGAGTGAAAATTTTACGAAGCGTAACACCATGTGGGCAATGAGAATGATCCTTAGCAATAACACCAAACCGGGCCAAACGTCACGTCCTCAACCCAAAATCAATTTTTGACCGGGTTGCAGTTTGTTGCTTTTCAGGTTATTGAGGGTTTTGAGTTTTTCGATCGTGAGCCCGGGTTTCTTGCGCGAAATATCCCACAGGGTGTCGCCCGGCTGCACGATGTACGTGGTTGCATCGGCCGAGATCTCTACCGGGGCTTTGGCGGGGACTGATTGGTTTCGGGCCACGGCCATTTTGGAGCCGGGCACCCACACAATCAACCGCTGACCGGGGCGGATCGTATTGCTCCGCAGGTTGTTCCAATGACGGATGTCGTCTACGCGCACGCCATGCCGCTGCGCAATAACGCCCAGCACATCACCCGATCGCACGCTGTAAACAATCATCTCGCGGCCATAGGTGCTGCCCGCGAGGGTCTTGGTCATGGAGGCGATTTCGCGTTTGCCAACGGCCGCCACCGAGTCGAGCAGTTGTTTCCGGTTTTGTTGCAAAATCTCTTTGGCCGATTGGGGTATCTTGATCACGTAGGTGCGCCCGTTGTCGGGCAGCGCGCCAAACTGCACCGCGGGGTTTAGTTTTTGCAAATCCTCCAAACAGCCATTGGTCAGTTTGGCCAAGGTTTGAAAATGCATGACCTGATTTACTTGCAATGTGTCATACGGGGGCAACTGCTCACGGGCGGTTTCCACCAGGTTGTGTTCGGCCGTATAGTTCATGGCGTAAATGATGGCGATAAACTGCGGCACATAGGCGCGCGTCTCGCGCGGCAAAAACGGATACACTTCCCAGAACGATTTTTTGTAGCCCGACCTGCGGATGGCCTTGCGCACGGTGCCCGGCCCCGAGTTGTAGGCGGCCAACGCCATCTGCCAGTCGCCAAACAGCGTGTGCAGTTGCAGCAAGTACTTGCAGGCCGCCTCGGTGGATTTCTCCGGATCCATGCGGTCATCGGTATAGCCATCGCTGCGCAGGCCAAAGTAGCGGCCCGTGCCCGACATGAACTGCCAAAGCCCCACGGCCCGTGCGCGTGATACCGCCCGCGGGTTAAGCCCCGACTCGATGATCGACAAGTACTTTAATTCATCGGGCAACCGGTAGTGCGCCAGGTATTTTTCAAACAGCGGAAAATACAGGTCTTTTCTGCGTTGCACCATGCGGGTGTATTCGCGGTCGCGGATGGTGAAGTAGTTGATGAATGCATGCACCTTGTCATTGTAGGTGAGTGTGATGGTCTGTTCAATGCATCCCAGTCGATCTTTCAGCAACTCGGGCGTCTCATCGGCCGGTATGTAGTCGATATGGGCGGGCACCAACACGAACGGAAGGGTATCCAGCAACGGCACTTCGGTGGCCGCCACGGCCAGTGAATCCTCCGGCAGGGCCACCGTATCGGGCTCCGTTTGCGCCCATACCGTTACCGAAGTGGCCCAACACACTATCCATACCCCTATCCATCTCATGATCATGCCGTTTTTTGCTGCAAATTCAACGCCAAGTTAGCAAATTGTAAAAGTTCGCTTTCGCGGAAGTCATCCGCCACCAGTTGCAATCCAATGGGCAACCCGCTTTCATCCACGCCACAGGGGATGGAGATGGCCGGCACGCCCGCCACGTTGGCCTGTACGGAAAATAAATCGGCCAAGTACATCTCCACCGGGTTATCGCGATGCTGCCCCCGTAAAAAGGCGGTGGTGGGAGCGGTGGGCATTACCAAAAAATCGTATGTGGCAAACACGTTTTTTATTTCCTGCCGGATCAACCTGCGTACTTTTTGGGCCTGCGCGTAGTAGGCATCGTAGTAACTGGCGCTCAACACGTAGGTGCCCAGCAAGATTCTGCGTTGCACTTCTTTGCCAAAACCTTCTGCCCGCGATTTTTTGTAGAGCGAAGCCAGGTCATGGGCGGCCGGGCTGCGGTAGCCGTAGCGCACGCCATCGTAGCGCGATAGGTTGCTGCTCGCTTCGGCTGTGGCCAAGATGTAATACGTGGGCAGCACATACTCATTCAGGGGCAACGCGATGGGCTCCACCACCCAGCCCTTTGCCCGAAACACGTCCAACTGCCGTTTCACGGCCTCGCGCACTGCGGGCTGAAGGCTATCGCTCTCCAGGGCATCGCGCAGGTAGGCAATGCGATAGGATGATTGAGTAGTGTCTATGACGTTGGCATAAGCCGGTACCGGCTGCCGCGACACGGTGCTGTCCACCTCATCGGCACCGGCCATCACCTCCAGCACGCATGCCACATCGCGCACGCTTTTGGAAAAAATGCCGATGCAATCAAACGAAGAGGCGTAGGCCACCAGGCCGTGGCGCGAAATGCGCGCGTACGTGGGCTTCAGGCCGACCACTCCGCAAAAAGCAGCCGGCTGGCGTACGGACCCGCCCGTATCGGAACCGATGGATACGCGGCACATGTTGGCCATCACGGCCACGGCCGAGCCGCCCGAAGAGCCGCCCGGCACGCGGGCTTCGTCAAGCGCGTGTTTTACCGCACCAAAGGCCGAGTTTTCATTGCTGGAACCCATGGCAAACTCATCGCAGTTTTGCCGCCCGATCACGATGGCGTCTTCGTCCAGCAACCGCTGCACGGCCGTGCCGGTAAATTGCGAGACAAAACCCTCCAGCATGCGGGAGCACGCTTGCAGGCGGTGGCCCTCGTGGCAAAGCACGTCTTTGAGGCCGATGACCAACCCGGCCAGTTTGCCCGCTGTTTTGTTTTTGATTTTTTGGTCGATGGCCTCCGCGCGCTGCATCGCTTCGGCCGTATACACCTCTACAAAGGCATTGAGGTGTTGTTTTTGCTGGATAGCTTCGCCATGGAGCGCTACCTGCTCAACGCAGGTAGTCGCGCCTTGGAATAAATCGTGTTGGAGTTCGCTGAAGTGAGCGTACTGTTTCAAAACGCTTACTTGCCGTCTTCAATGCGGGCTTGCTTGCCGGCATCGTCCACTTCGGTTTTCACATCTTTCACCGCGTCTTTAAACTCGCGGATACCTTTGCCCAAGCCCTTGGCAAACTCCGGTATTTTTTTGGCCCCGAAAAGAATCAACACAAATATGCCGATCACCACCCACTCGCCCATGCCGGGCATGCCAAACAAAAGGATTGCGTTCATGATTGCTTTGTTAAAGTTTGTAAAGATAGGCTTTCTTCGCGGAACGAAAAAATCAACGCATGCTGCTGACAACCAGTGTGATGGAGGGGGACGGGGGCGGTCAGTTTTTCAGCCAGGCCTGCGGGTCCAGCGGTTGGCCGTTTTTGCGAACCTGAAAGCGCAACTCCGAGATGCCTTCGCCATTGGTTTGCACCAGGCCCAACGGCTGATAGGTGGTCACCTTTTGTCCTTTTTTTACCACCACATCTTTTAGGCCTGAGTACACCGTAAAGTATTCACCATGGCGAAGGATGACGGTCGTGAAAAAGGGCGGAGGCAAGATGGCGATCTCGCGCACATCGCCTTCAAAGATGGCATGCACGGCCTCTCCGCGTTTGGTTTGGATGATCACCCCCTCGCTGGCGATTTCAATGCCTTTCAGCACGGGGTGTTTTTGGCGGCCAAACTTCTGGGATACAAAGCCGGACGCGGGCCAGGCAAATTGATTTTTGTTGCCTTCAAATGAACTGGAGGCCAGCGTGGAAGCCGTGGTGCTGACCGCGGGGCTGCTGTTTTTGTTGCGGCTGCGGGCGGCCTCCCGCTCGCGGGCTTCGCGCTCGGCCCGGGCAATTTCTTCTTTGATGATGTCACTGATGAGTTTGTCCAGCTGGGCAATGGCCTTCTTGGTGTCCTCCAGGTCGCGTCTGAGTTGTTTTTCTTCCCGCTCCAAACTGCGCACCACCCCGCGCTGCTTGTCTTTGAGAGCCGTCAGGTTTTGGTTTTCCTTTTCTTCTTCGTCCAGCAGCTTTTGCTGATCTTGCCGTTTGGCTTCGGTGAGGGCCACCTGCTCGCTCAATATCTCCTGCACGCGGGTGATGGCCTCGGCCTGCACTTGCCGCGCCCGGCCATACTGCTCCATGTACTTGAGGCGCATGAGCAACTGATCAAACGAGCTGGCGGAAAAAAGCAACAAAAGTTTATTGGCCTTGCCGCTGGCTTTTTGCGCGGCATACACCATGCGCGCGTATTCATCTTTCAGATTTTTGAGGTCCTTTTCCAATGCCTCAATGATGGCCTGGTCTTCGCTCAAATCGCGGTCAAGCAGTTCAATTTCACTTTTGATGGAGAGGATCAGCGTTTCCTGTTGGTTGATGCGCTGGTTGAGGGCGGTCAGTTCGCCCAGCGTATTTTTCTTTTTTTGGGAGGCTTCGGCCAGGATCTTTTCGGTCTCTTTGATGCGCTCCTGGTTTCGCTGTTTCTCGCGCTGCAGTTGGTTTTTGTTTTTTTGCGCGTGCGCCCCCATCCCCGAAAGGGCCCACACCCCGATGGCCAGGAAAAGAATCCTACCTGCGTTCATAGCGCTTGGGTATGTTGAAGGGGAACTTCAGCTCTTTGTCGCCCACTTCGGCCTTGCTGTACTCCAGTGTGATGGTGTTGTTGACGATGCCGGCCGCAGTCTTGTAAAACACGCTGATGGTGCCGTTGTACGGAAAGAGCTTGTTGCCCACGGGCTGAAAGTTGCTGTAATCTATTTTCAGTTCGTTGCTCGTAGTGGACTCGCGCAACTGCACTTTCTCGATTTTCTTGGTCAGGTTGTTGATTTCGTTGCGGATGGCCACCGACCCGCTTTGCTGATCTAAAATGGCAGCCGTTTCGCTCACGGTCAATTGCTCACCTTCGGTTTTGGGCACAATGCGGTTTCCCAACAGGGCTGCTTCGAGCGTGGCGTAGTCAATGGTAAAATTGAACCGCTTGCTCAACTCGGCATAGCTGAACACATAGTATTCTTTGTCTACGGTAGAGACCACGGTGATGGAGTCTTTGTTCAAAAGTGCTTTGCCGCCCTGAATGCCGGCCACCGAAAAGGTCATCCAAATGACGCTGTCTTTGCGCACGCGTATGTTGGCGCGCACATCGCGCTCGCGTTTGTCGTCTTTAAAAGTCAGGCGGGCCTTGCCTTGCAAATAACCAAAATCGATTTCTTGAATGTCAACGTGTGGCGGGGGCGCCACCACCGGCACCGTCTTTTTGCTACACGACTGAAACACCCCTACCACCGCGGCCAATAACAGCCAACGCACCGAACGCGAACAGACAGAAGCCAACATTAGTTTATTTTACGGTTTGCAATTTTCCGATCCAAATTTTCATCGCCACCCATGCTCTTGGCTTTGCGCCATTGCTCTACGGCTTTGTCTTCTTCCCCCAGTTTGAACAGAATGTCGCCATAGTGCTCATGATAGGTGGCATTGGTTTCGTTGCTGCGCATCACGATCTCCATGGTTTTGCGTGCCTCCTTGTATTTGCCCGCCATGTACAGCACCCACGCGTAGGTATCCAGGTAGGTATTGTTGGTGGGATGGCGTTTGATGAGTTGGGCCGCCATTTTTTCGGCCATGTCTAACTTCTCTTGGCGCAGGGCCAGGTAGTAACTGTAGTTGTTCAACACAAAATCGTTTTCCGGATTGGCTGCCAACACCTCTTGGTAGGCTTGGTCCGATTTGGCGTACTCGCGGGTGGCGTTGTAGGCATCGCCCAGCAGGGCGTTGATGTCTTGTGCCAGCGCTTTGTTGCTGCCCGACAGCCGCTTGGCTTGCTCCAGCGCATAGGTGGCTTCCCGGTACCGCTTTTTGATGAAGTTGGCGTAGCCATTGAAGTAGTACACGTTGCCCTGGTTGGGAAAAAGTTCCAGCGCCTCTTCGCTATGGGCCAGCAGGCTGTCGAGTTGGTTTGTCTGCAACTCCAGGTACAGGAGGTTTTGCCAGGCTTCGTAGCTGGCGGCCCCCAGGCGGATGGCCTTGCGGTATTCCTCGCTGGCTTCCTGGGGTTGCCGGAGCGTCATCAGCACATCGCCTGCCAGCAAGTGTACATCGGCATGGCCGCTGTGGGCGGCCCGCAACTGTTGGGCCATGTCCCTGACGAATGACTCGAGGGCCACATCGTTTTTGCCACTTTGTTTTTGCTGGTTGAGGAAGGCGTGGTAGGTACCCAACATGAGCAGCTTGCTGCCCACCTCCACGGTGGCATCGCCCATGAGCCTGGCTACCAGGTCGCGCGCTTTGGCTTCCTGCCCGCTATCGCGGTAGAAACCGGCCAGTAGCATGCGCGTGCTGCCGGCTTCGGGGTGTTTGCTCAAAAACCTCTCGGCATAGCGTATGGCCTTGTCGGTTTGCCCTTGCCGCGAAAAGATTTCGGCCACGGCCAGCACATTTCGTTCCTCCTCCGGAAAGTGCTCCAGAAAGCGGGACGCCTCGCGTTCTGCCTCTTCGGGGCGCTTCAGTTCGAGCAACAACTGGATTTTTTGAAACGCGGCCGTTTCGGTGATGCCCAAGGCCTGCTCGGCACGCGTGTAGGTTTTGAGCGCATCTTCCGGGCGGTTGCTTACGCGGTAAAGCGCGGCCAGCTCATACAAATAGTCTTCGGTGCCCTTCACCTCGCGCAGCAGGATTTCCAGCGTGTTGGCGGCCTTGTCAAACTGATTTAGCTGCGCGTAAATATTGGATGCCAGCAGGTAAAAGTATTTGTTGCTTTTGTCGAGCGCAATGGCCCGCTCCGCGCTGACGGCAGCCCTCAAGTGGTCTTCGGGTTTGCTGCTCTTAAAATAAATTTCCGCGATCTTAAAGTTGACGGTGGCATTGGCGGGGTTCAGTTCGTGCACGCGCTGGAAGTAAAGCAGCGCCTTGGCATAATCGCCCAGGATAAAGAACTTCTCCCCTTCGGCAAAGTAGTACTCCGCTTCTTGTAAACGGGCCGCGGCCGACACCGACTCCGTCTTCTTTTTACGGTCTTTCTGGGCCATGGCGGGCCAAACGGCCACGGTCAGCGCCAACCCCATGCTCAAAAGAAAAGCTTTCACCACGCGTTCGCTCACTTGGACTAACTAGAAACCAACAAAAGTAACGAAAATATTGGCCGAGGTGTTGGGTAGGCGCGGCAGCGCCAAGAAAGTAAACAGGCAGTTGCTTTGCCGAGCCACCATCAGTTCTCTTCACCTGCCTGCCTGAGCACTTCGTGTTCCAGCCGAACAGAAATACGGAAATTGGTCTTTCGGATGGCATCCACCACGGATTTCACAGATGAGATATGACCTCGCCTTTTTGCCTCCATCAACACCCCCAACGTGCCTGTAACGGTCAGTTTCAGTTTTTGAGCTACTTTCCTCGCCTTCAGGTCATCCAACACCACTAAAGAGCCGGGAAAATCCAATGCGAGGGAGATTGAGCTTGCCTCTCCGCCATCCAAAAGATAATGTAACCTTGCGCTGTTTCTAACACTCGCAGGTTGAACGACCTTCACCCATAAAGGCAAATCAAGTCCTACCTCTTCATAAACGGTAGGGGTGACAGCGATCTCACCATACATACGCTGTAGCACCCAAAGCTTATCAATCTTAGCCAGTAAAATCAGGCAACTGGCATCAGCGATGATAACGGCCGGCATTGTCACTATCTTTTTTCAATTCATCCGGTGAATGATTGATAACGCTAATGCCGTACGCACCGAGGATTTCGATAAACGCCCTTTTGGAAAGGCCGCAGACTTCCGCAGCCTGGCCCATCGACAGCTTACCCGTTTCAAATAATCGGGCGGCTACTGCCAGGAGTACATCTCGATCATCGATCTCTATCGCTTCTGGCAAGGTCAAATGAATCGTTCGTGTCTTCATCTTCTTCTTCTTTTCGTGTATCATCGATACATCCCGCACTGCTAACCTCAAGCCAACTCAAACGCCTCGGCCGAGGCACGCTTCATGTACGACTCGTAGTCGAACGGCACATCTCCTCCGTCCAGCAAACAGCCCTCGGGAACGGTCGGATAAATCTCCTCATACGTTTTCACCAAGTTCATGAACACCCTGCGGTAGATGTGCGTACGATTGATCTGGTGCGGCAGCGCCAAACCGGCCGCGCCCATCAACTCCACAAAACTTTCCACCGTGTTTTTATGATAGTTGGCCACCCGCACTTTTTTGTCTTCCACCACCAACCCTTTCATAAAGTAGGGGTCTTGCGTGGCCACACCCGTGGGGCACGTGTTCTTGTTGCACTCTAAGGCTTGTATGCAGCCCAGCGCCATCATCATGGCGCGGGCGGTGTTGCACGAGTCGGCCCCCAAGGCCATGGCACGCACCATGTGGAAGCCCGTCAGGATTTTGCCCGAGGCAATGAGTTTCATTTCGTTGCGTATGCCAAAGCCGCGCAGGGTGTTGTCAGCAAACGCCAAGGCATCCAGCAGCGGCATGCCCACAAAGTTGGTGAACTCGGGGGGTGCCGCGCCCGTTCCGCCCTCGCCCCCATCAATGGTGATAAAGTCGGGGTAGGTGTTCAGCTGCACCATCGCTTTGCAAATGGAAAGGAACTCGCTCTTGCGGCCGATGCACAGCTTAAAGCCCACGGGTTTGCCTCCGCTCAACTGGCGCAGCCGCTTCACAAACTGGATCAGCTCCAACGGGGTGGAGAACGCACTGTGAAAGGGGGGCGAGAAGACGGTGGTGCCCGGCTTCACCAAACGGATGGCCGCGATTTCGGGCGTGTTTTTTTTCCCGGGCAAAATGCCCCCGTGCCCCGGCTTGGCTCCCTGCGAAAGCTTGATTTCGATCATCTTCACGTTGGGGCGTGTGGCATTGGCTTTGAACGCCTCGTCCGAAAAGTTTCCGTCCTCGGTACGGGCGCCAAAATAGCCCGTGCCTATCTGCCAAACCAAGTCACCGCCCGGCTCCAAATGATAGGGGCTGATGCCGCCCTCGCCCGTGTTGTGGGCAAAGTGGCCGATCTTCGCTCCGGCATTGAGGGCCATGACGGCATTTTTGCTGAGCGAGCCAAAGCTCATAGCCGACACGTTGAGCACGCTCATGTCATACGGCTGCGCGCATTCGCTGCCGCCAAACCGCACCCGCGGGTGGTGGTCCATTTTGTGAAAATCTTTGGGGGCGATGGAGTGCGTCATCCACTCGTAGCCTTCGGCATACACGTCCAGTTGGGTGCCAAAGGGAATGGTGTCGATT
>JALONI010000038.1 GCA_025455015.1 Cyclobacteriaceae bacterium | reverse complement strand
GTGAGGGGCCGTGGCATAATTGAGTTGCAAATACGTATACAGCGTTTCGTAATCAAGGTGTTTGTCAATGCCGTAATGCAATAGCGATTTGATTTCAGAGGCAAAGGCAAAACGATTTTCGTCTGCTACGTACACCAGTGGTTTGATGCCGAAGCGATCGCGTGCCAGAAACAACGATTCCTCCTGCTTGTCGTACAGGCAAAACGCAAAAAAACCATTCAGTTTGTCCAGCGCCTTTTCGCCTTCGCGCAGGCACAAGTGCAGCAGCACTTCGGTGTCCGACTCGGTGGAAAATGAAACCCCTTGTTGCAGCAGCCCTTGCTTCAGTTCGCGGTAGTTAAAAATTTCGCCATTAAAGACCAGGCAATACCGGCCGGAAGGATCCCACATGGGTTGATGGGCTACCGCGCGCGTGTCAATAATGGAGAGCCTGCGGTGGCCGAGACATACCCATTCGCTGAGAAAGACATCCTGGTGATCGGGCCCGCGTTGGTGAAGCGCCTGCGTGGCGGCCGCCACGTGTATTTTGCTGAACTTACCAACCAGGTTGTAGGCAAAGATGCCGGTGATGCCGCACATTATTCGTACCGGGTGAGTTGAGGGTTTAATAATTCCACGAGCGCGGAAGATTCAAATGCTTGCTGCAACTGCTCGGGGTGTTTCCGAAAGAGGTGGCATAATACGCTTTTCTTGCCGTTGCCGGTCGTGAGGAGCCAGCGTATTCTTGGCGATCCGAACGCCATGTGTCTGTGGTAAAAGTCCAGGTCTTTGGTCACGAGTAGTCTTTTTTCCCGATCAGCTTGTTCGCTCACGTACTTATCATGCCATTTTTCTCCATCGGACCAATCGGTTATATGCCGACAATCATGACCCAGCCCGCATAAAACTTTTGATAAGACGGGTGGCAATTGAGCGTCCAGAAGAAATCGCATCAATGCAGCAGGTGACTTTTACTACGCGCCATTTTTGAGGCAAACGCCAAACAAGCTAAGATGTCTTGTTCTTCCAATGAAGGATAATCGCGCAAAATTTCTTCGTGGGTCATTCCGGATGAAAGAAGGTCCAGAATCAATTCAACGGGGTAGCGCAGGCCTCTGAGGGTAGGTTTCCCATGGCAAATATCAGCATCGATAGTAATCCGCGAAAGAAGTGAAGCTTCCATGTGCTAAAAATAAGAAAATTCGTTTACTGCAGAGTAGGTTAGGCCAACGTGCACGAACCTACAACGCGCGCAGAAAAACATTCCGATACCACACCTCATTGCCGTGGTCCTGCAAAACGATGTGACCTTGGCGGTGCGTGCCATAGGCGGGAAAGTCTTTCCACTTGCTATTCGCTACCCGATTTTTCCAGTCATCGGAGTGCAGCTCGTATGTCAGCACCTGTGCGCCATTGAGCCAATGCTCCACGTGATTTCCTTTCACCACCAACTTACCCTGGTTCCATTCGCCCACCGGTTTTACCACTTTGTTTTGGGCGATGTGCATGTCGTAATTGCAAGCGACTTTGTTTTCGTCCTTTAGTTCCCCGGGATACCCCACCTCATCAATCACCTGGTACTCGGGCCCCGTGGCGAAGGGCACGTCAAATTCTTCGCTTACGCGGAACATGACTCCGCTGTTCCCCTGGGCGGAGATTTTCCACTCGAACCACAGCTCAAAATCGTCAAACTGGGTCTCTGTCATCAAATCGCTGCGCAGGTTTTGTGTGCCTTCCTGGTAGCCCTTGCAATGCAGTGTGCCCTCGGCCACTTCCCACGAGTTGTTGGGTTGATTTCGAAAAGGCCGCCATCCGTTCAGCGACTGCCCATCAAACAACGCAGCAAATCCCTCGGGCACCGCGGCCTGCTCAGACCCGCGCGGGGTACACGCCAGTAGCAGGAGACAGACAAAAACAGATATCTTCATGGTGTAGACTTTGGTGCCGAAGGTTGAATGAGGTCCCACAGGTTTCCGTACAAGTCGGCAAAAACGGCCACGGTTCCATACGCTTCGGTGCGCGGCTGCCGCACAATCGTGATTCCGTGTGACACCAGTTGTTCAAAATCGCGCGCGAAGTTGTCGGTGTGCAAAAACAGGAAAACACGCCCGCCCGTTTGATTGCCAATACTCTTTTTCTGTTCGTCCGTGGCTGCCTTTGCCAACAACAATTGACAGCCGCTGCCGGAGGGTGCCACCACCACCCAGCGTTTATCTTTGTTCAACACGGTGTCTTCCACTAGTCGAAACCCCAGCCGCTGGGTGTAAAACGTGATCGCTTCATCGTAGTCCGCTACCAACAAGCTGACGAGGGCGAGCGTCACGTTAGAAAATTTTGCCTGGGTTAAGGATGCCGTGAGGGTCAAACACTTTTTTAATGCCCCGCATGAGGTTTAGGTTTACTTCGCCCATGGCCAACGGCATGTAGGGGCGCTTGGCAATGCCGATGCCATGCTCACCGCTTAGGGTGCCCCCAAGGCTCACCGTCAACTTAAAGATTTCGCCAATGCCTTCGGGTATTTTGGTTTCCCAGTCGTGCGCGCTGATATTTTCTTTCAAAATGTTGACGTGCAGGTTTCCATCGCCCAAATGGCCAAAACACACGGTGTTAAAGCCGTAGGCCTTACCAATCTCTTTGATGCCGCTGATGAGCTTTGGCAAATTGGCGCGGGGCACCACCACATCGTCACTTTTGGTGAGGGTGTACCAATTGACGGCCGGAGAAATATTCTTGCGGATTTTCCAAAGTTCTTCCTTTTGGGCCGTGCTTTCGGCAAACAGCACTTCGCCCGATTCAAATTTTTCTACTACGCCCATCACGCGCTCGGCATCGCGCATGAGCACTTCCTCGTCATTGCCATCCAGTTCGCACAGCAGATAGGCATTCATGCCCTCGGTGAGTTGCGTGGTGACGGGACTGTTCAATACTTTCTCGCAGTACTCAAAGGTTTTGGCCGCGGCTTCTTTTTCAAAAAACTCCATGCCGCTGGGGGTGATGCCCGCCACAAAGATAGCCGCTATGGCGCGGCAGGCCTCTTCGTTGGTCGAGAACGGAATCATCATCAGTACGTTTTTTTGCGGATAGCCGCGCAGTTTGAACACGATTTTCGTGATGATGCCCAGCGTGCCTTCGCTGCCGCACATGAGCTGCGTCAGGTTGTAGCCGGTGGAGTTCTTGAGCACGTTGGCGGCTGTCCAGATGATTTCGCCCGTGGGCAACACCACCTCCAAATTCAACACATAATCGCGCGTGACGCCATACTTCACCGCTTTGGGGCCACCGGAGTTGTTGGCCAAATTTCCGCCCAAAAAACAAGAGCCCTTGCTGGCCGGATCAGGTGGGTAAAACAACCCTTTTTCCTTCACGGCATTCTGAAACACTTCGGTGATCACACCCGGTTCTACCGTGGCCTGCAGGTTCAACTCGTCAATGTGCAGGATTTTGTTGAACCGCTCCATCGAGAGCACCACGCCATGGTGGGTGGGCAGGGCTCCCCCGCTCAGCCCCGTGCCGGCACCGCGTGGAGTGACGGGGATCTTATGGCGATGGCAGATTTTGAGCAACGCGCTCACTTCGTCCGGGGTGCCCGGTTTGAGTACCACCTGCGGCATGAAAAAGTAGTCTTCGGTTTTGTCATGCGCATAGTCTTCTTTTCGCGTATCGTCCACCAATACAAAAGACTCACCCACCACGCGCGTAAACTGGTCGATCACCTCGTGTGCGATGGTCTGGTGCGCAGGCGGCATTTCCAAAAGTGTGGCGTTTCCCATGTAAGTTGCTACCTTTGTAATGACAATGATTTTTTTCGACTTCAAAAGTACGCAATTGTCGCCTTACCGAGCCCTTCTTTTTGCCGCGGCCGTCATTTTGTTGAGCGGTTGTGGTGCTTCCCGCAAAGCCAAACTTCGCGAGCAGAAAACCGCGGCTGTGATCCAAACGGCACGCAGCTACACGGGCACGCCCTACAAATATGGCGGCACCACCCGGGCGGGCATGGATTGCAGCGCCCTTACTTCGGCCGCGTACCGCGCCATACAGGTCAATCTTCCGCGCTCGGCCGATGCGCAAGCCAGCGTGGGCGCGAAGGTGAAACAGGAAGAACTGAAGCCGGGCGATTTGGTGTTTTTTGCTACCGGTAAAAAGCGAAAGCAGATAACGCACGTGGGCATTGTAACGGAAGTGCGCAGCACGGAAAATATCAAATTTATCCATGCGTCCACGTCTTTGGGCGTGGTGGAAACCAACTTGTTTTCGGACTACTACGTCAAGCGGTATCGGGGCGCGCGCAGGGTGGTGGAGTAACGCATGCTGACAATCAAAAACAGGCTCTTGGTGCTCTGCGTAAACACAGGCAAGTTATGTGAACGAGGTTCTTCAGGAACTTGCGAGCGGCCTCAACAGGAAATTCGGGGTTGACTGTCTTCATCATGAACGACAGTTCTCGGGGAAACCGCGTCAGACTGTTCGGTGTTCGTAAATTCGAAAGAGACCCTCATCGCATCGGGTATCGCTTGCGCGTGTTCGATGCTGTACAGCGAAGACCTGCAACACAATCAACTTATTGATGGCCGAGCGCAGATCGTCAACCCTTTTTACGTAGCCTGACGTTGCTCATGGCTCGGTTTTCCTATTTTTGCGGCCATGTCGCTGGAGGTAGTCAATTTGACAAAAGTGTACGGGGCACAAAAAGCCATCGAAGATGTTTCGTTTACGCTGCGCAAAGGCGAAATCGCGGGCTTTTTGGGGCCCAACGGGGCGGGCAAGTCCACCACGATGAAAATCGCCACCGGGTACGTGCCACCCTCGCAGGGCCAGGTACGCGTCAACGGCATGGACGTGGTACGGCAGCGCCAGCAGGTAAAGCAGACCATCGGCTATTTGCCCGAGCACAACCCGTTGTACACGGACATGTATGTGCATGAATACCTCGAGTTCAGCGGACGCCTTTATGGCCTGAAGGGCGCCTCACTTCGCCAACGCATTGCAGAAATGATTGAGCTGTGCGGCTTGCCGCGGGAGCAAAACAAGAAAATCGAGTCGCTGAGCAAGGGATACCGGCAGCGCGTGGGCTTGGCCCAGGCACTGCTTCACGACCCCAGCGTGTTGATATTGGATGAGCCTACCACCGGCTTGGATCCCAACCAGATATTCGAAATCCGGAAGTTAATTAAAGAAGTGAGCCGCAATAAGACAGTCATCTTCAGCAGCCACATCATGCAAGAGGTGCAAGCGCTCTGCGACCGCGTGATCGTGATCAACCGGGGCAAAATTGTGGCGGATGACTTGTTGGCCCGCGTGCTCCAACGCGGCCAAGCCGTGCAAACTTTATTGGTCGAATGGGCTTCTGCGGTAGCCGTGAAAGACCTTGAATCCCTCAACGGGGTGGCGTCTGTGTCAGAAAATGCGCCCGGGGCCTATGTGATCGTGAGCCAGCCCGGAAGCGATGCGCGGCAGCCGATCATGCAATTCACGCAGGCACACGGGCTTACGCTGCTGAGCTTGCGTCAGGAAGAAAACTCGCTTGAGTCTGTGTTCAAACAATTGACCCGTGTGGAGGCCTAGGCTATGTGGGTGATCTTTCAAAAAGAGTTCGCGGGGTATCTCCATTCCCTCATCGCCTACATGGTTATTGGCGTGTTCCTCACCGCCATAGGCTTGCTCATGTGGGTGTTTCCGGATACGTCCGTGCTGGACTATGGCTATGCCGACATGGGAACGCTTTTTAGCACCGGCCCGTACGTGCTGCTTTTCCTGATCCCGGGCATCACCATGCGTTCGTTTGCCGAAGAGAAACGGATGGGCACCATGGAATTGCTTTTGACTAAACCCCTTACCGACTGGCAGTTGGTGTTTGGCAAGTTTATGGCCGCCTGGGCATTGGTGGCGGTGGCGTTGGCCCCCACGCTCATCTACTATTACTCGGTGTATCAATTGGGCAGCCCCACGGGCAATGTCGATACCGCGGGGGTCATGGGTAGTTACGTGGGGTTGTTTTTGTTGAGTGCGGTCTTTTGCAGTGCGGGTATGCTGGCATCCTCGTTCACGGTAAACCAGATCGTAGCCTTTATGATGGCTGCTTTTCTGTGTTTCCTGCTGTACACAGGTTTTGATTCGCTGTCGGCTTTGCCGCTCTCCACCCGCTTCGCTTGGGTGCTGAAGCAAGTCGGCATCGTCTACCACTACGAGTCACTCAGCAGGGGCCTGATCGACAGCCGTGATGTGGTGTACTTTGTTTCCATGACCGGGGTACTTTTAATGGCCACCAAAACCAGCATCAGCAGCCGGCAATGGTAGCGGGGTGGAAACATAGCAAACGCGTGGGCGATTGGCTTCTGTTGGCCAATGCCATTCTGCTGGCGGTGGTGTTGAACCAACTGGCGGCTTTGTATTTTTTCCGGTTGGACCTGACGGAAGAAAAGCGCTTCACCATCAAGGCGCCCACCAAGGAGTTGCTGGCGCAGTTGCCCGAAGATGTGTTCGTGGAAGTGTTTCTGGCGGGGGACCTCAACCCCGGGTTCACCCGCTTTCAAAAAGCCATCGCGGAAACGCTCGAAGAATTTCGCATCTACTCCCGCAACCGCGTGAAGTTTGTGTTTACGGACCCTGCGCAAGCCCGCAGCGAGCAGGATCGGCAAGAGTATTTTCGCTACCTGGCGGCCAAAGGGGTGTTGCCATTGCCGGTGTTTGAGACAAAGAACGGACAGCGCGTGGAGAAGATCGTGTTTCCCGGTGCCCTGATTTCGTATGCCGGGCAGGAGCGGGGCGTGATGTTGTTCAAAGCCAACCGCAGTGAGCGCCCCCAGGAAGTATTGAACCAAGCCATCGAGGGCATCGAGTTTGAGTTGGCCAATGCCATCCAGTTGCTTTCGGCCGATCAGGTACCCACGGTGGGCTGGGTAACCGGGCATGACGAATTGGACACGCTGCGCAGCGCGGGCTTCCGCAGGGCGCTGGCCGAAAAGTATTTGGTGCAGGACGTCTCATTGGCCCGGCCCGGACAGTTGCAAGCCCCCGCTGTTTTGATTGTGGCCAAACCACGCACGGCTTTCTCCGAAGGGGAGAAGTATCACCTCGACCAATTTCTCATGAAAGGTGGGCGCGCCCTTTTTCTGCTGGACCGCCTCGAAGCTTCGATGGACAGCGCTTCGCGCGAAGACTACTTTGCGTTTCCGTATGAATTGAATCTGGATGATCAATTGTTCCGCTATGGCGTGCGCATCAACCCAGATTTGGTTCAAGATCGGATGGCCGCGCCCTATCCCATTGTGACCAGTGCGGTGGGCGGCAAGCCGCAGATCACCCCAATGGAATGGCCCTTTTTCCCGTTGGTCAATGTGTATGCCAATCATCCGGCCACGCGAAACATGGATGCCGTGGTGCTCCGGTTTGCCAGCACCGTGGATACGATTCGTGCCGCGGGCGTAAAAAAGACACCGTTACTTTTCACGTCACCCTACGCCCGTACCCTCGGGGCCCCGGTGAAGGTGAGCGTCAATGACCTCCGCCAAGCGGTGCAAGCCGAAGTGTTCAACCAAGGGCCATTACCCGTGGGCTATCTCCTGGAAGGAACATTCACCTCGCTTTACAAAAACCGGTTTGCGCCTAAAAATGTCGACCCTGCGGGATTTCGGGAGGCGAGCGTGCCCACACGGATGATCGTAGTGGCAGATGGTGACATCGCCCGCAACGAAGTGAACTGGCGACAGGGCCGCGCGCAGCCGCTCGGGTACGACCCGGTGTCCGAGTACACCTTTGCCAACAAAGACCTGTTGATGAACCTGGTGGCCTACCTGGTGGATGCCAAGGGGGTAATTAATGCGCGCACCAAGGAAATCAAAATCCGGCCGCTGGATAAGGAGCGCATCAACACCGAGCGTACCTACTGGCAATTTTTGAACTTGCTTTTGCCCTGGCTGCTGCTGGTGGGTGTTGGCGTGGCACTGGCGTTTTGGCGCAAACAAAACTACAGTAAGTTCTGACAAACCCATCGCCTGTGAAATCCAACATCACCTATTTGATTTCTTTGACGGCCCTTGCGGGACTATGTGCCTTGCTGGCTTTTTGGCCAAACGCCAAATCCACTACGGTCAATCCCAACATCTTCAAAGTTCCCGATCAAACCAAAATCGACCGGGTAGTATTTGTTTCGCCCACGGATACCGTTGCGTTGGCCTACTCCGAGCAGGGCTGGAAAGTGAATGGCCGACATAAGGCTGATCGAAATCTGATTACGGCCCTGTTTGCCACGGTTTATCAGGCCATCGCCAAACGCGAAGTGGCCGCCTCGTTGTCCGATTCGGTGGCGCGCAGGGTGGTGGCCGAGGGCACGCGCGTCAGCCTTTTTGAGCAGGGCGAACTCCGCAAAACATTTTGGGTACATGGCCACGCGCCCACCAACGAAACGTGGTTTCAGTTGGCCGATGGCAAGCCCTACCTCATGAACATCCCCGGCTACCGCGTGTACGTGGCAAGCGTGTTTCAGTTGGGGGAGGATGTATGGCGCGACAAACTCGTTTTTGACATCAATTGGCAAAACTTCCGAAGCTGCGAGTCGGCTTTTGCCGCTGCCCCGGAACAGAATTTTCGCATTCAATGGGTTGGCCGCGCGCTGGAGGTACCCGGCTTGCCCATGGCCGATACCGCCAAGGTCGCCAACTACCTGGACGCCATTTCGGAGCTGGTGGCCGAGCGGTTTGTGTCCAACCTCATGCCTCCGTGGGACAGCCTGTCACGAACGCAACCGTTGAACCGCACCGTGCTGACGGATGTGGCCGGCCGCCAACACACGCTGGAGCTCTTTCCTCCGCTGCCCGACCAGCGGTCGTGGTTGGCACGCAATGCGCAGGGCGAATACCTGTTGATCGGCTTCCCGGACGTGCGTCCGCTGTTGGTGCGCAAGCAGGACTTGGCGCGCGGCCGGTAGAGGCGCGGGCATGCCCGTTTGCTCGTTTTCAGGATTCCGTTTTCTTTCTAACTTTGCCCCCCTACAACCACTAACGGATTCATTCAATGAAGTTTATCGTCAACTCAAGCTACTTGTTGAAGCAGCTTTCCAATATCAATGGCGTTATTACCACCAACCCGGTAGTGCCCATTCTCGAGAATTTTCTTTTCGAAATTGACAAGACCAAGTTGACGGTGACTGCTTCTGATTTGCAAACCTCGATGATTACGGAGTTGACGGTCGAATCCAAAGAGCGCGGCAGCATTGCGGTGCCGGCCCGCATTCTGCTCGACACCTTGAAAAACCTGCCCGATCAGCCCGTTACTTTCTCGATGGACGAAACCACCTACGCCATCGAGATCAGTTCAGACAACGGCCGGTATAAGCTGGCGGGCGAAAACGCCACTGATTTTCCCAAAGTGCCCGCGGTGTCCAACGATTTTTCGGCCGTGATCTCGTCTGAGGTGTTGAGCCGCGCCATCAACAACACCATTTTTGCCACCAGCAATGATGAGCTTCGCCCCGCCATGACGGGTGTGTACGTGAACCTGGGGGAAAAAAATACCACGTTCGTAGCCACGGACGGTCACCGGTTGGTGCGCTACCGCAGATCGGATGTAAAGTCAGACAATGGCAATGCCATCATCATTCCGCGCAAAGCGTTAAACTTATTGAAAGCCACGCTGCCCGCGGAAAACACCGATGTAAGCATCGACTTCAACATGTCGAATGCATTTTTCAAGTTTGGCCACATCCGCATGATCTGTCGCTTGATTGACGAGCGTTTCCCGGATTATGAAAATGTCATCCCGGGACAAAATCCGATCAAGATGACGATCAGCCGTGCCGACTTTCTGGGGTCGCTCAAACGCATTTCCATCTACGCCAACAAAACCACCCACCAGGTACGGTTGAAGATCACCGGCAGCGAGTTGCAAGTATCAGCCGAGGATTTGGACTTTAGCAATGAGGCCAACGAGCGCCTCTCGTGCGAGCACGAAGGCGAAGACATCGAAATCGGTTTTAATGCCCGCTTTTTGATCGAGATGTTGACCAACCTCGATGTGGACATGGTTCGCTTGAACATGTCTGCCCCGAATAAGGCCGGGGTCATCCTTCCCGCGGAAAAAGAAAAGAACGAAGACATTCTCATGTTGGTGATGCCCGTGATGCTGAACCAATACGTGTAAGCCATTTTTCTCCTGAACCGGAAAGGCCATCGAACCCACGGTTCGGTGGCTTTTTTAATGGCGGTCGGTACGTACCGGGGGCAAAAAAGTTGGCGAAAGTCGGGTAAATTAATTTCTGCCGTCCCGCGGTTACATTGCCATTGGCAAATTCATGAATTTGCAATAATTTCAACACGTCAAGTTTATGGAAAGCGTTAGTCAGTGGTGGGAAGGCCTCGGTTTTGTGCTGAAGGTGTATTGGGGTATCGCGGTGCCGTTTACCGTTTTCTTCCTACTTCAGTTGGTACTCTCGTTTATGGGGGCCGAAACCCCGGACGACCTGCCCGATGCCGAGATCGATGCCGACCACGGAATAGGGTTTCAGTTTTTCACCCTCAAAAATCTCATTGGCTTTTTTACCATTTTCGGATGGGCAGGGGTAGCCGCTGTTCACGGGGGCTTGTCCACGGGTGCCTCGGTGGTGGTGGCCGTGTTGGCGGGCCTGGCCATGATGGGCATCATGGCCGGTGTGTTCTACTTGCTCATGAAAGCCAATGCCGATGGCACCATGAAACTGGAAACGGCTGTAGGCAAAATTGGCGAAGTCTATTTGCCCATTCCCGCCAACCGGGGCGGACTGGGGAAAGTACAGATCAACGTGGGCGGTGCCTTGCGCACACTCGAGGCCCTGTCCGATGACGGGCAAGACATCCCCACGGGCAAACTCATCAAAGTATCCGGGGTGGTGGGTACCACCCTGGTTGTCACCACCAGTAACTAACCGAACCAATTTCATCGCATATGCCATACGTACTTCCCATCATCGTCATTGCCGGGTTGTTTATTTTTGTTATGATCACCACGGCCCTTCGCAGATACAAACGGTGTCCGTCCGATCGTGTGCTGGTGGTGTATGGAAAAGTGGGCGGAGGCGGATCGGCCAAGTGTATCCACGGAGGCGCGGCTTTTATTTGGCCGGTCATACAAGACTATGCCTTCATGGATTTAACGCCCATCTCCATTGAAGTGAACCTGACCAATGCCCTGAGCAAACAAAATATACGCGTGGATGTGCCCTCCAAGTTTACGGTCGGTATCTCCACCGAAAACGGAGTGATGGAAAACGCAGCCGAACGCCTGCTGGGCCTGCAGCGGCAAGATGTGCACGCGTTGGCACATGATATCATCGTGGGGCAAATGCGCTTGGTGGTGGCCATGATGGACATCGAAGAGATCAACACCAACCGCGATAAGTTCTTGCAAAATGTGTCGCATAACGTGGAGTCGGAGTTGAAGAAAATCGGGTTGAAGCTGATCAACGTCAACATCACTGACATCAAAGACGAAAGCGGTTACATTGCGGCCTTGGGCAAAGAGGCAGCGGCCAAAGCCATCAACGAAGCCAAAATACGGGTAGCTGATCAAGAGCGCCTGGGAGACATCGGCAAAACCGAAGCAGAAAAAGAGCGTGACATAAAAGTGGCAGAGATGGTACGCGACCGCGACACGCAGGTGGCTGTCACCATCAAAGACAAAGAGGTGTTAATAGCAGGCGCCAAGCGCGATGAACAGATCGGGAAGGTGGAAGCCGAACGCGATACCCGCATCAAATCGGCCGAGGCAAATGCCCTGGCGGTGAAAGGGGAGAACACGTCAAAAATTGCCATTGCCAGCTCCGATGCCGAAAGGCGCGAACGCGAAGCGGAAGCACTGAAGAAAGCCATTGCTGCCGAAAAGGTGCAGGCGGCCAAGGCCCTGGAGGAGGCATACCTGGCCGAGCAAAAGGCCGAACAGGCACGCGCAGATCGGGAGCGCGCTTCTCAAAATGCGAATATTGTGGTGGCGGCAGAAATACAAAAGCAAAAGGCCATCATTGAAGCGCAGGCGTTGGCGGAGCAATTGCGCGAAAAAGCAAAAGGTGAAGCCGATGCCATCTATGCCAAACTGGAAGCCGAGGCGCGTGGTATGTATGAGATATTGACCAAGCAGGCACAGGGGTTGCAGCAAATCGTAAAGGCCTCGGGCGATAACGCGCGCGATGCCGTGCTATTGCTGATTGTTGACAAATTGCCCGAATTGGTACGCCTGCAAACAGAGGCCATCAAGAATATCAAGATAGACAAACTGACCGTGTGGGAGGGCGGCAACGGAACTTCGCCCGATGGAAAAACCTCCACAGCCAATTTCATCAGCGGTTTGTATAAGTCAGTGCCTCCATTGCAAGAGATATTCAATATGGCCGGGATGGAGTTGCCCGAGTACCTGAAAGGAAAGACGGCCACCGAGCTTCAACAAATGGCGGAGGATGCCAAAGCAAAGCAGGGAGGCGATCCGCCCCAGCGATAACAGAAAAACCACGTGATTATGATAGCAGGCGGAGGCCTTTTGCGCAACAACAAGGATCGCTTTGACCGCAACCGGAACTTGTTGCAAAATGCCACCACCGGACTTTATTGATCAAAAAAAGATTCCGCTCTTGGCAGCCGCGCCAAAACCGGCTCGATCAAGAGCCGCTGCCCACAGAGGCAGAGCGGTCGTTGATCGTAACGAGGGCAGAAGGCAGAGCAATCACCATCACCGCTGGCAGACCGGGAAATTGATCGTGGCGGTGAGTGCCGTGATTGCACTGCTGGCGGTTATCCTGCGCCAGTTAGCGGGCAATCACCTCGTACGTACGGAAGGAAGACGTCATCGGGGGCTTTTCGCCCCGCTCCTTGGCTTGACGAATATCATCAAAACCGCGTTTATGACCTTCGATAAATTCCGGTGAGCCCGTCCATTTTTTGAAAGCGTCTTCCGATTCCCAATGGCTCACAATCAGGTATTCGCCATCCCCGTTCGGGCGCAACACCTGCATGTCCACAAACCCGGGCATGCGGTCAATGGCGTGGGCGCGGCTGGCAAACAATTGTTCAAACCGCGGGCGGTAGTTTTCATCGCATTGGATGTAATTGATGGCAACAAACTTCTTTTCCATAGAATTTTTTTAACCGTATACGCTGCAAAAATGCCGCGGGGAAAAATGAAATCCAAGTTTATTAAGATTAATTCTAAATAATTTTATTGGAAAACGAGCAGAATTGGGGCTTTTGGCCCCTTTCGCCCCACGTGCCAGCCTGTTTATATTCTTGTACCTTTGACCGCGGATTAGTGGCCCGCCTTGGCGGCACGTATTGTGTCACCTTTTCCAACAATCGATACGAATGAAAAGAATAGTCCTTGCCGTGGCCTGCGGTTGTTTGCTGTCCGTCAGTGCGCTCGCCCAAGAAATGGGCTTGTCGTTTTCCTATTTTATTCCGCGCAACGGATATTTCTCCACACCCATCAGCCCCTTTTCCATCCGAGGCCTGGGCGTTGATCTGAACAAATACGTAGCCCTGGAGACTGGTTTCTCGCTGTATCGGATGAGCGGGTTGAACGTGATGGACATGCCGCTTGAAACCAAAGATCCCATCGTGGGCCCCAACTTTACCATCTTTGTGCCGGCCGAGGTAGTGCTACAGTTCAAAGGCCAGCAGGCGGAGTTTAACATCAAGGGTGGTGGGTTCTTTTTCTATGGCTTTGATCAAAAAATAATGTACGGCAACCTCGACAAAGCCCTTCGCAAATTCGAAGGGTGGGAGGTTGCCAATGCCGAAGTGACGGCTACCAACAACCCGGGAGGGGGCATTCATGCGGGTGTTGAGTTTGTGTTTTATCCGGCCAAGCAATTTGGCATTTCGCTGGAGTGCAATTACCTCCGCGGCCAATCGCGCTTCCCCCTGCAAGGACGGTATACCGGAGGCACCACCGCGTCTGGTTTGCAAACACGTACGCTCGATTATCGGGACGCGAAAATTGATTTCACCGGTCTGGAGTTTTCAATCGGTGTTCTGTTTTCCGGTCAATAGCTGCGCGAACCAGTTGAATAACCGGGTTACTGTCGGGCTCCGCTTGTTGGATTAGTGACCGTACTATTTCTGCCTCCGCCCGTGTGGCGTACAGGCTTTCGCAAGGATAGGCGACATCGTCCCACATGAAAGAGCAACCAGCGGGGTTTGCTGGTGCAGGCGTGTCTCGCCTTCGGATCACGGCATACATCCACAGGGCGGTGGACTCGTTCACGTGACGGTTGTGTTGGCGCAGCCACTGGCGACTGTCAGACGCAAACTCGGTATAGGTTTTCAGCGCCAGGCTGTCCGTGCGGAGAAGGGAATCAACCTGGGGATGGGTGACCGGAAGCAAGTGAAACTTTTTGCGTTTGTTGACGTGCACATAGGCAAGGTCGTACGAGGCGTTGGCGATACGGGTAACGGACGTGACGGAGTCGGTGCGAATTTTATCCAAGTCCACCCACAACATCAATCCGCCATTGCGGTAGCGCGGTCGTTGGTTGGAGATAAAATTGCCAAGCGACCATGCCACCAATTGATTTTTTTCAGGAAAGAACTCGATGGGCTGGATCACATGCGGGTGCGAACCGATAACCAACTGGGCTCCTTCGCGGAAGCACAGGTTAGCCACGCGTTTTTGAAACCGGTTAGGGCTGCGCTGGTACTCATCGCCAAAATGAAGAAGAACAAGAATAGCATCGGGATGCCGGTCTTTGGCTCGCTGAATATCGTGTTTGATCAACACCGTATCGATGGGATTGACGATGGCCGGCTGGGGCACGGGTATTCCGTTGGTGCCGTACGTATAATTCAGCAACGCGATCCTGATTCCGTTTTTGTCGATTATCAAGGGGTACGTGTTTGCGCGTGCCAACGAGTCCTTGAAGGTGCCGGTATGGATGATCTTCGCGGAGTCCAACAAATCGATGGTGCGATAGATGCCCTTTTTGTACCGATCAGCTGAGTGGTTATTGGCCGTGGCCAACACGTCAAAGCCGGTGTTCTTCAATTCAAAGGCCAATTCATCCGGTCCGCTAAACTGAGGGTAGCCTTTGTATGGCTTGCCGGCCAGGGTAAATTCCAAATTACCAATGGCCAAATCGGCCGCTTGCACCAATGGCTTCACCCATTGAAACGTATGGGCATACTCGTACCGTTGGGTGGTGGCGTTGAAGGCTGAGGCGATCTGGGCATCGTGTTGCATAATGTCGCCCACAAACAACAAACGCAGGCGCGTGGTGTCCTGCGCGAAAAGCTCACCCCAACACGAGAGCGCCACAAGCCACATGTACCTCATACGGCCGCGGGTTCAGGCATCAATTCAAGTACCCGTTCGTTGGCAACGACAAATACTTTATCCCCCTTGCGCGGGGTTATCTTGGCCAGGCCGGTAAAGGAACCAAAAGCCGGGATCAGCCCCTGCTGTTGGCCCCACCAAAAACAGGGCAGCACCAATGATTGCTTTCCGGCCCCGGCCAGGCGGATGCCGGGGTGTACATGCCCTGACAGTTGGTAACATCCATCCGTGTGGGCCTCGGCCGGGTCATGGGTCAAACACCACGTGCCCAGAAGTAAGGATGCATGGACGGCAATGTCCCATCGCTCGTATTGACGTTCGCTCAGGATGTCATGGTTGCCGCGTACGAGTTCAAATGCCACGTGGGTAAAATGCTTACGGATTTGGCCGAGCACTTCCCACTCTTCATTGTAATGGCTGTGGAAAAGATCACCCAAAAAAATAACCCGCTCAGGGCGGTAGGACTGAATCAATTGGATGAGCCGCTCGGTATTGTGGTCGTTGGCGCGGGTGGGTACCGCTATGCCCGCCCTGCGAAAGTGGTTCACTTTGCCCAAATGTAAATCGGCTATCACCAGGGCGCGGTGGTGCGGAAAGAACAACGCCTTGTGTTCGTTCAATTCCATTTCTTCGCCTCTCCAGAAAAACTTCATGGCACCGCAAAATACAACTTTCAAACAGCTTTTGTGGCAGAGGCTCAGCCCTTGAACCGCGCCCCCGCGAGCGGTATATTTGGTGTATGAAGTATTGGCTTTGGTTGCTGGCCAGCGCTCCGTTTTTTCCGGTAGCCGCCCAGCGCGATTCTTTGTTTGAACACCATCAATTTGACAGCCTGCCGTATCGCTTGCTGCGGCCGCTCAACGAAGTGGCTGGCAAGCGTTATCCGCTGGTGGTGTTTTTGCATGGGTCAGGTGAACGCGGCACCGACAATGAACTGAACCTCAAATACGTGGCATCTCTTTTTTTGAATGATACCGTGCGCAGGAAGTTTCCCTGTTTTGTCTTGTTGCCGCAGTGCCCCGCCACCGATCGCTGGGTTAACGTGGCCTGGAGTTCGCCCACGCACACCCTGCGCCCTGCGCCCACCGCCTCGTTGGCCAAGGTGATGGAATTGATTGCCGAGGTAAAGAAGCAACGCCCCATTAATCCCAAGCGGGTTTACGTTGGCGGGCTGTCCATGGGTGGCTTTGGCACGTGGGAGTTGCTGGCCAGACAGCCAACCGTTTTTGCAGCCGCCATCCCGATTTGTGGCGGTGCCGATGAGCGAACCGCCTCGCGCATCAGGCATGTTCCCCTGTGGGCGTTTCATGGCGCGATGGATTCCGTAGTGCCACCCGAGCGCAGCCGAAACATGATCACTGCCTTGCGCAAGGTCAGAGGCAAACCGCGGTATACCGAGTATCCGCTGGTAGGCCATGACAGTTGGGTGAATGCCTTGGCCGAACCCGAGCTGCTGCCGTGGCTGTTTGCGCAGCGGTTGAAGTAAGCCCAAAACGTAACACTGGCGTAACATCGCGGGCAGTTGCCAACCGTACCTTTGGCTGGCCACTGTTGCTATGTTTGAACTTGAGTTCTCTTACACCGTACTGCTGATTGTTTGTTTGCTGGCGGCCTGTGCCTTTGAGTTTGTCAATGGGTTTCATGATACGGCCAATGCAGTAGCCACGGTGATCTATACAAATTCGTTGAAGCCGTGGGTGGCCGTGGTTTGGTCCGGGATATGCAACGCCATTGGCGTGTTTCTGGGTGGTATCACGGTAGCCATGGGCATCGTCAATCTGCTGCCGGTGGAGTCGTTAATCGATCAAAACATTGCGCACAGCATCGCCATGGTGATGGCGCTACTGCTCAGCGCTATTTTTTGGAATCTGTTGACTTGGTACTTCGGCATCCCGTGTTCCAGTTCGCACACGTTGATTGGCTCAATCTTGGGCGTGGGGCTGGCATACTCGCTGTTGCCTGAGTCGGCTGAGGCAGCGGTGAATTGGGGAAAGGCACAGGAGATCGGGCTTTCCCTGCTGATCTCGCCCTTGTTTGGCTTTTCGCTGACCATCATCCTCATGTTTTTGCTGCGCAATATGACCAAGGGCACGCAAGTGGGCGAGAGCCTTTTCAAAGAGCCAAAGAAGAATGCGCCTCCGCCTTGGTGGATACGGGGCATCTTGATTGTCACGTGCACGCTGGTCAGCGGATTCCACGGTTCCAACGATGGGCAGAAAGGCGTGGGGCTGATGATGCTCATCCTGATCGGCATTGTTCCCGCCTACTTTGCGCTGGATCATTCCATCAACCCGACCGCGCTGGCAGGCAATGCGCGCGCGTTGCAAGCCATCGTTCAATCCATCGACCCTGCTCCCTTGTCGGCAAGAGACCAGGCCCTGCTGGACAGCACCCAGGTGCTGCAAGCCGATTTGGCAACCCGGCTGGCCTCTTCGCGCACCGTGGAAAGCATACCGGCTCAAGAACGGTTTTTGGTACGCAAGGATGTGATGCTGATCGCCAACAACGTGCGATACCTCATTGACAAGGACGAGGTACGGTTGAGTGAAGCGGACAAAAAACAGGTTGAATCGGATATCAAGCAGTTGCGTACGCTTACTGATTATTCCCCGCAATGGGTCATCGTGCTCATTGCGGCTTCGTTGGGCTTGGGCACCATGATCGGTTGGAAACGCATCGTGAAAACCATTGGCGAAAAAATCGGAAAGGAACACCTGACCTATGCACAGGGCGCCAGCGCGGAAGTAGTAGCGGCCACCACCATCGGGCTGTCCACATCGTTTGGGTTGCCCGTTAGCACCACGCACGTGCTGTCCTCCGGGATTGCGGGCAGCATGGTGGCCAGCAAGGGTATCAAGAACCTGCAAGCGGATACCGTCCGAAATATTTTGATCGCCTGGCTGCTGACGCTGCCGGTGGTGATGCTCATGGCAGGTACTTTCTTCCTACTCTTCCGTTCGCTTTGAGCGTCACTCTTGTTCGGCCATTGTTTGCTTTTTCAGTTTCGGGGCCTTGCTCGTTTTTGATTTGGAAGATTTCGGGCTGCTTATTTTGATGCGCGTGTGTCCATCCGAGCGCAACAGCATCCGGTTGGTTTTGTAGCGGGGGGGCTTGTAACGTTTGGCGCTTTGGGCGTACGTCATTTGGTAGGCAGGGCAGGCCTCTTGGGCGCACGAGGCCACCAGCAGAGCGATCAATAAAAGGAGGATGGCCTTCACTACTTTTTCTTCACAGCCAACAAAGGAATGTTGCCTTGATACGCCAGTTTGCGCGTTACGCTGCGGCCAAACAGCTTTTCTTGCAGCGTCAGGTGGTGCGTAAACGTGGTGAGCAAATCGGACTTGGTTTCGCGAATGAAGGCATCAATGGCCTGCGGAATGTCGTCATCCAGAATGATGCGAAAATCCAATTTGGCATAGCCGTTTTTTTGCACCAGTTGTTCCGCCTTAACTTTTTCCGCTTCGGTTTTCTTGTCCATCACGGGGGCCACGTGTATCATGTGCACGTGGGAACCAAATATTTCGGCAAACTCGGTAATCAGGGCCAGTTCGCTTTCGGCTGTTTTCAAGTCGGTGGCATAGACCAAATGCTGAAGATTCCGGTACTGGGCATACGCGGGAATGGCCAACACGGGCACTTTGCTGGCATCAATCACCGATACGGTGGTGCCGCCCAAGCGTACTTTCTTCAACGTGGAGGCTCCCCGCGAGCCCATCACCACCATGTTCACTTTGTTCTTGTCGATAAATTTTGTCACCGCATCGGGTACCGTGTGTGAGCGCAGGGCCTTAAAATGGATGGTAAAATTTCCTTTCGCCACGTTCTTCAGCTCGTCCACCAGTTTGGCACCTTCCTCTTCGGCAATATCCACCAGGGTTTTCTCAATCGAGCGCATCTTCAGGTTTGCCTTGGGTATGCCTTCCAGCCGAACTACGTTCATCACGGTAAACTCGGCATTCAGGGGCCCCGCCATTTTAATGGCATACTCCAGGGCCACACGGGCCAAATGAGAAAAATCGGTGAGCAGGAGTAATTTGGGCGGTTGCTTTACGGCCATGGTACGGGGCATTACGTGCTTCGAAGGTACAAATTTGGCGCAAAAACCGATGAATAAAATACGTTGGCGGGCATCACCCCGCGTACGATGTGTGTACTTTTGTCTGAACCAATTGTTGATTCGTATGAAAAACGCCTTGCTCATGGCCCTGCTTTTTTGGATGGGCCACACCTACGCCCAGGCACCGGAGGTAGTGCGCCTGCGCCAGCACATCCGCGTGTTGGCCAACGACTCGCTGCTAGGCCGGGGGCCGGGTACTTCTGGCGAAACGATGGCCGCCACCTATATTGAGCGACAGTTTAAAGCACTCAAGCTTATCCCCAAAGGGGAACAAGGCTACTATCAGTCGTTTCCCTTCAAAGGCGGGGCGCATGGCACCGGTCGCGAGGGTGTAGCGCACAACATCATTGGCTTGGTGGACAACAAGGCACCGACTACCATCGTCATCGGGGCGCATTACGATCATCTTGGGTTGGGGCACGATGGCAACTCGCTGGATGCTAACGCGCAGGACAAGATTCACAACGGGGCAGATGACAATGCCAGCGGAGTGGCGGGCCTATTAGAGTTGGCGCGCTATTACCAAACGAACAAAGTCAGGGAGAAGAACAACTTCCTGTTCATTTGTTTTAGTGCCGAAGAGCTCGGGCTGTACGGCAGCAAATACTTTACCGATCACCCCACGGTGTTGCTGCCATCAATCAACTTTATGATTAACCTGGACATGGTGGGCCGGTACGAGGCGGCCAAAGGTCTCTCGGTGAGTGGCACGGGCACCGCGGCTATCTGGGAGCCGATCTTAAAACAGGCCGCGGGGACGCTGCTGGTGAAAACGGATTCTTCCGGGATGGGCCCTTCCGACCATGCTTCGTTTTATCTCAAAAACATTTCGGCTCTCCACTTCTTCACCGGGTCGCATGGCGATTATCACAAACCCTCGGACGATTGGGAGAAGATCAATTTTGAAGGACAGCGCGAGGTACTCAACCTGATTATCCGCGTGATTGAGAAGGCGGAAGCGCAGCCCAAAGTTGCTTTTCTACCCACCAAAAATCGTTCGTTGGGTTCCGCACGGGCTTTTAAAGTTACGATGGGCGTCATGCCGAGCTACACCGCTGACGTGGAAGGCTTGGTAGTAGATGGCGTGACCGAAGGCAAGCCTGCGCAGAAGGGCGGCATCCAGGCGGGTGATGTGATCATTCAGATGGGCAACATCCCCGTGAAGGGCATGCAGAGCTACATGGAGGCGTTGGGGAAGTTCAATAAAGGCGAGACTATTGACGTGAAGATCAAGCGCGCGGGCACAGAGAAAATCCTCCAGGTTACGTTTTGACTACGGGGCGTTACGCGAAGCAGAGGCAGCCTGTTTTGAGACACGGGCCGTAGTAAGTTGTCGCCAGCGTCTACCGCTTCAAAAACTTGAACGACCGCTTGTTGTTGGTATCGGCATCGCGCAAAGCAAGGAAGTAATAGCCGGTGGGCAGGTCTTTTACTTTTACGCGCAGTTGATGGTCGTCAATGATTTCAACCTCCACCTCCAGCGCATTGCCGATGATGTTGTGGAGGTTTACGCGCACCCGTTTTGCCTGGGGTTCATCAAATTTTACGTGCAGGAAGTCGGTGGTCGGGTTGGGGTACAATTCGATCTTCCGCGCATCGTTAGCGTACGCCACCTCGTCACGCACCTGGCCCTGTGCCGCCAGCGAGGCGCCCAGGGCAAGCAAGCTGATAACCAGTAAACGTCTGCTCATGCTGAGTGTGTACGGTAATTTTGACTTTTAGATGCAATTTCTGCGCCAAAAGTTTAAACAAAAGGGCAATTATTTTTTAGCCCAGACGTTGCCAGGCGCCCGGCATAAAATCGATCAGATCACCGGCCGTCAGGCCGATTTCGGTTTTTTCGCGAACGGCCAGATCGCCCGCCAGGCCATGCACGTAGCATCCCACCAACGCTGCGTTTTCGGGCGGATACCCTTGGGCCAGCAGAGCCGTGAGGATACCCGTCAGCACATCTCCGCTGCCGCCCGTGGCCATGCCGGGGTTTCCCGTGGGGTTGAAGAACACACGTGTGTCGGGCAGCGCAATGGACGACCAGGCGCCTTTGACCAAAACGACTGATTGAAGTTGCGAAGCCAATGTTTTTTGTTTTTCCAAGCGCTCGAAGTCGTGTTTCCACGAGCCGACCAAGCGCTCCAGTTCCCTGGGGTGGGGGGTGAGAATGCTTCCTTTGGGCACCAACGGAAGTAACGAGCGATGCTCGCTGAGCAAGTTCAGGGCATCGGCATCCAGCACCAGGGGTTGGCCTGCCTGCCGGAGCAGTTGCGCCAACGCATCCCGGGTGCCGGCCTGTTGTCCGATCCCGGGACCGATGCCGATGGCATCAAAGCGATCCAACGCGGGCACTTGGGCAATGTAGTCTGCCTGTGTGTCGCGGCTGACCATGGCTTCGGGCACAGCCATCTGCACGATCACACGTCCTGAGTCACTGGTGTGTACGGTGGCCAGTCCCGCGCCCGCGCGCAGTGCTGCCCGTGCCGCCAGTACGGCTGCCCCGGCCTTGCCGGTGCTCCCCGCCATCAGCAAGGCGTGGCCAAAGGAGCCCTTGTGTTCAAAGCGTTTGCGTGTGCGCACGCGCTTGCGAATGGTTTTCAAGGTGGGGATCTGGTAGGATGTTTCGAGCGATTTGCGGTAGTGCTCATGCAACCCGATGTCCAGTGTGGTCCATTGGCCCACGAAGGGCGCACACCCGGGCATGAGAAAGGCGAGCTTTGGCGCCTGAAAGGTGGCGGTGTAGTCGGCCTGTACGGCCATGCCGTCCGTTGCTTGATCGGCCAGCAGCCCCGAAGGGACATCGACAGCCACACGCGTGGCCTTGCATTGGTTGAGGTGGTGTACCAACACCCCATCGTTTCCTTCCAACGGTCTGGAGAGACCCGTGCCGTACAGGGCATCGATGATGACGGTATAGCCATCAAACAACGAAGCGTTGATCGGATAGGTGATCTCGGTGACAGCCACGGCAGCGGGCAGCCGCTTTCGGTTCGCCAGGAAGTCCAGCGATTCGGTTTTTCCTTTTTGGATAAAAACGGCTACGCGGTACCCGTGTTCCTTTAGCAGGCGGGCAATGCCCATGCCATCGCCCCCGTTGTTGCCCGTACCACACACCACGGCTATTTTATGCGAGCCCGAAAAAACCTGGGTAAACCAGTCGGTAAAGGCGCGGCAGGCGCGCTCCATCAGATCGAGGGAGGCGATCGGTTCCTGTTGGATGGTGTAGGCATCCCACGCCCGAAATTGTTCGGCTGAAAAGACCTTGATCATGGCCCAAAGGTACGAGGCCCTTAGCGATCTACCTCGCCCAACACGATGTCAATGGAGCCGAGGATGGCAATGAGATCGGCCAGCAAAACCCCTCGGCTGATGTGGGGAAGCACCGAGAGGTTCACAAAGCTGCAGGCTCTCGCTTTGCATCGAAAAGGCACATCGCTTTTGCCGTCTGCACGGAAGAAAAATCCCAACTCACCTTTGGGGTTTTCGGCACGCACGTACAGGTCTTGCGCCTTCGGGCGGATTTTTTTGGGCACCAGCGCTTGGGGGTCAAAGTCGCGTGTGCGTTTGTGTTCGCCCAGCAACGCGGCCAGGCACTGATCAACGATGCGCAGCGACTCTTCCATCTCGCGCAAGCGTACCCAGGCGCGATCCCAGCAGTCGCCCACGCTGCCCATTTTCCCTTCGCCCACGGGAACTTCAAAGGCCAGTTCGGGATACACCGAGTAGCCGTCTACTCTGCGCAAATCGAAACGCAACCCCGAGGCGCGCAGCATCGGACCTGTTACCCCGCAGTTGATGGCGAGGTCCAGCGGCAACACGCCCACACGCGCGGTGCGGTCAATGAATATCTTGTTGTTGATCAACAGGTTCTCAAGTTCCTTTAACTTGGGCCGGAAGTAGTGGACAAATTCGCGGCAGCGCTCTTCAAAGCCTACGGGCAAGTCGTAGTAGAGCCCACCAATCCAGATGTAATTGTACAACATGCGCGCCCCGCTGGCCCATTCCAGCAAGCGCAGGATGTGTTCGCGGTCGCGCATGATCCAGAAAAAGGGTGTGAAGGCGCCCAAGTCCAGGCCATAGGTGCCCAGGGCAATGAGGTGCGAGGCGATTCGGTTCAGCTCGGCCACGGTAACGCGGATGTACTCCACGCGTTTTGGCAGTTGGTCGCTGATGCCCAACATCTTTTCGACCCCCATGGCGTAGGCGTGTTCGCTGTTCATGGCGGCCACGTAGTCCATGCGATCTACAAAGGGAATCACCTGGTTGTAGGGAAGACTTTCGGCATGTTTTTCGAAGCAGCGGTGCAGGTAGCCGATGTGCGGCACCACGTCTTTCACGATTTCTCCATCGGTGAGTAATTCCAGGCGCAATACCCCGTGGGTGGAAGGATGCTGCGGGCCCAGGTTGAGGATCATCTCCTCGGTGCGGAGCTCGCCTACGGTCAGTTTATTGGGCTCCGATACCAGCAAGTCGGGTCGGTAACTCATCGGTCGGAGGGAGGTTGAGGTGCTTGGTAGGCAACGTGCACACCGTGGTAGTATTCCTGGTGTTGGTAGTCTTTGCGCAACGGGTGCCCCACCCAATCGGCCGGTAGCAATATTCTTCGCAAGTCCGGGTGATTTTTGAATCGGATGCCCAGTAAGTCGTAGGCTTCGCGTTCATGCCATTCGGCTGTTTTCCATAGGTGGCACACACTTTCGATTTCCGGGTTTTCGCGGGGCAGCACTACTTTAACGGCCAGTGACTGGTGAAAGGGGATGGAATACAGGTGATAGATGACCTCCATGGTGTTGGCCTCAGGGCCGTTGTCGATTCCCGTCACGCACGAGAGCATGTCAAAGTAAGTGGCGGGATTTTCGCGCAGTTCGGTGAGGAGGAGAATCAGATTTTGGGAATCCACCCGAACGGTAGGAGGATAGGCCGAAGATTCGGGCGACAACTGATATTTCTCAAGCACCGCGTTCATTGCTACGCCAAGTATTTTGCCAGGAAATCTTTCAGCGGATTCAATTCAAAAGAATATAGATCCCAAACCTCCGGATTCAGGTAGCTCCGGGTTGAGCCACGGGAGCTTTCAGAGCTTTGAAAAGTGCCGGGGTAGATATACATCTTGGACTTCAAGTCAATTTTTCTCAAATTTTCGATTCCGATTTCTCCCACACAAGTTGCATACGCGTCAATACAGTTGATGATGGCGCGATTCTTTTGCGGAATGCAATCCCTTAGCAGCGATTCCAGATTACCTGAATCTTGATTGTTTGGTAAAAGGAAAATGTCATTCAACGTCAACCTCAATTCCTCCGCTTGGTTTCTGATTTCTGTCAGTGTCGAGTCTTTGCCGAGTGCATCGGCATCGAAAATCAAGATGTTCAAATTGCCTTTTTTTGTACGGAGTTCAATAGCGGATCGAGACCGATGTAATTTACTGGCATTTCCTTCCACTTTGATAAATGCTTTGTCGCTCAGTTTTGTGCTAAAGTGAAATTGGACAAAGTCCTGTAAGAATCGGCTATCCTCTGCACCTTCAACAATCAGTGTTACCGGGAGCGTCATAACCGCACCTCATTTCCCGCATTGATGGCGAATTCGAATTGGGAGAACGGAAACGTAACGGAGGAAACCTGTTTGGTAGTGGCGTTCTCGACCATGGAAACCACTCTGGCCAGGTCTTTCATAGTTGATAAATCGTCTGCCAGTGCTTCTTTGAAGAACCGGAGGCACTCTTCGCTGTGCGTGGTCATAAAAAGCTGTACATTGTTTTCATGAGCGGTATGCAAAATCACATTCCAAAACTCTTTCATCCGGCTAAAATGAATGCCGGTGTCGATTTCGTCAATCATCAGTCGTTTTCCATTTTTGGCAATAATCTCCATGACGATTCTTAGAAACTTGACCGAACCGTCTCCAAACAGCGCCAGAGGGAGTGTAGTATTTTTGTCAGATTGGGTAATTATCAAGTGAGGTTCTTCGTTTGGAAAAGGCGCAGAGAGTTCAATCCCATCAAACGTAGGGATGAACTTCCGCATGGATTCAATCAATCTGCCTCGGATCCTTCTGTTTTTTTGAATGGTACTTGAATAGAAATTAGTCAAGCTGCGGTCGTGGCCACTCTGCAGTGTGATAAGGGGACTACTGAGTTCGTGATTGGTGGTGGCGAGCACAGTACCAAAATCATACGTGGTTGGTTTTGCTTCACCCGGGGTTGAAAACATCAGTCGTTGCAGATGTTTTTCAAATTTCAGAAAGTACTTATCCAGTTTGTGGTGTCGGCCCAGTCGAAACTCAACCACGCCTTCTGCGTCTTGGGAGTAGGTTTCTTGATTGCAATAGTATTCGAGATCTTTTACGGTGACTGATGTTTTGAGTTTTTTCAGGCTTAGTGCGTTGGCAACATTTGACATCCATAGATTGCTGTTCTCATCCACTAATAACGCCTCCAACACACTCGTCTTACCTACGTTGTTATCGCCCACCAGCAAATTAAACTGTCCTAAATCGGTCATTTCAAACGATTCAAATCGTTTGAAATTCTCTACCGCAAAGCTCGTAATGTGATTACTTGTGTCGCTCATACCCAAAAGTACGATATTCTAGGTTTTTGGCAGGTTCATGAGTTTTTCAATCTCCACTGGTTTCACCCGGCTTTCACCCCGGATTTTTTCGTGCAGTTTTAAGATGCCACCAATCAGCGCCTCGGGCCGCGGGGGGCAGCCCGGCACGTACACATCCACGGGGATGATTTTATCCACCCCCTTTACCACATGATAGCCATGCTGCCAGTAGGGGCCGCCACAGTTGGAACACGAGCCCATCGAAATCACATACCGCGGCTCCGACATCTGCTCATACAACCGCTTGATGCGGTCGGCCATTTTGAACGTAACTGTGCCCGATACAATCATTACATCGGCCTGGCGTGGCGTGGCCCGCGGGGCCATTCCAAAACGGTCCATGTCGTACACGGTGGTGCCGGTGCTCATGAACTCAATGGCGCAACAGGCCAGCCCGAACGTCATCGGAAACAAAGACGACAACCGCGCCCAGTTCAACAGGTCATCGGCCTTGGTTACCAGCACCCCTCCCTGTGCAAACTCCTGATCCAAAAAACCTTTCATGGGGTCGATTTATATTTTTCGTTGATGGCCTCGTACAGGGCCCTGGGCACAATGGACTTCACTTCGCTGGGTTGCGGTGCCGGTCTCGCCCAATTCAAATGTCCCTTTGCCCACGCATAGGCCAACCCTAACGCCAGCAGTCCCAAAAAAATCGTCATCTCGCCAAAAGCAAACCACCCCCACAGCCGCTGGGTGGCGTGTTGCAGCGCGGCATCATCATACACGGTGGCCCAGGGGAACAACAGGATGATTTCCACTTCGAACAACAAAAACAAAATAGCAAGTACGTAAAACCGGAAGTTGAATTGCACCCACGCCAGCCCCACTGCCTGCTCGCCACTTTCATACGGAAGCTGTTTTTCCAATGAAGGCCGGTGAGGGCGGATCAACCGGGACGCGAATAGCGCCACGCCCACAAACGCCAAGCCCCCCAGCACAAAGAGCACTAGTTGTCCCCAACCCGAAAAATCGCCTTCCGTCATGGCATCAAAGATAAGATGTTTTGGGTGCGCACCGGCATGCGATTGCGTTCGTACGCCAAGTGTTTAAAGCTGCGTCAGTTATTTTCAAACCCTTCGTCCTTGGGCTCCCATAGTTCAATCTTGTTTCCATCGGGGTCCAGAATCCACCCAAATTTTCCGTAAGAATACACTTGCATCTCGCCCACCACTTCCACGCCCTCCGCTTTTAAGGCAGCCAACAACGCCTCCAAGTTGGCCACCCGGTAGTTGATCATGAAAGACTTGTCGCTCGGGGCGAAGTAGGACGTGTTGTCGGGGAAAGGGCTCCAGGCGGTGGAGGCTAATGATGAGGCTTGGGGATGATTAGGGTCAATCCATTTGAAGGCAAAGCCCCATTCGTCCATTTTCATGCCGAGGTGCGTTTCATACCATTGTTTGATGGCTTGAGGGTCTTTCGTTTTGAAAAACACGCCTCCCAAGCCGGTTGCTCGTTTCATGAGATGGGGGTTTATTTT
>JALONI010000037.1 GCA_025455015.1 Cyclobacteriaceae bacterium | reverse complement strand
TGGTCGCTCATGCTTAAAATCTGGTAATATCTCTAGGTATCTTCTTAAAAATTAAATGATGCTTCACCATAAATTCTTTGGTGAGCAAACAATTATCTGCGTAGATCACATATTGCTCAGCTTTGGTCTTGATGCTTGTCAGGAACCTATGATCCAGTGTTGTGATAGCCTCTGATTCGTAGTAGAAATAGTAGGAGGTATCGTTTTGCTTCCCAAGAAAATGGGCATTGTCCTCATGCTTCTCACCCTTCAAGGAAGTTTTGGTTTCAGAGTACCACACATAGTTTCGGATTTTTGGCAGCCCCACAGATTCATTGAGATTTCCATTCTCATCAAATAGTGACCGGCCTAATTCATAGAAATCGAAACTTCCCCCTGTGCCTTCCACCGCCTTTTTGTCTTCTGCGGCCATGACCAGCGAGCGCGCATTTCGCCCGGCACTCAACACCTCCTGGTATTGCAGCAGTGTGGCCAGCTCTTTTTTTGCCTTGGCGTCACCGCTCTTGGCCGTACGCTCCACTTTGCTGATTTTTTTCTCCACCGACTCGAGGTCTTTGAGTTGGAGCTCGGTATCAATCACTTCTTTGTCGGCCACGGGGTTCACGCGGCCTTCCACGTGGATGATGTTGTCGTTTTCAAAACAGCGCACCACATGGGCGATGGCGTCTACTTCGCGTATGTTGGCCAAAAACTGATTGCCAAGACCTTCGCCCTTGCTGGCGCCCTTGACCAACCCCGCGATGTCCACAAATTCAAACGTGGTGGGAATTACTTTTTGAGGATTGACGAGGGCCTCTAATATGCGAAGGCGTTCGTCCGGCACAGAAATCACCCCTACGTTGGGCTCAATGGTGCAAAAAGGGAAATTGGCCGCCTCGGCCTTGTTGTTGGAGATGGCGTTAAAGAGGGTGGATTTCCCCACGTTTGGCAAGCCTACGATGCCGCATTTCAAACCCATGAAAAAGTGCTTAAAAAATCAGGGCGCAAATATAGCGGAATTTGCCACAGCCGCTCGGGTCTGAAAAATCCTCGCCCTGTCCGATTGCCCTTCGGCAGGGCGTGCCTACCTTGCACGCTTTGTTTTTAGGGTATGCAGGCGATCAGCAAAACCAACTTTCACTTTGCGGGGCAAACGGGTTTTTACAGCGGCAAGGTGCGCGATGTGTATTACTTTGGCGACCGGATGGTGATGGTGGCCACTGACCGCATATCGGCTTTTGATGTTGTGCTGCCACGCCCCATCCCCGACAAGGGGCGGGTGCTGAACCTGATCGCGGCCGCCAACCTGAAAGCCACTCAACACCTGGTACCCAATTGGGTGCGGGCCACCCCCGACCCCAACGTGACGATCGGACTCCGCTGCGAACCCTTTAAAGTGGAAATGGTAGTACGCGGCTACCTGGCGGGCCATGCTTGGCGCGAGTACAAGGCGGGCAAGCGGGTGCTGTGCGGTGTGCCCCTGCCCGAAGGCCTGCGTGAGAACGACCCCCTGCCAACACCCATCATCACGCCTACCACCAAAGCCGCGGTGGGCCATGATGAGGACATCAGCCGGGAGGAGATCTTGGCGCGCGGCCTCGTTAGCCAGGATGACTACGTCAGGCTGGAGCGCTACGCGTTGGCACTGTTTGCCAAAGGCACGGAGTTGGCCGCCACACGCCACTTGATTTTGGTAGACACCAAATACGAATTTGGAAAGAGTGACGGAGTGATCTATCTCATTGACGAGGTGCACACCCCCGATTCTTCGCGGTACTTTTATGCCGAAGGATATGCGCAGCGGCAGCAGCGGCAAGAACCGCAAAAACAACTGTCGAAAGAGTTTGTGAGGCAGTGGCTGATTGAAAATGGGTTTCAGGGAAAAGAAGGACAGCAGATACCCGCCATGACCGATGCCATCGTGGAGTCGATTGCGGAACGCTACCGCGAGTTGTATGCCCACGTGATGGGCGGGCCGTTGGCCGCGCTACCCCCGGGCCCGGTGCTGGAACGAATCGAACGCAGTATCGTTAATTCCATAAATTGACGTATTTTTAGCGGACTTTTTACGAACACCCCATGAAGTATACCATCGACAAACAGGAGAAGTACACGGTGCTAAGCTTGCACGAAGAAAAACTGGACTCCAGCATCGCCCCGAACTTGAAATCCGAGATGGTGACGCTGCATGCCGAGGGCGTACGAAACATCATTCTGGACCTGGCGGAGGTAAAGTATACCGACTCTTCGGGCCTGAGCGCCCTGTTGGTGGGCAATCGTATTTTGCAGGAAGACGGTGGCATTTTTGTGTTGTGCCGGCTCTCAGACCACACAATGAAGCTGATCAAAATTTCGCAACTGGACAGCGTGTTGAACATTTTGCCAACGGTGGACGAAGGGGTCGATGCCGTGTTCATGCACGAGATCGAGAAAGACATGAAACAAGGCGAATAGCCAACCGCGCCCCCAACCATTGCCGATGGGGTTTCAGGTGACCATTGTGGGTTCGAGCGGGGCCGTGCCAGCCTTTGGCCGTCATCCCTCCTGCCAGTTTGTTCAGGTCCAAAATCGCTGCCTGCTGTTGGACTGTGGCGAGGCCGCACAAATGCAGTTAAACGCTTACCAGCTTCCGCTCCACAAAATCAATCACATCTTTATCAGCCATTTGCATGGCGATCACTACCTGGGCTTAATGGGCCTGCTGTTCACCATGCATCTGCAGAAAAGAACCGCTGAGCTGCATCTGTACAGCCCCCGCGGGCTGGACGAGATCATCGTACAGCAACTGAAGCACTCGAACTCGGCCCTTCACTTCAACATCGATTATACGGCCTTTCGCACAGACACCCCGCAATGCCTCCTGGACGATGAGGCGATCACCGTGACCACCATTCCGCTGCGGCACAAGCTACCCACCGCGGGCTTTCTGATCAGCGAGAAAACAAAGCCGCTGCGCATCGACAAAAATCAATTGATGCCAGGTATGAAACTGCAGCACATTGCTCAACTAAAACAAGGAAGCGATGTGGTGGACGAAGGCAAAACTCTTTACCGGGCCGCTGACTTCACGCTGCCCCCGCGGCCAAGTTATACGTACGCCTACTGCTCGGATACCGCTTTTGCCGAGGAGGTGGTGGCTCAGGTACAAGGCGCTGACCTGCTCTACCACGAAGCCACGTTTAGGGAGACCGACCGCGAAAAGGCCGGGGAGACGCTCCACAGCACCGCTCAGCAAGCTGCCGAAGTGGCCAAGCGGGCGCACGTCAAGAAACTGATCATCGGCCACTTTTCAGCGCGGTACCGCGAATTAGACGGATTATTGGCCGAGGCCAAAGACATTTTTCCGGAAACGTTGTTAGCCACAGAAGGACGCACCTTTGACCTTGACGCGCATGACTCTTGACTTCGAAAAGCGAAAGAACCGATTGTTTATCCTCTTGTGTGGGATATTCCTGACCAATGCCATCGTGGCGGAATTGATCGGAGTCAAGATCTTCTCGGCCGAACAAACCGTGGGCTTGCAGCCCGCCCATCTCAACCTGTTTGGATTCCTGATGGATTTTAACCTGACGGCCGGGGCCGTCATTTGGCCGGTCGTGTTTATCACTTCCGACTTGATCAACGAGTATTTTGGAAAACCGGGGGTGAGGCGGATCAGCTTCTTGACAGCCGCGCTCATTGCCTACGCCTTTGTTGTGATTTTTTTGACCATTGAGCTGCCGCCCGCGCAGTGGTGGCTGGACGCCAACAACACCGATGCGCAGGGCAATGCCTTTGATATGAACTTCGCCTTCAACAAGATACTCGGACAAGGCCAGCGCATCATCCTGGCTTCGCTGGCCGCGTTTTTATTGGGACAATTGGTGGATGTGTTTGTGTTTCAGCGATTGCGGAGGGCAACCGGCCCCAAGAAGCTGTGGCTGCGCGCCACCGGCTCCACGTTGGTCTCGCAATTGATCGACAGCTTTGTGGTGTTGTTCATCGCCTTTTATGGCCTGTACCCCAACACGCAGTTGGTTGCCATTGGCCTCACCAATTACCTCTACAAATTTGCGGTGGCCATCGCGCTCACGCCCGTCATCTATGGAGGCCACTACCTGATTGATCGGTACCTGGGCAGAGAAAACGCAGCCAAACTGAGCGATGAAGCCGCGAAGCAAAGCAATTCATTTTTGTGACCGCCTCAAGTTGTCCAGCATAATACCCGTGGCCACGCCCGCATTCAACGACTCGGCATCGCCCCATTTCGGGATGGTGATCTTCTGAGACACCAGCCGGGCCACCTCGACCGAAATGCCCCGGGCCTCGTTGCCGATGACCAGCAAGGCACTTTCGGGGAAAAACACCTGATGCACATGGTGGCCCTCCAAAAAGGTGCCGTACACCGGCAGTTTTTGTTTCGGCAGGTATTCGGGCAGCGAGGTGTAAAACACCCGCACCCGGCAAAACGACCCCATGGTGGCACTGATAACCTTGGGATTGTACAAATCGGCCGTTTCCTCCGAGGCGATGATGTCACGGATGCCGTACCAGTCGGCCGTGCGGATGATGGTGCCCAAGTTGCCCGGGTCACGAATATCGTCCAAGACGAGCTTGATGCCCGTCTTTTCCGGAGGCGGAACGTTTGGCTTGAAGCGTGCAATCGCCAACGCGCCATCGTTGGTCTGCAAGGTGCCCACCTCCGCCAATTCGTCTGCCGTGGCTACCAAGCACTCGACTTCCCTCCGCTTGATGACCTTTGCCTGCGCTTCCATGAAAGAAGGGGTGGCCGCCAGCCATAGCACATCAAAATCCGAGCGCAAAAGTTCTTGCACGCTTTTTGCGCCCTCCACCACAAAACATTGCTCCTGTTTTCGGTATTTCTTTACTTGCAGTTGCTTGATAAACTTGCTTTTGGATTTGGGTATCATACTGAGCCGTTTTGCTGTTCGTGTGCAAGGCGCGTTAGTGTACCTATGCCTGGCCACCGTGCTGAGTGGCTGCCTGGGCACAAGATACCTCCAAGAAAACCAAAAGTTGCTGTATAAACAAAAGGTAAAAGCCCCCAGGGGCTTTTCAACGGAGGAGTTGGAAGACGTGTTTGTACAGAAGGCTAACCGCAGGCTGCTGGGCCTGCCAATCAACACCTTGGTATGGATGCACCACGAGGGTGAGGTGAGGTATGACCAGCAGAAATTTATCGCCAAAAAAGACTCAACCGAGAAAAAGTTCGATCGGAAAATAGCGGTGGCAAGAACCGCGCGAAAGAAAGCCAACCTCCAGTATCGCAAGCAGCGAAAAATAGACCAGCTCACGTCCAAGATCGACAATGGAAACATGCCCATGCAATGGGGGGAACCGGCCTCGGTGTATGACAGCCAACATGTGACGCTGACCGTAGAACGCATCAATAACTATCTCTTCAACCGCGGCTACTTTCGCGCCCAAACGTTCGCCAAGGTATCGGAATACAAGAAACGCGTGTCGGTGTTCTATCAGGTGAAGCCCGGACGTGCCTTTTTTTATGACAGCCTGGCCTTCAATATTCCTGACAGCAACGTGCTGCGGTTGGTGACCGGTCAAAAAAGTTTCATCAGGCGCAACGAGCGCTTCGACCAGCAAAAGCTGGAGAAAGAGCGCGAACGAATCGACTACCTGCTCAAAGACAACGGATACTACGACTTTAGCAGGCAGTACATCCATTTTGACGTAGACTCGACCTATGGCGAGCCATACCAACTGGCCATTCGCATCAGCATCGACAATCCACCCAAACGCGAACACCACAAGCAATTTGTGGTAGACAGCGTAAACTTCACCACCGATGCCGGTGCCAAAGCCGAGTTTGGCCGTAAGCGAAGCACCGATCGGTACAACGGCATCACGTACAGTTACTACCGAAACGAATACAACAAAAAAATATTGACGCAACGGGTGTTTGTAAAGAAAACGAGCTTGTATAGCCGCGCCCAAACATTTGACACCCAACGCCAACTGGCAAACTTGGATGTCTTCAAATTTGTCAACATCAACTATGACACATCGGGCGGGCGCTTCATGGCCAATATTTTTACCAGCCCACTTGACCGCTATTCTTGGTCTAACGAAGCGGGCCTCACCGTCACGCAGGGCTTTCCCGGTCCTTATGTGACCACCACACTCAAAAAACGCAACCTGTTCCGTGGGCTGGAGATATTCGAAGTTACCGGACGCTTTGGCTTTGAGGGCGTTGCCGCGGCCACCAGCGAAGGAGAGTTTTACCGCAGCACGGAAGCGAGCGTCAATGCCACCATCACGATTCCTCAGTTCCTGTTCCCGCTCAGCACCCAGGCCGATTATCGCTACGCCAAAAACAACCCACGCACCCGCCTTTTGGGTGGCTTTACCTACACCAGCCGACCGGAGTACACGCGCTCCATCCTCACCGTATCGGGCAGCTACAGTTGGGATTCCAAAGGTAAACGCCAGTACACCTTTACGCCCGTCAGCCTCAACATCATCCGCTCCAAGTTAAGCCCCGAATTTGACTCGCTGCTGACCAACCTGCAAGCCACCCAAGGCAACAATCTGCGCAACTCGTTTGACCCCTCGTTTGTCAGCGCCATGATTTTTTCGTTTACGCTCAATCCCAACAATTATGGCAATACCGAGCGCAGTTCTTACTTTTTGAGGGCGCAAGCCGAGGCGGGGGGCACCACCTTTAACTTCTATACGCCACGCCTGGTGACGAGCGAGGGGTTGGCGTTATTCAAGTACATACGACTGAGTGTGGACTTTCGAAGGAACAGAATTCTAAACAAAAACACGATTCTGGCCTATCGCGTACATACCGGTGTTGGGTATGCTTATTCGGACAATCGCGTGTTGCCGTACGAAAAATATTTTTTCGTGGGCGGGAGCAACAGCGTGCGTGCGTGGCGGCCACGGAGGTTGGGCATTGGCACAGCCCCTCCCCCGCTCAGCAGCAACCCCGAGCAGAACGGGTTATTCAACTATCAATTCGAGCGCCCCGGGGAGATCATGGTGGAAGGAAGTGTCGAATTGCGCCAGAAGCTGTTTGGATTTGTGCAGGGAGCCATTTTTGTCGATGCCGGCAATGTTTGGTCTTTCCGCCCCGTTGCGCTGACGCGTAACGATGCCAGCCGCGCAAATTGGACGGGAACCACGCAGTTTGAGTTTGACCAGTTTTTCAAGCAGTTGGGTGTGGGTACCGGCTTTGGCCTGCGATTTGATTTTTCGTTTTTGGTCCTTCGTTTCGATGTGGGCATCAAGGCCTATGACCCCGCCCGCGAAGCGGGCGACCGGTTTGTGCTGAATAAATTCAGGTTCTTCCGCCCGTTTGGCACTGACCGCGAACCGGTAATCTACAACATTGGTATCGGCTACTCATTTTGAACGTGACCAGATAGCGTAATACCGCCACACCGGATGCAAAAAGAGAGACCGCCTCAAAAACGGCACGGGCAAGGGCAAGCGCAATTAACGCCACGCTACCCCCCGGCATTGATCTGTTTTGACAGACCTCATGAGTGAGACGGCCCCTCTTACGCAATCCCGAAGTTGAATGGCTATCTCAAAAACAACAATTCACGGTATTTTACCAGCGGCCAATCTTCGTCATCCACCAGCAACTCAAGTTTGTCTACCGCATCGCGGATTTTGTCGAAGTAGGCTTCCTTGATATCTTCGCAATAGGCAATGGCGCGCTTGTGGGTGTCCGTCATCTTATTCACACGCTTCCGCTCTTCAATCATTTCGCGCACTCCGTTCTTGATGGCATCAATATGCCCGGATATCTCCTTGATGGTTTGCACCACAGTTTTGTTATCGACACCCAGCCCTTTGAGCCCATTGGCGTTCTCGATCAGCTTATTCTGATACACGATGGCCGTGGGGATGATGTGGTTCATGGCCAGATCACCGATCACACGGGCTTCAATTTGCACGCGCTTGATATATGCCTCCAACCGGATTTCGTTTCGCGCCTCCACTTCCTTGTGCGATAGCACTCCGTGTTTTTCAAACAGTTCCAACGATTTTTTGGACAAGTAGGCATCCAACGCGCGCGGTGTGTTTTTGATATTGCTCAAGCCACGTTTGGCCGCTTCCTTCACCCACTCATCCGAATATCCATCTCCTTCGAACCGGATGGCCTTCGATTCTTTGATGTATTTGCGCAAGACGTTTACGATGGCCAAACGCTTCTCCGTGCCTTTTTCGATCTCGGCTGTTACGGCTTCATGAAATTTATCCAGTTGGTCCGCCACAATCAGGTTCAAGGCCGTCATGGCCGTGGCGCAGTTATCGCTGCCTCCGACCGCGCGGAATTCAAATTTATTTCCCGTAAAGGCAAAAGGCGAAGTGCGGTTGCGATCCGTGGCATCCAAAATGATCTCGGGTATCTGATCAATGCCCAATTTCATGTACATGTTGTCGCCCTTCTCAATCTTCACGTTGCCTTTCTTCTCCAGTTCATCCAATACGGCCGTCATCTGCGAACCAATAAATACCGACATGATGGCGGGAGGCGCCTCGTTGGCACCCAACCGGAAATCATTCGCGGCCGTGGCGATGCTGGCGCGCAGCAGGTCGGCATGCTCATGTACGGCCTTAATGGTGGTGACAAAAAACGTCAGGAAGAGTAAGTTGTCGCGCGCGCTGCTGGTAGGTGCGTACAAGTTCACTCCGGTGTTGGTGATCAGCGACCAGTTATTGTGCTTGCCGGTACCGTTCAAGCCCGCGAAGGGCTTCTCGTGGAACAACACCTTCAGTTCGTGTTTGTCGGCTACGCGGCTCATCACGTCCATCAGCAACTGGTTGTGGTCGTTGGCCACATTTACTTCTTCGAACAGCGGGGCCACTTCAAACTGGCTCGGGGCCACCTCGTTGTGGCGGGTGCGCACCGGAATGCCCAACTTCCAGCACTCGATCTCAAACTCCTTCATGAAATCATACACCCGGCCGGGTATCGAGCCAAAATAATGATCTTCCATTTGCTGGCCGCGGGCGGGCGCGTGGCCAAACACCGTTTTGCCGGCCATCACCAAATCCGGGCGGGCCATAAACAAGGCCTTGTCAACCACAAAATATTCCTGTTCCGGTCCCAACGAAGCAGTCACGTGGTTGATGTCTTTGTCGAACAACTGACATACGCGCGTGGCGGACACGTCCACTGCCTTTAACGCTTTCAACAAGGGCGACTTGGCATCCAGCGTCTCGCCCGTGTACGAGACAAAGATGGTGGGGATGCACAGAGTTTTTCCATATAAAAACATGGGCGAGGTGGGGTCCCACGCGGTGTAGCCGCGCGCTTCGAACGTGCTGCGGATGCCACCGCTGGGAAACGAGGAAGCATCGGGCTCTTGCTGCACCAATTCGCTGCCTTTAAATTTCTCAATCCCCGAAAGGGCATCAAAAAAGGAATCGTGCTTTTCGGCTGTGCCGCCTGTCATAGGCTGAAACCAGTGTGTGAAGTGGCTGGCACCTTTGGCAATGGCCCAGGACTTGGCTGCCGAGGCTACCGCATCGGCCGTGGTGTCGTCAATTTTCTCGTGGTTTTTGATAGCCGAGCTCACCTTTTTGAAGATGGCGGGGGCCAGGGTGGCGCGCAACTGCTCCATGCCAAAGACATTTTCGGCAAAGAATTGGGAGATGAGCGGTTTGGGGAGGTCCACGGGCACTCGGCCTCGTTCGTTCAGTTTTCTCAGTGCTTCAAAGCGTAAATGAGCCATAGTGGTTGTTTTTTGGTCAATTTGCCGCCAAAATTAGTCGAATTTTGATCAGAAAGGGTTTTGTCCAACCCTCCTTTCAGAAAAATTATGTGCCGGATCGGCCCCAGGGGCTCGCAGGCAAAAGCTACCCAGCGTTAGTTCTCTGTTACGGCAGCGTCAACAGCATAAACCCTGCGTAATTGAGGCTTAACCGTTTCACAAACAGGGCAAAAATCCCCGGCAACGAAGGCGCTCTAAGTTGCAGCCTGATGCCCACACAATCTCTTCACCGCCCTGCGGCCAAGGTTCTCCCTTGGATCGTCCATTCGCTGGCCCTGCTCCTGGCGGCTGCCGTGCTTGTTCCCAAGGGCAGTGAAGTGTATTGGCTGAACGGGCTGCACCATCCGTGGCTGGACACGGTAATGAAGATCGTCACCTGGTGGGGCGAGGGCTTGTTCCTGATCCCGCTTTTGATCGCTTCGCCATTTTTTAGCTGGCGTGCCACCGCTTTGGTGGCAGGCAGTTGGCTCGGCCACGGGCTGGTTTGTGTGGTCGTCAAGCGCCTGCTTTTTCCCGGCATGTCCAGGCCCATCGCGGTGCTGGACGCCTCGCTGCTACACGTAGCCGAAGGCGTAAAGGTGCACGCGCACTACAGCTTTCCCTCGGGTCACACTGCCACCGCCTTCTGCATCGCCACCGTGGTCATTTTGTTGGCGCGAAGGCAGTGGATAGGCGTGACGCTCACGTGGCTGGCTTTGGGGGTCGCGCTTTCGCGGATTTACCTCCTTCAACACTTTTTGGTGGACGTGGCCGCGGGTGCGGTCATCGGAGCGGTGGTGCCCATGGTCGTTTGGCTGTTGTTAAACCACCATCCGCGTGCTTGGATGGAGCAACAGCTACGGTTGCCGCGGGTGTTCAAAAGTCGTTTTCGGCAACCACGGTTTGGGGCGTTTCGAACAAATCGCGCTTTTCAAAAACAGTCTTGAATCCGAATGAAGACAATGTGTCCGCGTGGCTCCTTCGTGTCAGCAACACGATGGGCGTGCCGGTCTTCGCCAACACATCCGCCAGCTCTGCGGGCGTGTCGATAACGGGCAGCGGCCGTTTGGCCTCAAACACGAAAGCCGCGTTGGCCCGCTGGTAGATGTAGACAGGCTTGCCGCTATGAAGATGAGGCGCGCTGGCGGATACCGGGTTGTGGCGAAGCAAGGCGGGAACCACGAAGTAAAACAGCAACTGAATGGCCACGAACGAGCCCGTCAGCAGTGTGCCCACCCGCCAATGTGCAGGACGTTGGGACACGCCAAACCACGCAATCAGGCCCGCCAGCGGTAGCGGCAGCAGAAGCCATGCACGGGCAGCCACTTCATGTAGGGTGGCATCCTGCCGAAGGGCCACAAAGGCACCGATTGGCAGCACCAAGAAAATCACGTTCACAACCGCCAGGCTGGCAACGGAAAAAGCCTCCCGCTGCTGTATCACCCGATCAAAGTACGCGGCCAGCAAGATTGCCCCCAGCGGTATGGCGGGGCCCACATAGGTGGGCAAAAACGTGCGTGAAAATGAAAAGAAAACAACCGTGGTGACCACTCCGCTGAAAGCCCACGCGATCATTGGCTCCCTCCGCAACCGCCACGCATGGCGTAGCGCCTGCGGCAAAAAGGCCGACAGGGGGAGTAATGCCAAGGCAAAAAAAACCACCGCCAATCCCGGTACGCCCCGGTGCCCTTCCATGGTGCTGGTAAATCGTTTGAGGTTGTGGTCAAATAGAAATCCACGGACCCACTCCCCCTCCGTAGCCGCACTGACGGCCACCCACCAGGGCAGCGCGATCGCCAAAAAAATCAGCGCACCCCAACCCAAGCGAAGGGACATGAACACACGCCATTTCCATTGGCCCTGAAGCGCCAGGCTCACCAGCACCGCAAGTCCAAAGAGCAGCGGAGCCACGGGACCCTTTGCCATAAAGGCCAAAGCCACACTGGCGTACGAGACGCCAAAAAGCCAAGGGTGACCCTGCATGCGGGCCGAAGCAAACGCCAGCCAACCGCACGTCATAAAAAAAATGAGGTAGGGATCGGGCACGGCCAAGTGAAATTGCACTGCGGCATGGATGGAACAAATCAGGATGCCACTGGCCAGCCAAGCCGTCCGTAAATTGGCCGCCCGGCTGACAAACAGAAAAACAACCACAGTGGTAAGCACTCCCATCAAAGCGGAAAAAAAGCGCGCGCCAACCGGGGTGATGCCAAACAGCCCATAGCCAGCGCGCATGAAATAATAGTGCAACGAGGGCTTGTCGGTGCGCAAGGCACCGTTAAACGTGGGTACCACCCAATCATCGCGTTGAGCCATCTCCATGGCGCAGGCCGCGTTCTTGGCCTCGTCCAAAATGTAAATAGGAAACCCGCCCACGTTTGCAAAAAAGCTTGCACACGCCAGCAACGCCACGGCCACCAAATGCTTGTTCACCTTCATGGCACAAAAATCCGCCCGGGCAGGCCCGTTAAACGCACACCGGTGATTAACGAATTGTAAATCTCTGATAACGAAATCTTAATCCGCCCGACTAAGCGGCAGTCAGCAAAACGCCCGTCCTTTGTTTCGCCATGGTGCTATCCGTTGTCATCACGCTCTTCAACGAAGAAGAAAACATGAAGCCTTTGTTGGCGCAGGTAAGCGCAGCATTGGCCGGTTGCGACTATGAGTTGATTCTGGTGGATGACGGCTCCACCGACCGCACGGTGGACAAAATCAAGTCATTGGCCGATAGCCGCACCACGCTTCTTTGCTTCACGCGAAATCATGGACAAACACCGGCCATGGCGGCCGGCATTGACATGGCCCGGGGCGAATACATTGTGACCCTGGACGGTGATCTTCAAAATGACCCGGCTGATATTTTACCCATGTTGAACAAACTGCAAAAGGAAGGCTGGGACGTGGTGGCCGGGTTTCGAAAGAACCGACAAGACGGCACGCTGCTGCGAAAAATACCCAGTAAGATTGCCAACTACTTTATCCGGCAGTTATCGGGCGTGCACATACGCGATTATGGATGCACGCTAAAGGTATTCAGACGCTCGGTGGCCAAAAACCTGGATCTCTATGGCGAATTGCACCGGTTCATCCCCATCCTGGCCGTCATCCAAGGCGCCAAAATAACCGATGTAGAAGTAAACCATCGGCCCCGGCTGTATGGCCAATCCAAATATGGGTTGGGGCGCACCTTGAAAGTAATGAGCGACCTTCTGCTGATGGCATTTTTCCAGAAATATTTCCGCAGGCCTATTCATTTGTTCGGCCCGTTGGGGCTGCTCACGTTTATGGCCGGTATGGTCATCAACCTCTACTTATTGGTGGTGAAGCTGATGGGTCAGGATATTTGGGGCCGGCCGCTGTTGTTGTTGGGGGTCTCGCTGGTGCTGGCCGGAATTCAGTTTCTCACGTTTGGGCTGATTGCCGAGTTGGTGATGCGCGTATACTACGAATCGCAAAACAAAAAAACCTATGCGATCAAAGAGGTCTTTCAAGGCCGCGCGGCCGAAGCGTTGTCTGTTTGACCACGACTGGAAACGCGCTCGTATTCCTTGTGGTAATCGGCCCGAAGCGTTCCCATCCAGCGGTCCCACCACAAAAAATAAAGTCCGTAGTTGCCCTTGAAGTAGTGGTGGTGCTGGTTGTGATTGACGGATGTATTGACCCACTTGCCGATGCGGCTGGTGGCGAACCAACGTGGGTACAGCTCGAACCCCAAATGCCCATACACATTGTAGACCGTCATCAGCAGCAAAAAAATGGCTACCGCCAAGGGGTGCACGGGGATTAAAAAAACAATGACAAAGATGATGCCCGCCTCCACCACGGCCTCCAGGGGGTGAAACGCAAACGCGGCCCAAGGCGAAGGGTTGACCGATTGGTGGTGCACCTGATGGAACCACTTGAATAAGCGTGGGTGATGCATAGCCCGGTGAGTCCAGTAAAAATAGGTGTCGTGCACCAACAGCATCACCCCGATGCTCGCCACAAAGTACCCAAGTCCAAAGGTTTCGACTTGTGTGTACACGTGTGTGTACTGTTGAAATGGCGTAAGGAAAATCAAACTACCCACCCCCGCAAAAATCAGTGTAGTCAACAGCGAGTAGAGCACCTCGCGGCCATAGTCGCGCGGCCGCGGCCAACGAAGCTGTATTTTTTGCAGGCGGCCGGTTTTGCCCAACCAGACATAAAAGATTAAAAACGCAGTGCCGGCCACCACAACATAGCGCGCAAGAAGCGTCAGGAACAACGTGAGCGGACGGTCAGGGAGCATGCAAAAACCAATTTGGGTAAAATGAAATAGCCCGAAGGCGTCATATGCTACCCGAAAAGTACGCCTTACTCCTCAAATCACCATCGGCACCCGCCCGCGGATTTTTGCCAGGTCCGTGGTATCCAAACGACCTAAGGACGGCAAGCTCAATTTGTTTTTTTAACAGAGCCGCCACTGCTGGAGCTGGTGTTCAGTTTGGCGGGGCTTCCGCGGTAGCGCACATCGCCTCCGCTACTCGCCTCGGCTTCCAGCTCTTTCACGGCTGTCACCTTAGCCGACCCGGCACTGGATACATCCACGGTCACGCGGTTTGCTTCCAGGTTGTAGGCGTCAATATCGCCTGCGCTGCTGGCGTCCACCTCCAGCCGATCCGTTTTTCCTTCCACCGTAATTTCCCCAGCGCTGGAAGCACTCAGGATCACGTCTTGCGAATCGATGGATACTTCCACCGAGCCCGCACTGCCTGCACTGATGGTAAGCGAAGGGCTTTTGATGGCCCCCTCGGCAAACACGCTGCCTGCCGAGCTGGCGTAAATCTTGTTCAGCGATACGTACGTCACATACACTTTTACATCGATGTTGCGGTACGAACTGCCGCTCATGTGGATTTTGAGTGTCTTGTCGAACACGTCTGTCAACACTTTATCGGTGCTGACCCCGTTGGCCACCACGCGGGCGCTCTCCTTGTCGCCTTTGCGCAGGTACACGTCTATCCCCTGCGAAACTTTCAGCACGCTAAAGGAGGCCAGGCTGCGCGTGTCGCCCGTTTGGGCCCCTACTCCCCAGCTACCCAACAGCCCCAGGCACACAGCCAGCCAACTTATCTTGATTTGGTTCATGATCACGGTTTTGCTCTACAGACAATCCGTTTATCGCAGGGTTGCGCAAAAAGTTGCCCCGATTGCATGAAAATTTCAACCAGTGTAAGAAATCTTGGTTTTTTGCCGCATTTTGGAGGCTGAAAATCCCATACCTTAGCCCAAATTTTTTGAACCCCTATGATTAAAGAACAACTGAACGTGCTGATCAACTTGGCTGCCAGCGACAAAACCGTGGGTGAAAAAGAAGCCAAGATCATTCACACCATCGGCAAAGCCAACGGACTCACACGCGATGAAGTGGAGCAGATGATGAAAAATCCGCGCCCCATCGGTGATCTGTCCTCGTTTACCGAAGACCAAAAGTTCGAAAACCTGTATTTGCTCATCCAGTTGATGAAAAGCGATGGTCAAGTGTTCAAAAGCGAAATTCATTTTTGCGAAGAAATAGCCGAGCGCCTCGGATACAAAAAAGGCGTGGTGGCCGAGTTGTCATCGCGCATCTATAGCGACCCCAGCATTACGGCTGACCGCAAGATGCTGGTGGAACGCGCCCACAAGTTTTTGAAATAAGCCTTCGCCCTCGTGCATAAAACAGGCCGCCCACGCGGCCTGTTTTTTTTTAGTTGCGTTTGTACAGGACCTTGCCCCCCACAACGGTCATCATCACCTCTGTGGACAGAAGTTCTTCCTCCGACACGCGCATAACGTCTTTCGACAAAATGGTGAAGTCGGCCAGCTTACCCACTTCAATAGACCCTTTGATTTTTTCTTCAAACGCTCCGTAGGCCGCATCCAGCGTATACGATCGCAAGGCCTGCGCACGCGTCATTTTCTCGGCAGGCTCAAAGCCCCCGGCAGGTTCTCCCTTCAGCGTTTTGCGGGTGACCGAGGCATAAAACGAAGCGAGCGGGTTAAGGGGTTCCACGGGTACGTCCGTGCCGTTTACGATTTTGGCACCCGTTTGGAGCAGCGATTGCCACATGTAAGCGCCTTCGTTGATTCTTTTTTCGCCCAATCGCTCAATGGCCCACGGGCGGTCAGAAGAAAGATGGATGGCCTGCATGGCGGGTATCACGCCCAACTTTCCGAAGCGGGGAATGTCTGACGGGTGCAAATGTTGTGCGTGTTCGATGCGAAAGCGGTGGTCGCCAGGCGCGGGGTTCTCCTTCAACGCGGCTTCAAACCGATCGAGTATTTCCCGGTTGGCACGGTCGCCAATGGCATGGGCACAAATCTGGAAGCCGTGCCGGAGTCCTTCGCGCGCCATTTTCAGTACCGAATCCATCGGGTATGTAGCCATTCCATAAAAGCCCTTGCGATCCGAATACTCATCCAACAGCCAGGCCCCGCGCGAGCCCAGCGCGCCATCGCAATTGAGCTTAACCGCCCGCACCGTCAGCCAATGGGCACTGTCCACTTCGGGTCCTTGGCGGAAATACTCATAAATGAGCGGACTATCCCACCCGGTGATCATGACATACAACCGCGTATTGAGTTTGCCCTCGCTGCGAAACTGCCGGAACAGCGCAATGTTTTCGCGCGAAGCCCCGGCATCATGAAAGCCGGTGATACCATTTCGCAGGCATGCCTTGATAGCCAAATCCAATGCCTGAGTATCCGTTTCGGCCGTGGCCTCCGGAATGAAGCGAGTGATCAACTGCTGCGCCCGTTCATTAAAAATACCCGTGGGGTTTCCCAATTCATCGCGAATGATTTCCCCTCCCTCCTGCGAATTTTCTGCGAGGCTCTCTTTCGACAGTTGGTTGACGCCCGCCACCTGCATGGCCTTGGCGTTGGCAAAGCCCGCGTGGCCGCTGGCATGGCGCAAAAAAACTGGATTATTGGGCGATACGCTGCTGAGCAGCTCGTGTGTTTGAAAACCCTTCACCATTTTTTCGGGCTTGGTGTCCCATTTGTCTTGATGCCACCCGCGCCCAAGTATCCACTGGCCCGGCTGTGCCTTGGCCACCGCTTCGCGCACGCGCTCCACCAATTCCTCATAGCTTTTTACATCCATCAGGTCCAGGTTCAGCTCGTTGTATCCCAGCCCCATGATGTGGCCGTGGCCTTCAATCCAACCGGGTGTCAGGGTGTGTCCTTGCAGGTCGATGACCTCGGTGCCATCGCCAATCCACTTTTGCGCCCCGCTGGCACTGCCGGCAAAGGCGATGGTGTCGCCTACCACCACTACCGCCTCCACCACGGGCTGCTCTTCGTTAACGGTGTAGATGGTGCCCCCGCGAATGACCATGTCCGCTTCCGGATGGCGCGCGCATGACAGGAAGAAAATGGAAAAAAGAATAGCCAGTAGAAACCGCATGGGTGAAGTTTTTTTCGAAAGTAGCGGTTTCAGCGTTCATTTGACAACGCCAAAAACAAAACGCGGCCAAATCAGCGGATCAATGGTCTTCGGCAAAATCCCACCCGTAGATATTCAGTTCAATGACGACTCCGTCCTGAAGCTGTTCGTTCGGAAAGGCCAGCAGCGCACCGGTGAAAATCTGCACGCGCTTGGTCAAATTGTAGCCGCAGCCAATCACGGTCTGCGACTTTTTGTGGTCTCCCGAAATGAAATCACCCATCAGCAACCATTTCTTCGACAGCTTGTACTCGTACCCGAAAATCCAGCCCGGGTGGGTTTCTGGCGGGCCACCCACAAACACATCGTTGGTTACGTAGGCTCCGGCAATCAGGTAGCCTTTATTGCTTTTGGGCTTCCAGCGCAACAGGGTATAATTAAAATAGGCAAACCGCTTATTTTCAATGGCTTCACTTACGTTGATGCCCGCCTGGGCACCGATGTTCCATTGCAGCGTAGGCGCCAACTGAAACTGTTTTTGCAAGGTGCCCATCACGATGGGATAAAGCGGCTTTCTGCGGCTGTCATCGTTGAAGGACAAAAGCCGCCCGTTGCCGATCCGCAGCGGTAAGTCAACCACATTGATGCCTGCGTCCCAGCCTTTGCCGAGGCCGTACACGAAGTGTGACTTGGACTCAAACTCATCGATATCGTAAAAATTAAGCTGGTGTTGATAGAACCATTCGTTTTTCTTGGTGATATCGCCAGAGGGAATGTTGAAAAGATTTTGCTGGGCCTGAAGGTGAAAGACAGAGGACACAAATACCCCCACAATGACAAGGAAACGCATGACCTATCGCTTTTTCTGTTTTGAGTGTTTGTTGTTGAGGCGCAAAATGATGCGGGGGGAAAGGGTACGGGTATATTCGTCCTGCAAATGTACGGGTATGTCGTTGTCGCGCAAATCCAAGTAGCGAAGTCGCGGCATTTCGTTGATGGTGACGGGTAATTCGTTGATTTTATTGCCCACCAAAAAAAGGTATTCCACTTGCTTCAATTCCTGAATATTGTCGGGCAATTTCGCCACTTCATCGTTTTCGATGTGCAATTCCGTCAGGTTAGGGATGCGGCTCAGCACTTGAATGTTCGTTTGCAAATTGAAATACGCATCGTTGTTGATGTACAAGACCGAGAGGTTGTTCATCTCTGCCATGTTGTCGGGCAGGGCGACCAATGGGTTTTCGGACAACTCCAGTGACTCCAGCGTTTTGAGTTTGGTCAGCGAGGGCGGTATTACTTTAATGTTATCACCCGCCAAGCTCAGCACTTTCAGGTTGGGCAGCGAGGTGAGACGCTCCAGGGTTACGCCCACATCCAGCGTGGGGTTGTGATCGAGGTAAATCGTTTGCAATTGCCGCAGCGACCGTATTTCGGCCGGCAACTCTTGAAGCTGGTTGTACGATAGCACCAGGTAGGTAAGCTGTTGCAACTCGCCAATGCGGGCGGGTAGCCGGGTAATGCGATTGTGACTCAAATCGAGGTAGCGCAAATTTTCCAGCAGGAAGATCGAGTCGGGAAACGATTCAATGTCTTGCCGGCTCAGGTTCAACCACGTGGTGCCGGGCTGCTGTACGGCTTCCGCCAAGCTGCGCGCTTCGTTGGAATGGGTGGGCAGTTGCGCCATAGCCAAAAGGGGGAGTGTGGCGATAAGAACCAAGGTTGATTTCATGAGGATAGGTTGGTTAAGGTCGGCCGCGCGAGGCGCGCGGCCGACCTGTGTGGTAAATGGTTCTCGACTAGTTGCCGGTCGATGCCGGGTTGATCATCATCGGAGCTTTTCCATCGGTGATGATGACCTTAGCGTTGGGCGATTTGGCCACCTCCTTGAAGGCTTCGATGCTCTGCCACTCGATGATGCGCTGACTCAGTCCCTCGGCTATGATCTTCTGCGAATCGCGGATGCCTTGCGCCTCTATCATCTTGCGCTGGGCCTCTCTCTTTTCGCGCTCCAGCAAGAACTCCATGCGCTGTGCGTCTTGTTCGGCCTCCAGTTTTTCCTCCACAGCCCGGGCCAGGCCGGCCGGCAACTGGATGTTCTTCATCAGCACCGCTTCCACCAAAATTCCCTGTGGATTGATCGCCTTTGACATCTGCTCCGTGATTTCCCGTTCGATGGTGGCGCGCTGGGCGGAGTGCATGTCTTTGGCATAGAATCGCGAACAGACATCGGCCGCAGCCGACCGGAACACGCTGCTGATGACCACTTCCTCGTAGTTGAGCCCGAGGTTCTCCACAATCCAAGGAGCCTTGGCCGGATCGATGCGATACAATATGGAGATGACAGCACTTACGTTCAACCCCTCTTTAGACGGGAGGTTGGACGTAATTTCCATGTTCATCGTACGGATGGGCAGCTTGATAATGCGGGTGATGAACGGGTTAAATCCTACAGGCCCGGGCTGGATCACTTTCTGATTCAGTTTTCCCAGTTTACGTTTCATACCCACCTCGCCTTGCCGCACCACGGCACAACTCGACAAGAGGAGCGACATCGACAAAAGCCAAAACAGCGTTTTCATAGTTTTTAAGGTTTTAAGTGCTACCGATCGGAATGATGGACGGGCGAGGTGACTTGTTCGTACCTTACCCATCGCTTCAGTTCTACAGCCTCCAACCGATTGAGCCGTAGAAGTGACTTGCGGTACTCTTTGCGAAACAATCGCGCATCGAAACGCACGGCTTTCAAGATCAGCTTGCAATAATCAAGCATGGATGTTCGCGCACGTGCCTCCATATTAATTCATGATTTGGGGTAACTGAATGGCAGCCCACGTCATGACTGCGAAAAACACGATGATAACGAGCCAAACAAGCGTACCCTTATCACCCAGATTAGATTTCATCCGTTCCATAAAAAATAGAAGTTAAGGTTGTTGAAAATGAAAACCAGCGGCTTAGGTCAGGGGGTCGGCCGGGGTCAGATCAACAGGCTGCGATGGCGCAAAAACAGCCTCGAAGCAACAGGGGGTTCGGCCGAAGGATCGGAGCCACCCAACGAAAGACTGGTCAGAACAACGCGGGGCGCAGATGCTTTTTTGATCCGGCTTTTGCGCACGGCCGACTGTGCCGTGGATACACATTCCTGTCCGGACACTGTCAGCTCTTCGGCAAACTCCCGGATGTTGTTTTCCACCCATGATGATGCGCCCTCACTCGCCCCGGATAGGACTAAGAGGCTCAAAATCAATATGGTGACACCCAGTTTTTGCATTGCTTTTACACGCTTTTGCGGTACTCTGATAGTATTGCTATCAATAACGGCTGTTAGGGGCAAAAGGTTTCGGGGCGAGCGAGAAATGCTCAAAACTCCGGGTCCAGCGCCCAGCGTTTCTTCAATTCGAGCAGCACGGGGTTTTTGGAGGCCATGTGATCAAATTTTTCTTTGTTGGTGTAAATCACCCGCACCTCATCGCGTTGGCTGAAGTGTTTGTTGAGCATTAAGCCGTGGTTGCGCAGGCGGGTTCGCAAAAAATTCAACAACTCTGTTTGCATGGCGGCCAGCAGTGGCTCCTCCACCGGATTGCCCAGGTATATGTGGATGATGGGCGGCTCAAATTCGAGCGGCCGTTGCAGCAATGTGTACTCGGCCGGTTGGTTCTTCTTAGTATCGGCAAACTCCTTCCAGGCACGCTCCAACGCAGCAAAATCGACCGGCTCATGTATTGCCTCCGGTATCAGCGGGGTCTCTTCCGCAGCCTCTTTGGCGGCAGCCGTTTTGTGTATGCTCTTGAGGTTGAGTGTCGCTTTTGACTTAGTGTTGGCCGGGGCGGCAGCGAGGGACGAAAACAAGGGCCGGGCTTCGTCTTTTTTTGGCGGGGTGGTCTGCTCCGCAGCGGTTAGCGCGGTCTGGGGCTGGCGGATGGGCACGTCCGCTTCGGGTTGCTTTTCGGCCGTGGCCTTGGGTTCGGAGGGCGGGCTTACGCTACTTTTTTTTTTACCGCTTCCGCGGATGCGGTCAACTCCACCAAGTGGTGTACGCTGGCCATTTTCATCAGGGCCAACTCAACCGTAAGGCGTTGGTTTTTGCTGGCTTTGTATTGAACATCGCCCTGGTTGGCAATACTTAACCAGGTGAGCAGCAGCGAGGGCGAGGCGGCTTTGGCCTGGACTTCGTACTTTTTGCGCGTGCTATCCGGCACTTCCATGAGTGATAATGTGCGGGCGTCTTGTGCCACCAACAGGTTTCGCAGGTGTTCGCCCAATCCCACCACAAAGTTGTGGCCGTCAAATCCCTTGCGCAAAATCTCGTCCAACAGCAGCAGTGGCCCCGCGGTATCCTGCGCCAGCAATCCATCCACCACCTTAAAGTAGTAGTCGTAATCGAGGATGTGCAGGTTGTTCAGCACGTCTTTAAAAGTCACTTCCTTGCCTGACGAGAAGGTGACCATCAGGTCAAAGATGGAGAGGCCATCGCGCAAGGCGCCATCGGCTTTTTGGGCGATGAGGTGAAGGGCCTCGTCTTCGGCCTTGATGTTTTCGCGGTCGGCAATCTTTTTCAATTGCCGGGCTATGTCCGATATCTGGATACGGTTAAAATCAAAAATCTGGCAGCGCGAGAGGATAGTCGGAATGACTTTGTGCTTCTCGGTGGTGGCCAAAATAAAAATGGCGTACGCGGGTGGCTCTTCCAGCGTTTTCAAAAAGGCATTGAACGCGGAATTGGACAGCATGTGAACCTCGTCAATGATGTACACTTTAAACCTGCCAAATTGCGGTGGGTAGCGCACCTGATCAATCAGGTTGCGGATATCCTCCACCGAATTGTTGGAGGCGGCATCCAACTCAAAAATATTGAGCGAGTTGATCTCGGCTTTTTCCTCAAAGCCATTGATCATGCGGGCCACAATACGGGCACAGGTAGTTTTGCCTACCCCACGGGGCCCACAAAACAGCAGTGCCTGAGCCAGCTTGTTGTTGTCGATAGCGTTTTTAAGCGTGGTGGTGATGTGCTCCTGCCCCACCACCTCCTCAAAGCCTAGCGGGCGGTACTTTCGGGCCGATACGACAAAATTATCCATTGCAGGGCGCAAGATAGTCGCAATCGCCATACGCCAAAAGGCTGCTCTTTGATTTTACGACCGGTTTACGTCAAGGTGCATTTCCCGTCATTGATAACACCATGAAAATCAAAGGCTTTATTGCGGCCGCTCCGACTCATGAGGCAAATCAAACGCGTGGCGCGTTGGCCGCCAAAAAGCGCGGGCCGGTACCCACCCTCATAGACCGTTTATGGCAGCGGTTGAGTCAGGATGGCCAGAAAAGTCTTCACGGCATCGATGTAATTACCCACGCGAATGTTTTCGTTCTCGGCATGTTGGTTATTGTCCGCATTAACGGTGGGCACAGCCACGGCCGGTATGCCCAGCGTAGTCACAAAAGGGGAGATGGGGATGGAGCCACCGGCTGTGCGCACTTTGATGGGTTCTTGGCCAAAGGCCCGCGTCATGGCCTTGCTCAGCCAAAGGCCCGTTTCCGAATCAAACGGTGTTTGGAAAGCTTTGTACGAAACACTCGACTGGATGGCGGCAATTTTAGGATGGGTCATGCGCTCTTCTTCCGTTGGCTCGGTCGCCACCACATAGTATCCTTGATCCTCCACATGCTTGCGCACCAGGGCGATTAACCGATCGGCATCACTGCTGGGCACCAGGCGAATGTCGATCTCGGCTGTGGCCCATGCGGGGATGAGCGTGCGCGCCTTGTTGCCGATATACAGCGAGTTCAGGCCGCGAATGTTCAGCGTGGGATACTGCATGGCCTCTTGAAAGTTTTCGCCTACGGCATCGGGCCGGGCAATGCCCAAAAACCTTTTGATCTCGCGTTCGTCATCGGGTACTTGCTTGAGCACCCGTTTCTCTTCTTCCGTTAGTGCCACGCCATCGTAAAACCCTGCAATGGTTACGCGGCCTTGGTCGTCTTTCATGGAGGCCAGCAACTGCGACAGCCGCAGCGCAGGGTTGGGCGTGTAATTGCCGTAGTTGCCGCTGTGCACCGGCACCCGTGGCCCAAACGTGGTGAGCGTAAGCTCACCAATGCCACGCGCGCCAAAACTCAGCGTGGGCCGGTTGCTCACGTGGCGGGGTCCATCAAAAATGATGAGCATATCGGCCTTCAGTTCCTGTTTGAATTTCTCCACCGCCCCCGGCAGGTGAGGCGAGCCCAACTCTTCTTCAAAGTCCATGATCACTTTGAGGTGGTAGTTGGGTGAGCGCGCGGCCTCGGCCAAGGCATCCAGCGAAGCGAGAAATGCGGCCGCGGGCCCTTTGGCATCGGAGGTAGAGCGCGCGAAAATCCGCCAATCAGCATTTGGTTCGTTTTGCAGCCGTTCATAGGGGATTTCCACCCAGCGGCCATCCTCGCCCTTTTCTTTGAGGGTAGGTTTCCACGGGCTCTCTTGCTCCCACTGCGCGGGGTTTACCGGTTGCCCATCGATTTGCAGGTAGATGAGCACCGTTTTCTTGGCATTCTTTGCCGGCCGCTCCGCCAACAGCAACGGTACGGTGGCGGTGTTCAAGCGCTGGGTAGTAAATCCCCGTTTGGCAAAGGCTGTCTCGCACCATTTCACATTTTTCTCAATGTCAGCCGGCACGTGGGCGTCATTGGCAAGGCTGAGTAACTCGTAAAACTCCGGAAACGAGCGGATGGCGTGCTTGCGCGCCAGTGCCTCCAGCGGCACGTCCCTTTTCTGCGTCCGCCCGGGCAAAACCAAGCCGAGAACAAAAACAAAAAGGAGTGTCAGGCGAATGTTGATGGATGTCACGAAATCGTTTTTTGATGATCCCAAAACTACTCTTCTTCCGCATTTTTCAACATTGACAGCAGCGTGTAGGCACCGGTTTTGACGATGCGCGCAGACGCGGGCGCAGCGCCCGTCCATGCCACGGTGGCCCACCCTTTTTGGGCCGGCTCGCTGTGCACTTCCGTTATCTCAAAACGCGTTTGATCGGCTGCTTGAACAAAAACAAATTTCTTGCCCTCAAAACTGACGATGGCCTCTTCGGACACCACCTGGTGCGGGGCAGCGCCCACCACCACATCGGCCGAAACGAACATGCCGGGCAACAAGACGGGCGATGGCGGCACCGGATGACCGTGCACCCGAACGGTACGCGCTGCGCTGATTTCCTTGCCGATGAGATAAACGGTAGCCTGGTAGCTGGCGGTATCGCGGCCGAGGCGGTATCGGATCGGTTGCCCTTCTTTCAGGCGCGATACCTCCTGTTCCAAAACCTCCAGTTCTACATGCACGTGCTCCAGGTTGATGAGGGTGGCAAACGGTTCTGAAGGACTCACGTATTTTCCCACGTTGATGTTGACTTCTCCAATAAACCCGTTCATGGAGGCATACACTTTCACCGAGGGTGCGATGTCTCCGCGCTCAATAGCACCGGCATCCAACGCCAGCATCTGTAAGCGAGCACGCAACCCATCGGTTTGTGCGCGCATCGCAGCCCACTCGGCCGCAGCCAATTGAAGTGCTTTGGCCGCATTGGCGTTTCCCTTCGCCAGTTCCTGCTGCCGTTCATAGTCGGCCCGCACAAACTCCAGTTTGGCCACCGCCTCGCGGTAGTCTTGCTGCAACTGCACGTAGTCGGGATGTACCAACTCCACCAATACATCGCCTTTGCGCACGCGCGCGCCCTGCAACAGCGCAGTGCTTTTGACATAGCCGCCCATGGCCACGTGCAGCGTGAGCAGGTTTTGCGGGGGCACATCTACTTGCCCATATGCGCGCACGGTTTCTTGTATCAGCCGCGTTTCCGCGGAAACGGTTGTCAGTCCGATGCGTTTTTGTTGCTCGGCCGACAATTCAACAGCCGTTTGGCCGGCCGTGGTTGCCTCGCCCGCGGGTACGGTGCGGTTGCAACCGCCCACTAAAAGCAACAACCCAAACAACGTCAGCCGGTAGGTAAGTGATCTCATGATTCCCAAGAATTAATGTTCGCCTGTTAGATATTCCAGTGTAATGACCGCCAGGTTGAGTTGGCGAAGTTGCGCCAGGTATCCTTCGCGGATTTTGAGCCCTTGGGCTAACGCCAGCGCATATTCGGCATAGCCCATTTCCCCTTGTGCGAAGTTGAGACTGGCCTGGCGTATCAGCTCATCGGCATTGGCAAGGGCCGATTGCCGATAGTACGCCAACCCCGCCTTGTTTTTTTCATACTCCTGCCAGGCTTGTCGCCATTGGCCTTGCAGCACTTGGGTCTGTTGTTGTACCTGTGCCTGTGTACGCTGCACCGCCACCGTGGCCGCCCGCGTGCGCGCACTGTGAGACCAAAACCACACCGGAAGCGACAGGCCCACTTGAAAACCCGAAAAGCGGTTGGTGCGCGTAGCCACATCCCCACGCGGAAGGGGGGTACCGATCAGGGTCTGATTGAAATAGCCAACCTGCAAGTCAGGAAAAAACTGTTGCGCCACCCGCCTTTTCTCCTGTTGCATGACGGTGAGCGGCTGTCGTGCGGCCCGTAGCAAGATGCTTTCTTCGGGCAGCGTACCTTCGCGGGCATACGGGTTGATTCGTTCTTCCAAGGTGGTTGTCGTGATGTCGGGCAAGTCCGGTCGACTCATCAGCACCGCCAACACCGTTTGTTGAATGACGCGCTCGGCCTGGGCCTGCCTGCGTTGATTTTGTATATCCCTCCATTGCGTTTCAGCCAAAGACCGCTCAATCATTTTGGCCTCCCCGGTGGAATAGCGCAGCGAAGCAATTTCGAAAAAGCGTTGGTAGAGGGTATCCAACGACTGCAACAAACGCATGCGCTCTCCGACATAGACCAATTCATAGTACGTTTGCTTCACTTGCCATGCCAGTTCGTTTTGGGTGACGGTCTCGTCTAACTTGGCTTGCTGTAGTTGGGCAGCCAACAACGCCCGGTTGCGCGCCATTACGGTGGGGAAAGGAAGAGCCTGTGACAACGTTACGTTGTTGTCTTGCCGGCTGGCGCTGTTGTACTGGCCTTGCATGTAGCTGATGTTTGTTCTGCCTACTTCCCACGCAGTAGCTTTCAGTTTTTCTTGCACCGCCACCTCCAGCGCTGCAGCCGTCACGCGCGGGTTGTGTTGGCGCGCTTCGGTCACGGCCTGCTCCAACGAAACACGCTCTTGCGCCAGCGCAGGGCCCGCGCCCAGAACCGACAAAAGAATGACTACCGGAATACCTGATGGCCGCACCCCTTTTCGATGGTGGATGAGGAGGTACAGGCAAGGAAGCACGAATAACGTTAGCAACGTGGCGCTGAGCAACCCCCCAATGACCACCGTGGCCAGCGGCTTTTGTACTTCGGCCCCGCTGCCGTGCGAAAGAGCCATGGGCAAAAAACCGAGCGAAGCGACCAAGGCGGTCATCACCACCGGGCGAAGCCGCGTGCGCGTGCCCGCTTGGATAACTTCGCGCAGCGTGCAACCGGGATCTTGTTTCCGCAAGCGGCCGAACTCCGCCAAGAGCACCAACCCATTCAACACTGCCACGCCAAAAAGGGCGATAAAGCCAATGCCGGCAGAAATGCTGAAAGACATGCCCCGAAGCCAAAGGGCGATGATGCCGCCCACCGCGGACAGCGGAATGCCGGTAAAAATGAGCAGGCCTTCCACCACCGAGCGCGTGGCAAAATAGAGCAGTACAAAAATCAGGAGCAACGCCACCGGCACGGCTATGGCCAGCCGTTCTTTCGCTTCGTTGAGGCGCTGAAACGTACCCCCGTAGGTGATGTAGTAGCCGGCCGCCAGTTTCATGTTTTCATTGATTCGCTGTTGCAGCTCTTGCACGATGGATTGAACATCGCGATCCACGGTGTTAAAGCCAATCACAATTCTGCGTTTGGCATCGTCACGTTGTATTTGTGCCGGCCCGTTTTCCAGCGCTACCGAGGCTACCTGCGTCAACGGCACTTGCTGGCCTTGGGCCGTGCGGATATATAAATTCCGAACATCCTCAATCGACTTGCGCTGTTGCTCCTGCGCGCGCACCACCAGGTCAAACCGCTTTTCGCCCTCAAACACCTGACCCGCGGCACGGCCCGCCATGGCGGTGGTCAGCACCTGGTTTACCTCCGCAATGGAAAGACCCAACAGCGCCAACTGTTGGCGGTCGTAGCGCACCACAATCTGCGGAAGCCCCGTGATGCTCTCTTTGTACACATCGGCCGCCCCGCGTACCGTTTGCGCCCAGTGTGCCACTTGGGCCGCATACGCGGACAGGCTGTCGAGGTTTTCGCCATAGACTTTGATGACCACATCTTGACGCGCACCCGTCATCAGTTCGTTAAACCGCATTTGAATCGGGTGTTGAAATCCGAACGACACGCCCGGCACCTCTTCGCGCAACACGGCCTGCATTTTTCCAATCATCTCATCTTTGGTGGCGGCCGTAGTCCATTCTCTTTTGTCTTTCATCACCACCATCATATCGGCCGCTTCAATCGGCATCGGGTCGGTGGGGATTTCGGACGACCCCACCTTGCCGATCACTTTGATTACTTCCGGAAAATGCGACAGCAAGACACGCTCTGCACGCAGCGTGGCGTTGACCGTTTCGGTGAGGCTGCTGCCCGGCAAGGTGCGCGTGTCCACCGCAAAGTCGCCTTCGTCCAGCTCGGGTAAAAACTCGCCCCCCAGCGTGGTAAACAGCCAAAGGGCACTGCCGAAGACCAACACCGCAGCAAACACGATGCGGCCGGGAAGCTGAAGGGCGCTCGCCAGCAGGGGTTGGTAACGGGTGTTGATCCAAGCGGTAAAACGGTCGGACCACGTAGCCGAGCGGCTGATGTCGCGACTCAAAAAAAGCGAGGACACCACCGGCACGTACGTGATGGACAGCAACAACGAGCCAACCAGCGCGAAAATCACCGTTTGCGCCATGGGTATGAACATCTTTCCTTCCACGCCCACCAGCGAAAGAATCGGTAAATACACAATTAGGATAATCAGTTGCCCAAACGCAGCCGGGCCCATCATCTG
>JALONI010000036.1 GCA_025455015.1 Cyclobacteriaceae bacterium | reverse complement strand
GAATGTCTCTACCCATGTGGCACTCCTCCGGAGCTATGCCAATGCCGTTAGGCATGTGGTACCACACCCAATATGCTGCCATGCATGGCGCGTCAGGCGATGTGCATGCTTTGGTCGTTAACATCTTTTTTATGATGCCTTCGGGAATACGGTGAGGTTATATTCCATCCCTACGGGATTTGATTCGGTTGTGCGAATGTTTTTACCCATGTGGCGCTCCTCCGGAGCTACGCCAATGTCGTTAGGCATGCGGGTACCACACCCAAAATACTGCCACGCAGTCAACATCTTTTTTGTGATGCCTTTGCGAATTCCATCCCTACGGGATTAGATTCGGTTGCGCGAATGTCTCTACCCATGTGGCGCTCCTCCGGAGCTATGCCAATGCCGTCAGGCATGTGGGTACCACACCCAATATGCTGCTATCCATAGCGCGTCAGGCGGTGCATGCTTTGGTCGTCAACATCTTTTTTGTGATGCCTTTGCGAATTCCATCCCTACGGGATTGGATTCGGTTGTGCGAATGTTTCTCGCCATGTGGCGCTCCTCCGGAGCTACGCCAATGCCGTTGGCATGTTGTATCACACCCAAAATACTGCATGCATGGCGCGTCAGGCGGTGTGCATGCTTTGGTCGTCAACATCTTTTTTGTGATGCCTTTGCGAATTCCATCCCTACGGGATTTGATTCGGTTGCGCGAATGTCTCTACCCATGTGGCACTCCTCCGGAGCTACGCCAATGCCGTTAGGCATGTGGTACCACACCCAATATGCTGCTATGCATGGCGCGTCAGGCGATGTGCATGCTTTGGTCGTGAACATCTTTTTTTGATGCCTTTGCGAATAGGATGGGACCATATTCCATCCCTACGGGATTGGATTCGGTTGTGCGAAGTCTCTACCTATGTGGCGCTCCTCCGGAGCTGCACCAATGCCGTTAGGCATGGCATCCCGGTAGGAAAAGCAGGTAATCAATTTTAGAGTGCCGTAGGCACGAGATAAGACCGGCAAAACCATGCGTAAAGGAAGTAGGTGAAATCAACCGACACGCAATATCCGAATGATGCACAAAGGGCAACGTAAATTGGTGGTTGACCCCGATGACGCAGACCTCCTTTTGGCGTCTTTTGCCCACCTGTGTCATCTGCGCCAGCAAGTGTTGTTATACGGATTATATTTGTTGAATAATAACGCGCGAGTTTTACATGCAAAGTCAAAAAATACAAATCTATTGTCACCTGATTCGCGATATGCACGGTACGCCCCGGCATTCTCAGGTAGGCCGCTGGGGTTACGTGTCGTTGTTATTTTTGATCTTCCTGGCGGCCTGTTCTGAACCCGAAGAAGTAACGCCTCCGCGCCTGACCGAGTATAACGAGCAGGTGGTGGCCTACTTCAAAGATGTGGCCCTCGGGTTTGAATTCGGTAGCGCCAGCCAGATCACCCGCAGATGGGAAAGTAATATGCGGATTTTTGTAGGAGGTCAGAAAGACCCCGTGCTGCTGGCCGAACTGGATGACGTTATCCAGGAGCTGAACGAACTTGCGACCACGTCTTTTGCCATTGAGCGGGTAGCCGACACCACACAGTCTAATTTCTATGTCTATCTCGGGTCGGGCACATCGTATGCTCGCCTCTTTCCCACGGTGGCCAATCTGGTGCCTTCCAACTTCGGACTGTTCAGTGTTTTTTGGGATGGGTCGAACCGCATCTTTCGCGGGCACATGTTTGTAGATGTGGTGCGCGCCAATGCCACGGAACAAAAGCACTTGTTGCGGGAAGAGCTAACGCAGGCCCTCGGCTTGGCGCGGGATTCGAACCGCTATCCGGATAGCATTTTCCAGCAGGCCTTTTCCACTAAGACCACGGAGTATGCGCCCATCGACCGTGATTTGATTCGTCTGCTCTATCATCCGCAAATGCGAATCGGGCTGGATCGAAACAGCGTAGATCCCGTGTTGCGAACTATACTATTTGCCGAGCAGTCCATGTAGCACCAGCTTTTGGATGGAGACGCGCTGACCAAGGCCTCTGCGCTGGCGGGCGGCCCGGAGAACCCCGTTCAAGATAGCCGTGCCTCGCGCTGGCGCCTGGCTTCAAATACCAGCACGGCCGCGGCATTGGAAACATTCATCGAGTCGATCTTACCGCGCATGGGAATGACGATGTTGGCATCGCTGTGGTGTGTCCAGGGGGCTGACAGCCCCGTGGCCTCTGTGCCAAGCACGATGGCGCACGCGCGCGTGTAGTCGATTTGTGTGTAGGGCTGTGATGTTTGGAGCGAGGCGCACAAGATGCGGACGCCATTGGTGCGGAGCCATGCCAGCGTGTCGGCCGTGGAGGCGGCCGCGATGGGCACCGTGAACACGCAGCCCACGCTGGAGCGGATGACATTGGGATTGTAAAAATCCGTTTGCGGATCGCAGATGATCAACGCATCTACGCCTGCCGCATCGGCTGTGCGCAGCATGGCACCCAGGTTGCCGGGCTTTTCCACCGCTTCGGCTATCAGCAGCAAGGGGTTGGGGGGCAAGGTGATGTCTTCCAGGCGGTGGGTTTTCATTTCAGCCACCGCCACCACGCCTGTGGAGGTTTCGCGCACAGCCAGTTTTTCAAACACCTCGGCCGTCACAGGTATCACCAGCCGCCCTTGGGTCAGCTCTTGGCCCAGCGCAGGCAGCGAGATGATGTCCTCACAGTAAAAAAGGTTGCCGATCGTGTAGCCTGCTTCAATGGCCCAACGTATCTCGCGCAGCCCCTCAATGACAAAGAGTTGCTGTTTTTTTCGCTCGCGCGGTTTTTCCAATGCCAACACACCCTTGATTTTCGGATTTTGTGTGCTGGTAATGACGGTGCCGGGTTTCATGTTTTTTTGCGCAGCCAAGATACAGCAAATGAGCGCACCCATGCGCACGATGCGAAAGTCCGTGTATATTTGTGCGCTTGGGATCTTAGCTCAGCTGGTTTAGAGCACTACCTTGACAGGGTAGGGGTCGTGGGTTCGAATCCCTCAGGTCCCACTTTTTTCGTTTGCGCGGGGCAACGCGGCCCTGCTGACCGCGAGTGTGAAGACCGTGCCGGTGCCGGGTGCTGACTGCACCGTGATCTTACCGCCCATGCGCTCCGTGTATTCTTTAACGATGAATAAGCCCAGCCCGGTAGAAGGCTCGCCCGCGGTTGGGCGAGCGCTCAGGCGCTGAAATTTCTTGAACAAGAGCGGGATTTCTTCGGGTGCCAGCCCCGGCCCTTCATCGGCCACCGCCACCGAAACGTGTGTCGGCCCTTCCCAGGCGCGCACCCACACGTTTTTGCCGGAGGGCGTAAACTTGATGGCATTGGAGACCAGGTTTTCGACCACCTGCATCAGATACACACCATGCCCCTGCACGAGCGGCAGCGTGGCCGGCACTTCGGTGGTCAGACAAATGGATTTTTGGCGGGCCGGTTCCTCAAACTCCTGCCGCGTTTTCTCCAGCACCTCTTGCAGCGATACCGCCTCCAGCGAAAACTCAGCGCGGTCGCGCTCCAAGGCATCGATGTCCAGGATATTGGTGATCATCTTATTGAGGCGCGTGGCTGCTTCTTGTATTTTTTGCGTGATGTCTTTCGTTTCGCGGTCCGTGAGCGCGGTCATTTGAAGGAGCTGTGTGAGGCCCTGCACATGGTGAATGGGCGCGCGCAGGTCGTGGGCAAGGATTTTGATGAGGTTATTTTTTTCTTCGTCCAACGTCATCAACTGCTCATTGCGCTTTTGAAGCTGTTCGTTTTTTGTTTCGATGTTTTTGCGTTGCTCTTCGATCTGGATCTTTTGTTGGTTTTGTTTTCGGTACAAGACCACAATCACCACCAGCGACACAAAAAAAGAAACCACCAGCACCAGCAGTACGTTTCGCCTGCGCACCTCTCCGGCCAGGTCTGCCTGCCGCTCCAGCAGCTCGCGGTATTGAATCTCCTTTTCTTTGGTTAGCAAGGCAATTCCCTCCGATGATTCGTTGGCCAGCTTTTCCACGAAGTCATAAACGTCCACGTCCAGGTGGTGGCCCATGATGGCGCGCAGACTTGACTTGAAGCCGGGCTGCGAAAAGTAGGCATTGACCGGCTCTTGCCACGTGGTGTTCAGCGGCATGATGATGCCATACCCTTCGCGCTGGGTGGGGAACACGTTTTGTCGCTTGGCCCGCAGGGCTGAGTTTTTGGAGAAACGCATCATGTACACCGGCAGATCGATGAAGCCAAAGGAGTTGGGTGTTTTTTCCACGTGGTCAACAATGTTCTCGCGGCTGGAAATGTAGTGGATGGAAAAGGGGCAGGGGCCCTCGCGTTGAAGACGCTGCAAGTCGCTCTCGTACGTGGTGCCGGGGATGGTGATGGCCCGGAGCCTGGCAAACACGCGGTTGAACTCCTCGGCCGTTTCCACGATGGGGATGTCGGCACTGCTGATAAGCACGGAAAGATCGGGCATGTAGGGCGGGCTGAAGGCTACTTGCCGTTGCCGCACGGGCGTCAGCGAGAAGGCCGAGGCGCCAAAGCAGCCATCGAGCGAGTCATTTTGGATGTGGGCAAACGTGTCCCCAAAGCTATCGGCTTCACGCCAGTCGATCGACAGCGCCACCCCATAGCGTTCGTTCACAAACGTGCGCAGTCCTTCCATCAACTCATATTCGATGCCGCTGAGCGATCCATCGTCTGCGCGGTAGACAAACGGTTTTGATTCAAACCAAAAAACGGTGATGGCGGCTTTTTTGGACGCCAGTGCCTGTGGCCAGGTTTGGGCGTGTGGGGGAGGTTGTCCCCAGGCCAACCATCCGCCAAGCAAATAACAACCGCCTACCAGCCAAGTGCGCATACCCATGAATTAGTCAAAAATAAACGAAGGGCTCCTTTGGGCGGCTGTGTGCGCGGATTTTTCTTTCAAAATAGTTTACGTTTGTCATGCCGCTAAAAGGCTTTGTTTAATGGGCTTCGAACTTTCGTTAGACATTTTGTGGATGGCGCTGGGCGTGATGTGCGTGGCGGTCGGTTTGCTGGGTTCGTTCTTGCCCGTGTTGCCGGGACCCCCGCTGGCATTCGTGGGGTTATGGCTGCAGCAGTTGCGCGATCCGGCTCCTTTCAGCACAACTTTCTTGTGGGTGTGGTTGGGCGTTACCGTAGTGGTGACGGTGCTGGACTACATAGTGCCCGCCTACGGCACAAAAAAATTTGGTGGCACCAAGTATGGTGTGTGGGGAAGCACCTTGGGGCTGCTGGTAGGCATTTTTGCCGGCCCGCTGGGCATTATTATAGGGCCGTTTATCGGTGCGCTGGTGGGCGAGCTCATGGCCAATCAGTCATCGGGCAAAGCGTTTCGGGCTGCCTTGGGTTCCTTTATCGGTTTTTTGGTGGGCACCGTCATGAAGTTGATTGTTTGCGCGGTGATGGGCTGGTATCTGGTGGCTTCCTTTTTTTGAATGCACCACTGTATTCTTTAGTGCGTGCTTCGTGGTTTGGGACTTCGCGCCCTCACGCGAAGTCTGATGTCAACAAGTTATTCGACTCTTGAAAGACGCGCATATTCTGTTTCGCGTGGGTCAGCTCATCAAGGCTGGACAGGTCATCTCAAAATCCTGACAAAAATCATCTTTTCGGCTGTTGCGCATCATACCTGCGCCTGCTGGCCACGGGTACTTTTACTGCGCGCTATAACACGTAGTGCCGCATCAAAAACTAACCCTTGTAGCCTCTTATGGAACTCGAAAAAATCTACTACGACAACAAGATCGTCAAGGCCTTTATCATCGCCACGGTCATTTTTGGAATTGTGGGTATGACGGTCGGGTTGTTGGCCGCCATCCAGCTTTTTTATCCCATTTTCAACTTCGATTTGCCCTACACTTCGTTCGGGCGCATCCGCCCGCTGCACACCAATGCCGTCATCTTCGCCTTTGTGGGCAATGCCATGTTTGCCGGGGTGTACTATTCTATGCAGCGGCTGCTCAAAACGCGCATGTTCAGCGATGGGCTCAGTTGGATTCATTTCTGGGGATGGCAACTCATCATCCTGGCTGCAGCCATCACCTTGCCGCTGGGGTTCACCACTTCTAAAGAATATGCCGAGTTGGAATGGCCCATTGACATCGCGATCACGGTGGTGTGGGTGGTGTTTGGGTGGAACATGATCGGCACCATCTTGCGCAGGCGCGAGCAGCACATGTATGTGGCCATCTGGTTTTACATCGCCACGTTTGTCACGGTGGCGGTGTTGCACGTGGTCAATTCGTTCGAAATTCCCGTTACCTTTTTAAAGAGTTACTCTTGGTATGCGGGCGTGCAGGATGCGCTGGTGCAATGGTGGTATGGCCATAATGCCGTGGCATTTTTTCTGACCACTCCCTTTTTGGGCATCATGTACTATTTTTTGCCGAAGGCCGCTGATCGCCCTGTGTATTCGTACCGCCTGTCCATCATCCACTTTTGGTCACTCATCTTTATCTACATCTGGGCGGGCCCCCACCACCTGTTGTACACGTCACTGCCCGATTGGGCGCAGTCGCTGGGGGTGGTGTTTTCGGTGATGCTCATAGCGCCCAGTTGGGGCGGCATGCTCAACGGGTTGTTCACCCTGCGCGGGGCGTGGGATCGCGTGCGCGAGGATGCGGTACTGAAATTTATGGTGGTGGCGGTAACAGCCTACGGCATGGCTACGCTGGAAGGCCCGCTGCTGTCGCTGAAGAACGTAAACGCCATAGCGCACTTTACGGATTGGATTGTGGCGCACGTACACGTGGGGGGCTTGGGCTGGAATGGCTTTTTGATCTTTGGGATGTTTTATTGGCTGGTGCCGCGCATGTGGGGTGTTTCACTCTACTCGTCCAAGTTGGCGAACCTTCATTTTTGGCTGGGAACGCTCGGCATTATTTTCTACGCGCTGCCCCTGTACGTGGCCGGTGTGATGCAGAGTTTGATGTGGAAGCAATTCAACCCCGATGGCTTTCTTGCCTACCAGAATTTTTTGGAGACATCCACCCGCATCATGCCCTTTTACGTATTGCGCGCGGTAGGCGGGCTCTTGTATCTGTCGGGGGTTTTCATGATGGCCTACAACCTGATCAAGACCGCCTATGCCGGCAAACTCATCGCCAACGAAGAAGCACAGGTGGCCCCGTTGATGAAAGTGGTGCATCCTACCGGTGGCTATTGGCACCGCGTGCTGGAGAGCAAGCCGGTTTTGTTTACCGTACTCTCGTTTGTGGCCATTTTGATCGGTGGCATCATTGAAATGGTGCCCACGTTTTTGATCAAATCCAATGTGCCCACGCTGGCCACCGTAAAGCCCTACACACCCCTGGAGTTGCATGGCCGTGACATTTACATACGCGAGGGTTGCGTGAGCTGCCACTCACAAATGGTGCGGCCTTTCCGCAGCGAGGTGCAACGCTACGACCCGCAGGGAGGCGAATATTCAAAGTCGGGCGAGTATGTGTATGACCATCCCTTCCTCTGGGGGTCCAAACGCTCGGGCCCGGACCTGCACCGGCTGGGAGGCAAGTATGCCGACAGTTGGCATTACCGCCACATGTACGCCCCGGGCGAAGTATCAGTCGGCTCCATTATGCCTGCCTATCCGTGGTTGTTTGATCAAGCCATTGATTTGAATGCTACGGCCGGAAAAATCGCGGCCTTGCGCACGCTGGGAGTTCCCTATCCGCAGGGCTACGAAGAGCAGGCCAATGCCGATTTGGAAAAGCAAGCCGCGCGCATTGTGGCCAACCTGAAAATGGAAGAGCTGAACGCCACCACCGATTCGGAAATCGTGGCGCTGATTGCCTACCTGCAACGCCTGGGCACTGACATCAAAGTAAAAGACATCACGGCAACCAACCAATAGTATGTACAAGAGCATCCTTCAATCCATCGATAACATCGCCATCTGGCCGGTGATCTCGTTTGTCATCTTCTTTCTGTTTTTCTGCCTGCTACTGTGGTATGTGTTCACGGCCGATAAGCAGTTTATCAAAACGATGAGCGAGCAGCCCCTGCGCGAGGACGATTCATCCACCCCTCAAACTAACCAACCGCTATGAGAACGTTTTTTGCCTTTCTGCTGCTGGCGCCCACGTGGAGCCTGGCACAAACGGGTTCGCCTGTGTCCGTGGCCCCCGCCTGGTACGATGATCCCATGACGCAATTCTATTTGTTGGCGGGCTCCTTGTTGGTGGTTGCCTTGGTGGTGCTGTTGGTGGCGGTGGTCATGCTGCATGTCATCAACGTGCTGGCCCACCTGGAGGCCAAACGCAAAGCCGAAGAACGCGGTGAGGTGTACCGGCCCGCGCCCTCGTTTTGGAGCCGCTTTTGGCAGTCGGCCAATGAGTTTGTGCCCGTGGAAAAAGAGAAGGACATCCTGCTTGACCATAACTATGATGGCATCCGCGAATTGGACAATCACCTGCCACCTTGGTGGAAATGGTTGTTTTATGGAACGATCGCCTTCTCGCTCGTCTACCTGATCGTTTATCACGTCACGCTCACGTTGCCCTCCAGCGAGCAAGAGTACCAGGCCCAGGTAGCGGAAGCCGAAGAACAGATCAAAATTTTTCGTGCCAAGAACCCGGTTGATGAAAACACGGTGACGCTGCTTACCGATGCGGCCGCCCTGGCCGAAGGTCAGCAGTTGTTTCAGGCCAACTGTGCCAGTTGCCACTTGGCCGATGGAGGAGGCGACATTGGCCCTAACCTGACGGACAAGTTTTGGATTCATGGCGGAGGTATTAAAGAAGTATTCACGATTGTGAAAAACGGAGTGCCCGGCACCAACATGGTAGCGTGGGGCCAGGTGCTGAGCCCGCAAAACATTCAAAGCGTATCCAGCTATGTGCTCAGCCTGCAGGGCACCACGCCCGTCAAGGCGAAGGCACCGCAGGGCACCCTGTATCCGCCCGACTCAACCCAAACGCAAACCGATACCCTCAACGTGCAGACATTGCTGCGATAAAATACCCATGGCATCCGCTGATTCACTCTATCAATTTGACGAAGAATTTCGCAACACGCTCGCCACGGTGGACGCACAAGGCAAGCGGGTGTGGGTTTACCCCAAAAAACCAGCGGGCCGGTTTCATAACCTGCGCATCGTGGTCACGGTGGTGCTGCTGACCTTGTTTTTTACCGGCCCCTTTTTGACGTGGAATGAGAAGCCGTTTTTGCTCTTCAATATCTTCGAACGCAAGTTCATCTTATTCGGCCAGGTGTTTTGGCCGCAGGATTTTTTTCTGCTGGCGCTTACGCTCATCATTTTTTTTGTGTTCATCATCCTCTTCACCGTGGTGTTTGGCCGTTTGTGGTGCGGATGGGCGTGCCCGCAAACGCTGTTTATGGAAATGGTTTTTCGCAAGATCGAGTATTGGATCGAAGGTGATGCCAACGAACAGCGCAGGCTGAACGGTGCCCCGTGGACCACCGGAAAAATCTTGAAGAAGGGCGGTAAGCAAGTCCTTTTTGTGACCATCGCTGGTTTCATCGCCCACGTGGCCATGGCCTATCTGATCGGGTGGCAGCAGGTGCGCGAGATTGTGGGGCAATCGCCCGCCCGCCATTGGCCGGGATTCATTGGGTTGGTGGCCTTCACAGGAGTTTTTTATGGCGTGTTTGCCTGGTTTCGCGAACAAGCCTGCATTGCGGTATGCCCCTATGGAAGGCTCCAGGGCGTTCTCCTGGTGAAAAACTCGATCGTGGTGGCGTACGACTGGCTGCGGGGTGAGCCGCGAAGCAAGATCAAACGGAGTGCTGTGGCGGTGGAAGAAAAGAAAGGCGACTGTATCGACTGCAAGTTGTGCGTGCATGTGTGCCCCACAGGCATTGACATACGCAACGGTACCCAACTGGAGTGCGTGAACTGCACCGCCTGCATGGATGCCTGCGATGAAGTCATGGTGAAAGTCAACCGGCCCCAAGGCCTCATCCGCTACTCTTCGCATACCGCCATTGAAAAAGGCGACACGCGCATCCTCACATGGCGGGTGGCTGGCTATGCAGCCGTGCTCACCGCGTTGGTGGCGTTGCTGGGCTTCTTCATCTTCACCCGGTCCGACATTGACGCCACTATTTTGAAAATGCCGGGCACCTTGTACACGCGCACGGATGACGGGGAGATTGCCAATGTGTACTCCATTGAGTTTTTGAACAAAACGTTTGAAGACCGTTCGCTCCACGTGACATTGGCAGATGCCACCGGGGCTTCGCTTACCCAAGTGGGCGAGCAGCCCCTCCTCGTTCCGCGCGAGGGGATGAGCAAGCGAAACTACATTATCCGAATACCCGAACAGCAACTATCCGGGGCCCGCACCACGCTTTACTTGCAGGTGCGCGAGGGCGACCGGGTGGTGTGCAAACTAAAAACCCGTTTCATCGGGCCTATTCAACCCAAACCCAAGAAAGTATGAACCCAGGAAAATGGATTGTGGTGGCGTTTGTTGGCTTTGCGGTGTTTATCGCTTCGCTGGTTATCGTGTGCGTGCGCGAAGATGTAAGCCTGGTTTCCAATCAGTACTATGCCGATGAGCTGAAGTACAATGCACAGCAGGCCCGCATGCAGCGGGCAGCCGCCTTGGCGCAGCCGCCCTCGCTGCGCGTGGCCAACGGGCAGGTGATGGTTACGTTTGCGCACGCCATTGCGCAGGGTAGCCTGAGTTTGCAGCGGCCATCGCAAACCGGCTTGGACCGCACGTTTACATTGGATACCGTGCGCGTACAAACCCTGTTGCCCGACCGTTGGGAGCCCGGGCTGTACCGCGCCACGCTGGAATGGTCCGTGGCGGGCGTTGACTATCGCACGGAGCACACCCTGGTGTTTTGATGCTCTGGTCTGCACTTTTTATGGGATTGGCCGGCAGCCTTCACTGCGTGGGCATGTGCAGCCCGCTGGCAGCCACAGTGGCCTCGCTCCATCGCTGGAAAGCCACGCTCTGGATATACAATGGTGCCCGCATCGTCACCTATGGCGTGTTGGGTGCCGCGCTCGCCCTCGTGGGCGGTTGGCTGTCGCTACCGCGATTTCAGTCGGCATTTGCGATGATTTCGGGCTTGTGTATTCTGCTGTTGGCAGTGGGGGTGGCATGGCCTGCGGGCACAGCGTTGGGCAAACCGATAGCTGCCGTGTCGGGGCGTTTGCGAAATGTATTTACCCGACAGTTACAACAGCACCGGTTGGCTTCGGTGGCGGTGATGGGCATGCTCAACGGCCTGCTGCCGTGTGGCCTGGTGTATTTGGCTTTGCTGAACACGCTCAGTGCCCGCACTCCGGCCGAGGGCTTTGGCTGGATGGTGATTTTTGGGGTGGGCACCGGGCCGGCCATGATGGGCGCAGGGTGGGTGGTTGCCACCCTGCAAAAGCGTTTTTCCATTTCTGCCCGTACGTGGGCCACGGTTTCCATGCTCGTGTGTGGCCTGCTGTTGGTGAGCCGCGCCTATCGGGATGTATTTCAACAGATTGACGGCCACGCGGGCCACTTGCCGATAACGGTTTGTGCCCCGGTCATTTTTTAACTTGGCCGAAATAAGTACTTTTAACCAGTCAAAAACGCCTCAAACTAAAATCACAAAACAGATGAAACGCATCCTCGTTCCCACCGATTTTTCGAAAACGGCCGCCATCGCCCTGGATACTGCCGCTGACGTAGCCAAACGCTCTGGCGCAGAGGTGGTGCTGCTACACGTGATCGAAGAAGTCGAAGACGTCAACTTCAATACCGATGGACAAATTTCATCCGGCCTATCGGGTGAAGAAAAGCTGTTCATGCTCAAGCTGATCGAAAAAAGCCGCAAGCAGTTGGAAAGAGTGGTGAAAGACCCCAAATATGCCGACATCCGCCTGTCGGGTGAGCTCAAGCTGGGCAGTGCCTTTAATAACATCAAAGACATTATCGTAGACCAAAAAGTGGACCTGGTGGTAATGGGCAGCGCGGGTCATACCAAGCTGGAAGAAATGCTGATCGGTACCAACACCGAGAAAGTCGTGCGCAGTTCGCGTTCGCCCGTGCTCGTCATCAACAAAAAACCCGCTTCGCTCAATTTCAAAAACATTGTGTACGCCACGGCCATGTCCAAGGACGAAGAAGTGTTCTCGCGCATTGTCAAACGCACGCAGCAGATCTACAACTCCACCGTTCATTTGGTGCGCATCAACACCCCGGGTGATTTCCAGCGTGACACGGTGGTCAAAGACTACATGGAAAAGTTTGCCAAAAAATTGGGGTTAAAAAGCTACACGATCAATGTGTTCAATGACCTGACCATTGAGGAAGGGATCATCCGGTTTGCCGACCATATCGATGCGGAGTTGATCGCCATGGCTACCCACGGCCGTACGGGCTTTGCCCACGTGTTGGCCGGCAGCGTGGCCGAAGAGGTGGTGTCGCACGCCAAGCGCCCCGTGCTCACCTTCGTGGTGGCGCGCTGATAGCTCCCGAAAAGAAAAATCGCATTCCGGCCAACCAGCGGAATGCGATTTTTTTTTGGAAACGACTCTGGCGGCTAATGCAACAAGCCGAGGTACTTCTTCCAATGGTCGGCTATGTTCCAACCGATGATGGCCGCAATAATCAGCGCGATGGGCAGGCCGCTGGCATCCACCACCACGTGCATCAGCACAATGCCCACCACGATGGGAAACAACACCAACGTTCCCAGGGCGCGCGTCTTCGGCAACAGAATCAACACACCGCCCACCAGCTCGGCCACGCCCACGAGCGGCATCAGCCAGGCAATTTCCATAAAGGCCCCAAAGTCCTTCAGGGTGGCCTCGGGCAAATCGGGCGGTACAGGCATGTAGTTAAAAAACTTGTTTAGGCCACCGTTGATGAACAGCAGGCCCATCAGCACGTTCAGGACAAAATGGATTTTGGTTTTCATAGAAGGGGGTTATCAATCAAACGCAAAAATACGCGCTCCGGTCGGTGCGGATCAGCCAAAAGGCTAGTTTTTTGCCTCCTTTTAGCAACAGGGTTGACAAAGTGACCATAAGCCTGTTACCTTAGCTGCCCATTGTATGTCGCGCGCTCAATTTACCATCGCCTGCACATTGTGCGAACATTTGAAAGACTCGCTCTTTCAGGGGCTGGAGTATGAAGACCTTAACCGGATCAACAGCCACAAAACGTGCATTCAATACAAAAAAGGCCAAACCATTTTTTACGAAGGTACGCGGCCCACGGGTTTGTATTGCATGAATGGAGGAACCGTAAAAGTTCATAAGAACAACGTGCAAGGCAAGGAGTACATCATTTACATGGCCAAACCGGGCGATTTTCTGGGATACCGTGCGTTGCTCAGCGAAGAATTTTATGCCGCTTCGGCCACCGTGCTGGAGGACGCGAAGATATGTTTCATACCCAAAGAGCACTTCTTTGAAGTGTTGAGCAAGAACCCGGCCTTTATGAAAAAAGTGGTAAAGGCGGTATGCCACGAAATGGGTGTGATGGAAGAACGCATGGCCGAACTCGCCCATAAGTCCGTGCGCGAGCGGCTGGCCGCCAACCTGCTCATGTTGAAGGAGACCTACGGCATGGAGGGCGATCAAAGTGATCTGATCGACTTGGCGCTTTCGCGCGAAGACCTGGCCAGTATTGTCGGCACGGCCACCGAAACGGTCATACGGCTGCTCTCCGAGTTCAAATCCGATGGCCTCATCTCATTCGAAGGCAAGAAAATTCGAGTCATGGACGCCAAAAAGCTGGCCCGCCAGGCCGATCTGATCGTAGCCTAACGCGCCCCTCGCGGTCAGCCCGTACCCGGAGACCGCTTTTCACCCCGGAAGTTTTCATTTCCTGACAAAAGTCATCTTTTGCGTTGATGGCCATCATTAGCGCGCGCAGGGTAGGGCAGTACTTTTGACATGTCAACCAAAAACAACCCAACCATGAAACGCATACTTGTGCCGTGTGATTTTTCTGACCCCGCTGTGCAGGCATTCAAATTTGCTGCCCAGATCGCGAGCCAAAGCAAGGGCCAGATTACGTTGCTGAATGTGGTGGAGATACCGGTCATGCACGACACCGTGCTGATGCCCGTGCTCTCGTTTGAAGAGGCCTTCCTGAAAGACGCCAAAGAAAAGGCGGAGAAGAATTTTTTGAAGATGAAGGAACGCTGGGCCAAAGAGGTGAAGGTAGACTACCAGGTAGTGTACGGGGCCACAGCCAATACGATTCGCGAAGTGGCCGAAGAAATCAAGGCGGATGTGATTGTGATGGGCACCCACGGAGCCAGCGGGCTCAAGGAATGGGTCATCGGCTCCAATGCCGAAAAGATTGTTCGCACGTCATCCATTCCCGTCATCGCCATCAAAAAGCAAGTCAAGGGCGATATCAAGAACATTGTGTTTCCCATCACCCCTTCGCTGGATGATGAGAACTTGTTTCAGCGCGTGAAGGCCCTGCAGTATTTCCTGAAGGCCACGCTACACTTGCTTTTTGTCAACACCCCGGGTGTTTTTTTACGCGACAACGTATCCAAGCCACAGATGGAAGCACTGGCCAAACGATTGCTGCTGAAAGACTACCGCATTCACGTGTACAACGACCTGAGCGAAGAGGAAGGCATCCGCAACTTCACGACCGAGGTGAAAGCCGACATGGTGGCACTGGGCACCCACGGCCGCAGGGGGCTGAACCACTTGCTCACGGGCAGCATAGCCGAAGACATCGTAAATCATCTCGACTGCCCCATTTGGACATACAAAATGGCCTGAACCCTTGGCGCAGACGATACTCATACCGGTGGCGGATGGGGCTGACGGCAAGCCGTTGGCCGACTACCTGACCTTGTTTGACCAGGCCGAAGACCGTAAACTGGCGGCCTTTTTTGTCGATGACATGGTGGGCCCGGCTGCTTTGTCGCTTCGGCAACACTGGCAGCGCGAACAGGTGCGCGAAGCGCTGGAGCGCGAGGCGCAGGGGGCCTCAGTCGATTTTCATTTTCTGTCGGCTGCGGAAGGCCACCTGGATTGGGCCCTGCAGACGCAGTTGGCCGATTTGTTAGTGCTGGTGGGCGTTGGCGGCCGCGAAGCGGCCGCCAACGCCCGGCTCGACCACGTGCGCTGCCCCGTGCTCCTATCCGCCCCATGGCCCTTTTGCTACGAACACGTCTTCATCGTGTTTGACGCCACCGCCAGCCTGCTCACCGCGTTCAAGTCGTTCCTCCTCTTTTTTGGAACCACCGCCCGCCATCGGCCCGTTACCGTGCTCAGCTTTGTCGCCAGCAGTACACGGGCCATCCAACTGGAAAAATTTTTTATTCACCACGTGCGCAGCCAGTTCTCCAACATCGGCATTATGCCCGTTCACCCGGAAGAGTGGGCGGACGTGCTCGCGCACGAAGTGCAACGCGCCCCGCGCGCGCTCATCGTCCTGGGCCAACGCGCCCATCATTTTTTGCCGCCAACGCCCCGCCTGCCAAAGCTACCTCCGTCCGCATCACTCTATTTCTCGAATGAACAGCATGCAAGCCCCCGCTGACATCCTCACCTCCTGCTTTCATTGCGGCCAACCCTGCGAAAGCGAAGCCCTAGCGCATGATGAAAAGTCATTTTGCTGCCTGGGCTGCAAAACGGTGTACGAAATACTGGCCGCGCACCAGTTGTGCGACTATTATGCCTTTGAGAAAGGACCCGCAGCCGCACAGGCAAAACAAGTGGAAGCCGATGCCTACGCCTACCTCGATTTGCCTGCCGTGCGGAAAACGCTGCTGACGTTTCAATCGGCCGAGTTTTCGCGCGTGTGTTTCCGCGTTCCGGCTGTTCACTGCGCCTCCTGCATTTGGCTCCTTGAAAATCTCCATAAAATTCAGCCGGGCATCATCGCTTCGCGCGTGGTGTTTGGCAAAAAAGAAGTAACGGTCGACTTTCACCCGGCAGAGGTAACGCTGGCCGAGGTGGCGCGTGTGCTGGCACGCGTGGGCTACCCTCCGCAAATTCAGTTGGACGCAGCCGAGAAAAAAAGCGCCCCGGCCACGCACGGGTTGATCGTCAAGTTGGCGATTGCCGGCTTTGCTTTTGGCAACATCATGTTACTCAGCTTTCCCGAGTACCTTGGCCTGGATGGCGCAGACCCCACCCTGCAGCGGTGGTTTGGGTGGTTGAATCTGCTATTGGCCATTCCCGTTACCGTCTATAGCGCGCGCGACTTCTTCACCCATGCCTGGCTCAGTTTCCGCCAGCGGCAAATCAACATTGACGTGCCCATAGCGGTGGGTTTAGCCGCCCTGTTTCTGCGCAGTGCGTATGACATCGTTACCCACACGGGAGCGGGCTATTTGGATTCGCTCACCGGCCTGGTCTTTTTCCTGCTCATCGGCCGCTGGTTCCAGAACAAAACCTACGATGTGCTGGCATTTGACCGCGACTATCGCTCGTATTTCCCGCTGGCGGTGCAGCGTTGGACGGACGGCCAATGGCAACCGGCCGTGGTGTATGAGTTGCGCCAAGGCGACCGGGTGCGCATTCGCCACCAGGAAATCATTCCGGCCGATGGAGAGCTGTTGAGCACCGAAGCGTGGGTCGACTACAGTTTCGTCACGGGCGAAGCGCGGCCCGTATCCGTAAAAAAGGCGGAGATGGTTTACGCAGGCGGCCGCTTGCTCAGCGAACCGGTGGACGTGCTACTCGCCAACAGAACAGAACAAAGCTACCTCACCAGTTTGTGGAACCACGCGTCTTTTCAGAAAACAGAAGAAAGCAAGTATCGCAAAATCATCGACCGCGCAGCACAGCGGTTTACCTGGGTGGTAATGGCCCTGGCCGTGGGCACAGCCGTATACTGGTACGTGGCCGATCCTTCGCACGTGTGGTTGGTGATCACCTCGGTGTTGATGGTTGCCTGCCCGTGCGCGTTGGCGCTGGCAGCACCCTTTACCTACGGCAATATGCTCCGCGCGTTTGGGTTACAAGGGCTTTATCTGAAGAATGCCGATGTGATTGAACGGCTGGCGCACGTGGATGCCGTTGTTTTTGATAAAACGGGCACCGTTACCTCGGGCGCCTCCGAGATCGCGTTTGTGGGCGTGGCCGAGCCACACGAACTGGCGTGGGTCAGGCTGGTGGCTGCCAGTTCAACGCATCCGCTCAGCCGCCTGATCGCACAAAGCGATGCCGGTTCATCAAACGCTCGTGTGCACGGCTTTCAAGAAACACCCGGTCAGGGCATCGTGGGGTATGTTGACCGTCTGGAGATACGGCTGGGCAGTGCCGCGTGGGTCGGGTTTCACGGGCTGGTGCCCGATCGGTCGTCCAAAGTGTTTGTGTCCATCCAGGGCGAGGTGCGCGGATACTATCAGATACGCACTTCGGTACGAGAGGCGGTGCCTTCACTCATTCAGCGCCTGGGCCGGAAAGTAAAAGCACTGCTTTCGGGCGATCACGGCCATGACCGCGAGCGTATGACGCAGGTGTTTGGCGAGGCCGAGCTCCATTTTGACCAATCGCCACACGACAAGCTCGCCTTTGTGGAGAAGTTGCAGCACAACCATACCGTACTGATGCTGGGCGATGGACTCAATGACAGCGGAGCGTTGAAGCAAGCCGATGTGGGCCTTGCAGTGAGCGATGATACGGGTGTGTTTACGCCCGCCTGTGATGGCATTTTGGATGGGCGCGCCCTGGGCCGTCTTCCTGTTTTTTTGCAATTGAGCCGCCAGGCCACCGTCATCCTCAAGATCGCCTTTGGCATTTCGTTCTTTTACAATTGCATTGCGCTCTTCTTCGCAATGACGGGCCAGCTCACCCCCTTAGTGGCCGCGGTGCTCATGCCAATCAGCAGCGTCAGCGTAGTCGGCTTTTCTTCGCTGGCCGTCAAATGGGCCGCGCACCGATCCTTAAAAAAATACTGACACATGCTAATCATCATCCTCTTGATTTCCATTTCGCTCACCATCGCCATTGCGTTCTTAGTAGCCTTCGTGTGGGGCATGCGCAGCGGTCAGTTTGACGATGCGTACGGGCCCTCGGTGCGCATGTTGTTTGACGATTCGGGCAAAGGCAATAAACGACCGATGGTTTCGCCTCCAACGAAAAAGACTAACACGACAAAATGAGCGGGAAACGGGTCTCGAACCCCTGCCTTGCGGCAGGCAGGCCATGCCTTGCGGCAGGCAGGCGCGACCTGGCATGTAATTTTGAATGATAAAAAATGAGCGGGAAACGGGCCTCGAACCCGCGACCTGCAGCTTGGGAAGCTGCCGCTCTACCAACTGAGCTACTCCCGCCTGTACCCCGAAGCTTTAGCGAAGGGGTACCTGTACAAAACGTCAATCTGCCACCTCCCGAAGCTTTAGCGAAGGGTGCTTATATCCCTGAACGTATCGGTGCGTGCGCAAATACCGAAATTCCATGCAATCTGCCAACCGTACGGCCTTTCGGTAATTCTTGCCACCTTCGCGCAGGCATGGATCATCTCGAACAACAGGCGGCAGCCGTGGAGGCGGTGTTTTCCGAACTGGATGCCGCCATCCGGCAGTTTCAAGAGCACACCACCCTTCATTGCAAATGGGGATGCGGCAAGTGTTGCTTTAAGCCGGATATCGAGGCCACCATCCTAGAGTTTTTGCCCTTCGCCCTGCACGCCTACCACCAGGGGTTGGCCGAGTCTTGGCACACCCGATTGTTAGCCGAAGCATCGCCCACGTGCATGATCCTGAACCCCACCAGCACCGCGGCCGGCTTGTGTTCGCAGTATGCGCACCGGGGTTTGATATGCCGTTTATTTGGCTACTCTGCCCGCACCAACAAGTACAATCAAAAAGAGCTGGTCACCTGCCAGGTCATCAAAACAGACCAGGCCAATGCGTACGCCAACAGCCAGGCTGCCATTGCCAACGGGCTGCCCGTGCCGGTCATGAGCCATTACTACTTTCAACTGCAATCCATCGACCCGGATTTGGGCCGATCATTTTATCCCATCAACCAAGCCCTTCGGCTGGCCTTGGAAAAAGTTATGCATCACTACACCTACCGCTGAGGCAATAAATTGGTGATAAAATCCACCACTTTGACCACCGTGGCGTAGGCGTCTGCCAGCTTGGACAGGGCCGGAGGCAGGTTAATTTTTTCCGCCAAAACGGTGTTTAGTTCCGACACGTAAAGGAATACCACCCCCGCAATCAGCGCCACCACCACCCCGGCCAGTAGAATCCAGAGGCGGTTGGTGCCGGGTTTTGAGGATGTAGGCTGCGAATCCATCGGTGCAAAATTCTTCAAAAACGTGCGTGTGGGGGGAAGTTCGGCAAAATATTTGACGCCTCGTAGGTGCTCCCGCCAACCAAGGGGTTACATTCCTATCCGCCCGGCCATCAAAAGTCGTTTTTCTGTTACCTTTGTTACCGATACCATGAAAAAATTACAGTTCGCGATTGTTATTTGGGCAAGTTTGGGCGTGGGTGCCGCCAGCGGCCAATCGGCCGAGGTCAAGTGGCTTACGTTTGAACAGGCCGTGGAACTGAACAAAAAGGAAAAACGCAAAATTTTTATCGATGTCTATACCGACTGGTGCGGCTGGTGCAAGGTGATGGACAAAAACACCTTTTCGGAACCCACCGTGGCCAAGGTGCTCAACGAGCGGTTTTATCCGGTGAAGTTCGATGCCGAACAGCGCGAAGATGTTGTTTTCAATGGCACCACTTTTAAGTTTGTGCCCTACGGCAACAAGGGCAGCCACCAACTGGCCATGGCGTTGCTGAACAACCAGATGAGCTACCCAACCGTGGTGTTCATGGACGAGGAATACAAGGCGGCTTATCCCATCGCAGGCTACCGCAAAGCCGATGAATTCCACAAGTTCCTCGTCTTTTTTGCCGATGACCACTTCAAAAAAGGGCAAAACGCGTGGGCCGAGTTTGAAAAGAACTACCAATCGCCCTACGGCAGTGCGCCCGTGGCGCCCGGCTCGGGTCGGTAACCATCCGCACCCATCAGGGCCTTCTACGCCCCTTGATCCATGCCAATCAGAAATGCCGTGTAGGCAATGTATCCGGCCAGCAGCATAAATGCTTCCCAGCGGTCCAGCTTCCGGGTGTTGAGGGTGAACATGAAAATCATCAGCACCACCGTGGCGCCCAGCAACACATAAATGTCAAAATTCAGAGCCGTATTGTAAGGCATCGGGTTGATAAAGCCGGTGACGCCCAGGATGAAAAAAATATTGAATATGTTCGAGCCCACCACGTTGCCAATGGCGATATCGGTATTTTTCCGGTAGGCCGCCACAGCCGAGGTAGCCAGCTCGGGCAGCGAAGTGCCCGCAGCCAAAATGGTGAGGCCAATCAATTTTTCGCTCAGCCCAAAGTACTGGGCGATGGAGGTGGCACTGCCCACCACCGTGGTGCCCCCGCCAATGAGCATCGCCAAGCCAAGTAGCACCATGCCCACGGCCAGGCCGGTCTTGTAGATTTTGATTTCACCCCCCTCGCCTAAGTCGGAGGTGTTTTTCATGGTGCGGTAGATGTAAAACAAAAATCCCGTGAAGAATGTCAACAGAATAAGGCTGTCCACCCGGCTGATGCCATCACTGGCATGGCCCCACAGCATCGAGTCGTTCACCAGCACAAACAAAACCCCGGCCGCCAAAAGCGACAAGGGCACTTCGAATTTTACCGTGTTGCGCTGCACCACCAACGGGTAGATAAGGCCGGCTATGCCCAGGATAAACAGCAAGTTGAAATTGTTGCTGCCGATGACGTTGCCAAACGAGGCATCATTTTTCCCATTCAAGGCCGACAGCAGGCTCACAATGAGCTCGGGCATAGACGTGCCAAATGCCACCACGGTAAGCCCGATGGCCAGGTTCGAAATCCCATTTTTTTTGGCGATGGAGGAGGAACCGTTCACTAAAAAGTCGGCTCCTTTGATGAGAATGACAAAGCCGATGACTAAGTCAATAAACTGAAAGACAAGGCCTTCGAACACGTAGGACAACATAGGTTAGTTTTTGGTACAGCGAAAGTAAGGGCATTTTTGGATTTTTGGTACATGTGTGAGATAAAACCTTTACCCGGGTTTGGGGCCTCTCGGCCCGATCCGCTCCGAATCGTTATCTTTACGGTTTCGCTATGGCACTAGATGTAGTCATTACCCTCTTTCTGGTATTTTTAAACGGTTTTTTCGTTGCTGCCGAATTCGCGATCGTAAAAGTGCGCTCTTCGCAGATTGCGCTGCAAAAAGCAGGGGTTTCCAAAAAGTCAGCCGAAATAATCATCGACAACCTGGACGGTTTTTTGGCGGCCACGCAATTGGGCATCACGCTGGCCAGCCTGGGCCTGGGATGGGTGGGCGAAGATGTGGTGTCGCGCATGATTTTGAACCTGATGAGCACCCTGGGCTTCCAACTGAGCGAAGCCACCGCCCACAGCATTGCCCTGCCCGTGGCGTTTGCCGTACTGACGGTACTGCACATCGTGTTTGGCGAGTTGGCCCCCAAGTCGGTGGCCATACGCTATCCCACCACCACTTCCATGGCCGTGTCGTTGCCCCTGCGGGTGTTTTACCTCGTGTTCAAGCCGTTTATCTGGTTGCTCAACGGGTTTGCCAATTTCATCCTCAAACTTTTCGGCATCAAGCCGATGAGCGAAACCGAAGTGCACAGCGAAGAGGAGTTGAAATTGATCATTGCCGAAAGCGAAGAGGGAGGTGCCATTGAGGCATCGGAGCGCGAGCTGATCCAGAACGTTTTTGATTTTGATAACCGCATTGTGCGGCAGGTGATGGTGCCGCGCGAGAAAATCACCGGCATGAACGTAAAAACCTCTATTGCCGAAGCAGTGAAAATGGTGTTTCAGGAAGGCTATTCGCGCTATCCCGTATACGATGTTTCGATGGACGACATTGTGGGCATTGCCCATGCCCGCGATATCATGAGCATGCATTTTTCGGGCGATGGCTCCAAGACCCTGCGCGATCTGTTGCGTTCGGCATATTTCATCCCCGAAACCAAGCCGATCGATAAACTGCTGCGTGAGATGCAAAAGAAAAAAATGCAAATGGCCATCGTAATCAGCGAATACGGGGGCGTCATTGGCATCGTCACGTTCGAAGATATTCTGGAAGAGCTGGTGGGCGAAATTCAAGATGAGCACGATCAAGAACAGCAGATCGTATTACCCATCGGCACGAACCGCTTCCAGATACAGGCCCGCTCTTCCTTGCACGACATCAACAAAAATTTGCAAGTACCGTTTGCCGAATCGGACGACTTCGACACGTTGGCCGGGCTGATCACCAACCTCTATGCCAATGCGCAAGAGGGAGACGAACTGCTGGTGGAACACTACAAAGTGAAAATTACCAAAATGATCCGCAACTTGCCCGAACTGGTGGAGGTGCAACTGGCGGACCCCGAGGCGGACGCCTAGCAAAAACCTGCCGGACGGCTTAGAACCACCGCTTGTGTTTGAAGTACCACACCATGCCCAGCGCCAAGGCAATCATGCATCCCCACACCACAAAGTAGCCATAGCGCGTGGGTATCTCCGGCATGTTTTCAAAGTTCATTCCATAAACCCCCACAATAAAGGTCAAAGGCATGAAGATCGTGGAAATGACCGTGAGCACCTTCATCACCTCGTTCATCCGGGTGTTCAACGTGTTGATGTGGATGTCCATCAGACTTGATGTCAGGTCCTTGTAGGTGTCCAGCGAGTCGATCAGGTGCACCACGTGGTCATACACATCGGCATAGTAGCGCAGGGTGTGCGGCTGGATAAAGCCCGTTTCGTCTTTGATCAATTTACTCAGCGCATCGCGCAGCGGATAGAGTGCTTTGCGTAAAAAAATCAATTCTTTTTTCAACGCCTGTATCTTCTTGAACTCCTGCCCCGATGACTCGTTGTAAATTTCGTCTTCAATCAATTCGATTTGCGAGCCGATGGCATCCAGCACAGTGTAGTAATTGTCTACGATGATGTCTACCAGCCGGTATAACAGATAGTCGGGGCCGCGCTTGCGTATGCGGCCTTGGTCTAACCGGATGCGCTCGCGCAAGCCTCCGAAGAGGTCGCCATCCTTTTCCTGAAACGAAAGCAGGTAGTCTTTGCCCAAGACAAAACTGATCTGCTCGTACTCGATGGTGCTGTCTTCAATGCGGTACAGCATTTTGAGTGTAAAAAACAGGTAGTCATCATACTCCTCGGCTTTGGGCTGGTGTTCGGTGGTGATGTCTTCAATCAGCAGCGAATGAAGACAGAAGTGATCGCCCAGTTTTTGAACGATGGTATGGTCGGAGAGGCCATCGAGGTTGATCCAGTTGACGTGGTGGGTCTTGAAGTGGGCGATCAATTCCGTCACGGGCAGGTCTGCGTGCTTCAGGTACTCCTTGTCGTTGTACTGAATCATTTCGAGCAGCACACTGTTTTCGCTCGGCCGCTTGTCGGCCTGTAGCGGTAGGAGTTTCTTTTTTCGTGCCATTTATTCAGGTTGGTTTTTATAGACCAAAGCGCGCATCGGAAAGGCTACCTGAATGCCCGCCTTGTCAAAACGTTCTTTGATTTGCTGAATCAGGTCGCACTTCATCTCAAACCCCACAGACGGATTATTGGCCCACACCCACGCGCGCAGTTGCATGCCCAAATCCAATACGTTCAGGGTGCGCACCATCACCACGGTGTCGCCTTTTTCGATTTCTTCCGGGGTGCGGTTGTCAATGCATTGCGGGTGTGCCTCCGATACCTCGCGCATGATGGCCATCGCTTTTCGCATGTCCGAATCAAACGAAATGGTGAACTCGATAAAGAGGGTCACCTTTTCATCCACCAGGGTGGAGTTGATGATCGTCTCGTTGCTGATGACGCTGTTGGGTATCACGATGCGCCTGTTTTCAAAGTCTTTGATCACGGTGTGGCGCAAGGTGATGTCTTCCACATCGCCCGTGTAAAGCTGCCCCACCCGTATGCGGTCGCCCACGCTGAAGGGCCGGAAAATGACCAGAAAAATGCCGCTGATGATGTTGGAAAAGGCCGATTGCGAGGCAAAACCCACAATGGCCGCCAGCACTCCGGCACCCGTGAGCAGCGTGGTGCCATACGTGCGCAGCGAGGGGATGGACTTGAAAATGACGATGACGGCAATCAAGAAAAGGATGAAGTCCACCGCGTTTTTGAAGAAATTGTAGCGTGTGGGGTCTACTTTCAGTTTGCGGGTGGCCGTGCGCAGAAAGCGCCCCAACACCAGCCGGAAGATGCGCGAAACAACAAACCAGACGATCAGTACTTCAAAAACGAAAATGATGTGTTCCCAGTGACGGTCGATGAAGTCCATAAACAGGGAAAGTTAGCACGCCACCGGCAGGAAACCAAAGGAGCCCCACGCGTGTGTTCACGGCCCGCGGCCAAGGTTAAGCGGCCCACTTTACCTATTTTGCGCCCGCATGTCATTACGCCTAGACGATATCAAAGCCCCCGTGGCGCACGAGATGATTGCCTTTGAAGAAAAATTCAGGGCCTCGATGAAGACCAAAGTGCTGCTGTTGGACAAAATCATGGGCTACATCGTCAAACGGAAAGGTAAACAGATGCGTCCGCTCTTTGTGTTTCTGAGCGCAGGCACGGCAGGCCACATCAGCGAGGCTACGTTTCGCGGAGCCTCCTTGATAGAACTGCTGCACACCGCCACATTGGTGCATGACGATGTGGTGGACAACTCCAACTACCGGAGGGGGTTCTTCTCCGTAAACGCCCTGTGGAAAAACAAAATTGCCGTACTCGTAGGCGATTTTCTGCTGTCGCGCGGACTTATTCTGTCCGTAGAAAACAAAGACTTTGACTTGCTTTCGTTGGTCACCCATGCCGTGCGCGAAATGAGCGAGGGGGAGCTGTTACAAATGGAAAAAGCCCGTAGGTTGGACATCAACGAGGACGTGTACTACGAGGTCATCCGCCAGAAGACTGCCTCGCTCATTGCCTCGTGCTGTGCGGTGGGTGCCGCTTCGGCCGGGGCTGACCCCGCAGCGGTGGAGCGCATGCGTGCCTTTGGCGAAAAGGTGGGTATGGCGTTTCAAATCAAAGACGATTTGTTTGACTATGGCGAGGATCAGATCGGCAAGCCGGTGGGCATCGATATCAAAGAAAAAAAAATGACGCTGCCGCTGATCTATGCCCTTAACCGGGCCGGGTGGCTGGAGAAGCAGCGCGTGCTGGCAGCGGTGCGCGGGGCCGAAAAAAAGCCCAAAAACGTGAAGGCGGTGATCGATTTTGTGCGCCAAGCCGGGGGCATTGCCTATGCGCAGCAGCGGATGCAGCAGTTTCATCAACAGGCGCTGACCATTCTTCACCAATTTCCCCCCTCGCAGTATCGGCATTCGCTGGAACAACTCGTTGCCTTCACCATTGAGCGCGAAACCTGACCCTTCCCAAAGCCTGAAGTGGCAGCCGTCACCCCGATTAAAGCCGGATTAAAACACCCCTCGGTAGCGCAACCCAAACAACCGTATCTCGTTCAAGTCGGCTGGTGCTTTTATTTTTTCCCGAGTGGTGGCTGCGGCCACCCTACGCCCGGGGGTAAACGAGTTGCCACGCAAGCCACATGAACCGTTGTCTATTGCACGCCTTTTGCCTTTTGTTGTCCGCTGGCGTGGCGGCCCAGTACCCACCAGCCTTCCGGGCGGATACGCTCGCGGCCAACACGGAATGGCCCCTGATGGCCCCGGTATTGCCGGAGAAACCGGTGGCCTCCACTGCCCCCGCGGCCCCGGAGGACGTCCGTCCATTCATTACCGATGATGCCCGCGTGGTGGGGGCGCGCCTGGCGCAGGCCGAAAGTTGGATTCGCGTTGACCGCGAATCCGGACAGTGGTGGTTGCTCGGAGCGTATGGCCCTACCAAAAAGCTGGAGTTGACGGCCGGGGGGGTCACAGGCTACCAACGCGATGAAAACCAAAACAAAGTATTTTCCTATGCGCTTCCGTTGTTGCAAGCCAAGTACCTGTTTCGCGAGTACAAGCCCAACCAGGCGCCTGGCGTGGGCATGGTGATGGGCACATTTTTGCCCAGTGGCGCGGGTGCGTTCAAGCCGCCCGGCTTTGGCACCTTTGGCTACCTCACCGTTTCCCAATGTTTTGGCGAGGGTGACAAATTCCTGTTTCATGGCAACCTGGGCGGCAACTTTTTGCACATCGATGGTTCCAACAACCTGATTGCCACCTGGGGGTTGGGCACGCAGATCAAAGTGTACAGGGGCATGCACCTGGTGGGCGAGTTTTTCTCGGGCGATCCCTACATACCCGGCACAGGCACCGCGTATCAAATTGGTTACCGCTATTTCTTTAGCGACTTTTTCCAAATTGACATGACGGTGGGCCAGGGAATTGCCGGAGAAAAAGTGCTGCCTCTTTGGTGCAGCGCAGGTGTGCGCTTGGTGACGCAGAGGTGGCGAAAGAAGCGATAGCCGATGACCGCCAGTCAAAGCCAATCATCCATTTTGAGATGCCATTGATTATCTCGTGACGATACTTTTAGCGTTGCGATAAGCCAGCGGAGTTTGCTTAAATTCTTTTTTGAATAGCCGGATGAACGAACTTTGGTCATCAAACCCACAGGTACTTCCAACCAACGAAATCGGCATCTTTGTTTTTGTAAGAAGCTTGCATACCTCCTTCATGCGAAGACGGGTAAAGTACTGAAGCGGTGTCAACTCGTACGCGCCCTTGAACAAGCGGTGAAAATGAAACGGTGACAGATGGGCCGCGTCCGCCAATTGTGCCAAGGTAACTCCGCTTGTCAGGTTTTCTCTCATGCATTTCAGGGCACGTGTTAACTTCTTATTCAAGTCTTTTTTCGTGATTTCATGTTGGGCCTTGACTCTATTGGCCGGCTTGTATTTTTCCAGTTGATACCAGGGTCTTTTCGGCCGGCTGGCCGGATAACCGTATTGCTGCCGAAAGGTTTTCCGCTCGTTGGTAAAATCCCACCAGTTCATACGGTCATCCAAATGCGTGGCATAGTGCGTGCAAAGACGCATTTGGTCTTCTACGCAGGGATCAATCCAGGCGCCTAGTTGACGCTCCAGTCGGTCGACAAGTTTTGCCGGGTCCTTTCCGTTGAGCTGGCGAATCGAATAGAAACCCAGTGAAATCAGATCCTGAGCAAAGCGGACGCCAACGGAAGGGATCGTTTGAAATTCGGAGAGCGCTCTCAGCTCCATCGCCCGTATGTTGGAGATGCCCAGCATGGCTCGTAGACGCTTCACCGGGTGATGATGAATTTCCTTCAGCTTGATCTTGTTTGCCCTCAACGTTCTTTTCTCGGAGCTTGTGATGTCGAGGCGATTTATCCGGTCACTCATCTTCCGCGAACGTTAGCATGTAGTTGTTATTATCTTGAATCGAAAACTCGGTGGCGCCATAAAATGTTTTTTCCAATCCGTGCAGAACGGTCACCTGATCTTTCACCTTCTCAAATAGGGCGCGGATGTTTTTTGTTTTGATGTATAGCAGTAAAGAACCTCCACGGCTTCTGTTCACCACGGGCAATGTGTTTTCGATGCTGGCAAATGTCTGAAACATAAACGTTACGCTTCCGCACGTCATCAGCGCAAAGATCGGGTTCTTTGGCTCAGGCACAGCGGCCACAACCGTGAATCCAAGAGTCTCGTAAAATTCGATGGTTACATGAAGGTCGTTGACAAAAATGTTGGGAGAAACAGTTTCCATGGTCATGGGTTAACGGGTTCAGTGGTTTTGAGCGATTGAGGCCTATTCGGGAAGTGTTCATTACAGTTAGCAGGCCCCTCCTGTGTCTTTTTTTCCAAAAGTAGCCGGTGCAGGCCCTTGGAAATGTGCAAAGCTTGCGAAGTTTAAAGACACCGGCCAGACGCAGAAATTTTACATTTTACGGGGGCAAGGCCCGGGGGCTGGCGCAAGCCGCCAAGTGCATGACCATGGCGGCCATCGCCTACAACGTCAAAACGATGCTGAAGTTCATGCGGCAGTGGCCCACCGCAGCACTCAGGGCTCTCGACTACACAACGAAGCCGCTATGGCACCTCACTTTTTTTATGCCTGAATTTCGGCTTCCGCCCGCCACCTGGGCGCGAATATGAAAAATCAGACCGCGCGCCAAGTTATCAACACACTTATCCACAATCCGACTCCCGAAAACTAAAAAATCAACCCCGCTCCCCCCTCTATCCACAACAACTTCGCAGCACGTTGTGCAACAGCTACTTTTGTTGGCTGCTGTGCCCCGGTCACCCAATCTTTTCATTTATCTCGTCTTTAAGTGGTCGAAGATGTCGTGTTACAATTGACCATATGATTGAGTCGTCAACATTGTCGTACGAATGAATTAACCTGTTCCTCAAACTTATTATTTGCGATGCATTTTTGAATTCATTCGTGTTTGATTCTTTCAAGAATTTATTGACTGCTTCTCCAATAATTCCCAAATGTCGTTCAACCGCCCCTTTCGTTTTTAAGTCTTTTTGGTATTCACCAAATGTTTTTAAGTCTTTTGTAAAGTTCTCAATCAGATTAATTGAGTTGGAAATGTCAGACAAAAACTTTCTCTCCTTCTCCGTCATAAATTAGCTTTTTTGTCCGATTGATATTTGACTTAAGGTATGGGTTTCTAATAGAGTCCTCCGTCAATAAATCTACTTTTCTCTTGAAAAGGAGTTCAAGTTTGTCCCATAGCGATAGTAAAGCCTCACCACGGTCGGCAGGGTCGTCAATGTCAATTTTTACGACTATGTCAATGTCGCTTGTATTTGGGTCAAAATGGTCGGTAATGGATGAACCGAAAGCATAGATTTTGTCCACCTTGTGTGAACGGCATAGGTCAACAAAGTCGGAATACCTTTCCCTTATTAAAGTCATTAAGTCCATGTCCAAATATACTCAATTTTTTGGAGTCAATTTTTTCGTCAGGCGGGCTTCTGACTAACGTTTCACAAGTTGTTGATACTCAATTGTAATCCTGTACTAACCCCCTATTAGTTGGACAGAATTTTCTTTTAAGTTGTGTAGTACTTGCCGGTTTTCCTGTTCATCCGCCAAGCAAAAGTAGGTGTCTGTA
>JALONI010000106.1 GCA_025455015.1 Cyclobacteriaceae bacterium | reverse complement strand
ATTACTTTTGGTGCCATGAACGTGCGTAAGTACCCCGAATTAGCCAACCCCTTCCCCCTCATCGGATACAATGGCCCCCGCTACTTTTGCGACCGCGAAACAGAACTCGCCCAATTGACCACCGCCATTGCCCACGGGCGTAATGTATCCCTCATCGCCCGCAGGCGCATTGGCAAATCATCGCTCCTCCAGCACTTCTGCGAGCACCTGCTTCAGACTCAAAAGGGATGGAAGGTTATCTACCTTGACCTGATGCGCACTTCCTCGCTGGGCGACTTGTACCAACAATTGGCGCATGCGATCTACGAGGTCCGAAAACAGGGGCTGTTCCGCAAGCTCTCCGACCTGGAAGTGCTGGGACGCCTGCGCATGACGCTGGGCGTAAATCCCATTACCCAATTACCCGAAGTATCGTTCGACCTACGGGAGTCACAGATCAAGCGCTCTTTTACCGAAGTGCTCACCTGGCTGGGCGAAGAAAAAAAAGTGCTCATCATACTGGACGAATTCCAGCAGATACTCAACTACCCGCAAAAAGAAACGGAAGGTTACCTGCGTGCCGAGGCGATGAGGCTGCCCGGCATCCGCTTTATTTATTGCGGCAGCGATCAGCACGTCCTCTCCGCCATGTTCACCTCTTCATTACGTCCGTTTTTCAACAGCACCCAAAACCTTTCGCTCGACAGCATCCCGCCCGCCACGTATAAGAAATTTATCGAAACACATTTAAAAACGAGGAATCGGAAGAGCAGCCCGGAAGCGCTGGACTACATTCTCTTTCTGGGTGGAGGAGAGACCTATGCCGTACAAAAAATATGCAACGCCTTGTTCGAGCGGGGTTACGAAGTAATCACCGTGCCGCTGGTACAGGAAACACTTCGCCAGGTACTCGCGGAACAGCAAAGCCATTACGAGCGGGTGCGCGCCTTATTGGGGGGCGACTCGGTACAGTTTACGGTACTGCGCATTTTGGCGCGCGAGGGCGGCACCGAAGAACCTACCGGCAAGCACTTCCTAAGCCGGTTGCGCATGACCAACGCCTCCTCGGTACGTAAATCCATCCTGTCTTTGGAAAAGTATGGCTTGATCAGCCGCAGTGTGGCCGCCTCCGGCAAATTGGCATACATGGTAAATGATGCGTTATTTGCAGCCTGGTTAACGACTCTGCCCCACTAGCACCCAACCGCCTTACCTGCCCTATGCGCTTCCGCGATGTGAAAGACAATTACCTGGTATGGGTGTTGGCTCCTTACCTCATTACCGATGACCCCAATTTGCAATACTACTATGACTACACGCAAAGCGTAGCCGAGTACGAAAAGGTCTTTGCCGAACTGGGGTGCGATTGGCGATGGCAGAACGTGACCATGGATACCATTGACACGGTGGTGTCCTCCATCCGCGCCCAATCGGCCGGCAAGACCCCGCTGGTCATCAACCTGTGCGATGGAGACGAGACCAATGCGGTGCCGGGCGTATCGGTCATCGAATGCCTGGAAAAGCACCGGTTGATGTATACAGGCTCCGATGCCTACTTCTACCGGATCACCACCTCTAAGATACCCATGAAGCGGGCGTTTGATGAACATGCCGTGCCCACACCCGCATGGACGGTAGTACAACCGGGCCAAACCCAGGCCGCGGTTTTGTTTCGCAACATCGGGCCCGAGCTCATCGTCAAGCCTGCCGTGTCGGGCGGCAGCATGGGCCTGAGCGTACGCAATGTGGTATCCACCCCGGCCGCCTTTGATGCCATCGTACAGGAAATGGAACACGGCTACCGCGGCTGGAAGCTGGACACCGGAGGTCTGTTTGTGGAATCCTTTATCCGTGGGCGCGAGTTTACCACCTTGGTGGTGGGCTCCTGTTCAGTGCCTGAAAACATCCATGTGTACCCCGCGGTGGAGCGCGTCTTCCATGCTTCGCTTCCCGAAAACGAAAAGTTTCTTTCGTTCGACCGGCTTTGGGAAACCTATGACAGCGAAGTGCCTTTGCAAGGTCACTTATATGATTACTTTAAGTGTCCGGACGAACTCAACACATCGTTGGCACACCTGAGCAGGCACGCATTTTTGGCGGTGAAGGGAATGGGCTATGGCCGATTGGACATTCGCATGGATACCGACACCGGTCGCTTCTATGTGTTGGAGATCAATGCGCAATGTGGGTTGAGCGAAGATGAAAATTATACGTCCATCGGAGCCATATTGCGATTAGATGAAAAAACTTTTACATATTTGATCGTTGAAATAATGGAAGATGCATTGAAGCGTCATCATTCAAACCCCACCTAATGAAGATTTGTGTTCTTCAGCCGGACTATTCAACGACCCACGTTGACTACAAAAACTACGATCCGGCCCGCAACCTAAGCCCCCTGCTCCCCCACGATGTGGTCGACCACGTGTTCCTCAACAAACTTACCACGTATCGCCAACTCAAAGAGCTCAGCACGCGCGGCTACGATATATTTGTCAACCTCTGCGAAGGCTACCTGGAATGGGAAGTGCCTTCGATGGATGTCATCCAATCATTGGATTTGCTGAACCTTCCGTACACGGGCCCCAACGCTACGCTGTATGATCCGCCCAAGCCGCTGATGAAATACGTGGCCTACTGCGCGGGGGTGCGCACGCCTGCCTCGGTAGAGGTGCACTCGCTGGTACAGGTGAAGGAGATCCTGGAGAAACTGACGTTCCCCTTGTTTATCAAACCCGCCAAAGCAGGCGACAGCCTGGGCATTGATGAACACTCGCGCGTGAGCGATGAAGCCGGGCTGCGCGCCAAGTTGGAACAGCTCATTCCCGAGTTTGGCGAAATCCTGGTGGAGGAGTACGTAGACGGTCGCGAGTTTACCGTGTTGGTGGCGGCACAACCCGATGGCAAAGGCGTGCGGGTGTACCAGCCCATCGAGTACGTTTTCCCGAAAGGGCGCACGTACAAGACCTATGCGCTGAAGACATCCGAACTTCACCCCGAATGCAATATTCCCTGCCCGGACGAGGCCCTGGAGAAAAAGCTGCGGGTGGCGGCCGAACAGATCTTCACGGCCTTTAGCGGAGTGGGCTACGCACGCCTCGACTTCCGCCTGGATGGCCAGGGCACGTTATTCTTTCTGGAAATCAATTTTACGTGCTCTGCTTTTTACGAAAATGGCTATGAGGGTTCGGCCGACTATATCTTGAATTTGGAGACAGACGGCAAAGCAGGCTTCCTGCAGCACATCATTGCGGAAGGCATCGCCCGGCACAACGCCCGGCAAAAGCGATACGTAGTAAAAGGCAGCTCGATGGCCGGCTACGGTATTTTTGCCACCCGCGCCATCCACAAGAACGAAACCATCTTCAAGGGCGAAGAATTGGCACAACGCATCGTGTCCAAGCGCTTTGTGGAAGCAAACTGGAACGAGCGTCAAAAAACCGATTTCAAACATTACGCCTACCCCATCAGCAAAGAAGTGTACATCCTGTGGGACAGCAACCCGGTAAACTGGGCGCCCCAAAACCACAGTTGCCATGCCAACACCTTTTACGAAGGGCTGAACGTGGTGGCTTTGCGCGACATTCAGGAAGGCGAAGAATTGACCCTTGACTATGCCTCGTTTATAGACGAGAGCATGGAGCCTTTTGCCTGCCAGTGCGGCAGCGAAAACTGCCGTAAGATTGTGTTTGGCCGCAAGAACAACTCGATCACTAAGATAGAGGTGGAAACGACCAAAATAGCCAAGTCCCGTTTTTTGGACACTGCTCCGCGCAAGCGGGTGGCCTCCAAAAAACGCGCCAGCCACTGACCGGTCAGTACACCGACCAATCGACCACCGGTGCCAAATAGTTGGGGTAGATCATCAAATGCTTTTTGCGCACGTCTTCGTAAATCATTTTGCGCAGCCGGTCGATGTTTTCTTTGGTAGCGGCCGACACAAATACCACCTGGTCGTAGCCGAGGCTTCGGTAGTAGCCGGCCAGTTCGTCTGTATCCACAGCCCCTCGTTGGTCTTTTAACAGGTCCACCTTGTTCAGCACCAAAACCACCGGCAGGTGCCCCGCTCCGATATCGGCCAGGGTTTTCTTCACTACCTCCATGTGGTGTACGTGATGTGGGTGGGCCACATCGGCCACGTGCAGCAGCAGGTCGGCCTCTCGCACTTCGTCCAGCGTTGATTTGAACGACTCAATCAAATGGTGCGGCAGCTTTCGGATAAACCCGACCGTGTCGGACAGCAGGAATGGGATTTCGCCAATCACCACCTTTCGCACGGTCGCGTCTACGGTGGCAAACAGTTTGTCTTCCGCTTTGACCTGGGCTTTTGACAACAGGTTCATGAGCGTGCTCTTTCCCACGTTGGTATAGCCGACCAGCGACACCCGCACGGTGTTTTGTCGCGACTTTCGTTGCGTGATGCGCTGCTTGTCTATCTTCTCCAGTTCTTCTTTGAGCAGCGCAATCTGCGTTTTGATAATGCGCCTGTCGGTCTCAATTTCTTTTTCCCCTGCGCCCCCGCGTGTACCGGTGCCACCGCGCTGGCGTTCCAGGTGAGTCCACATGCGGGTCAGTCGGGGCAGCAGATACTGGTTCATGGCCAATTGCACTTGGGTACGCGCCTGGGCCGTTTGGGCCCGCATTACAAAAATGTCCAGTATGAGCAAACTCCGGTCATACACGCGCACGCGGGGTTCTTCGCCCGCGGGATTCATCTCGCGCTCAATGTTTCGAAGCTGCGATGGGCTAAGGTCATCGTCAAAAATGAGGGCCCGGGCCCCCAGCGCATTCACGGCTTGTTTGATTTCGTCCAGCTTGCCTTTACCCACAAACGTGCGCACGTCTGGATGCTCCAGCCGCTGCACAAAGCGCTTTTGAGCGTAAATGCCCGCGGTCTCCGCCAAAAACGCCAATTCATCCAGGTATTCCTCCGCCTCCGCAGGGGTCGTTCGCCCCGTGATCAGTGCCACCAACACCGCTTTTTTCTCTTCTGCCATCGGGCGCAAAAATAACTCGTTTTTGCCCGTGGGGCGTTTTCTTCGTTCGGGTTACTTTTCCTTACATTTGTAGGATGTAGCGGAGAAGCATCCACGCCAACGCCACAACCTAAACTGATGCCTTTGCACTGCGCTGATAATCAGTGCGTAAGGTAGAAATGAACGCAAATGAAAGTCGCGATCGTCCTCAACACCTCCTGGAACATCTACAATTTCAGGTTGAATTTCATCAAAAAACTTCTCGAACAGGGCCACGAAGTGCATACGATCGCACCTCACGATGACTTCTCGCCCGAATTGCAGCGGATGGGCTGTGTACACCACGATGTGAAAATGGACAGCCGCGGAGCAAACGTGGTGCGCGATGCCCTCCTGTTTTTTGAACTGCGATCGATCTACCAGCAAATCCGGCCTGACGTAGTGTTGCACTACACCATTAAGCCCAACGTGTACGGCACGCTGGCGGCCGCCACCCTGCGCATACCCGCCATTAATAATGTATGCGGGCTGGGCACGGTGTTCTTAAAGGAGAATTTGGTGTCCAAAGTGGCCATGTTCCTGTATCGGCTGTCTTTTCGGTATGCCAAGAAGGTGTTTTTTCAAAATCCGGACGATCGCACCTTCTTTATCGAAAAGAAGCTCGTGTCGCCTGCCATTGCCGATCTTCTGCCGGGATCGGGTATCGATCTGCAGCATTTTCAGCCCGTGCCCTTTAAGCGCAACCAGACGTTTACGTTTTTACTGGTTTCGCGCCTGATCACCGACAAGGGTATTTTGGAGTACATCGAAGCGGTGAAGAAACTGCGCCAAGAGGGGGTGCATGCACGTTTTCAGTTGCTGGGGCCCAAGGATCCCAAACACAAGCGCGGCATCCAACTGCGGGTGATTGACGAATGGATCCAAAACGGCACCGTGGAATATTTGGGCACCACCCAAGACGTGCGTCATTTTATGAGCGAAGCGGACTGCATCGTGTTGCCCTCCTACCGCGAAGGCACCCCGCGCACGCTGCTGGAAGCCGCCAGCATCAGCAAACCCATCATTGCCACCAACGTGCCGGGCTGCAAGCACGTGGTGGAACATAACGCCAACGGCCTGTTGTGCGAATTGAAAAATGCGGACGATTTGGCCAGTCAAATGAAACGCATGGCTTCGTTGGACGCGGACACGCTTCAATGGATGGGCGAAAACGGGCGCAAAAAAGTAGAGCGCGAATTTGACGAGGAAATCGTCATCCAAAAGTACTTGGAGTCGATTCAGGCAGCCTAAGCCTCTTACCGGTTTTTCAAAAACAGCCCCCCATGCCCCGGCTCACCCACGGGCTCAGCGGGGGCGTTCAGTCAAAAAATGGTACTTTTGAGAGATTGTTTTAACGGTTTTCCATTGACACGCATTTTTTTACTCTTGGCAGTGGCCGGACTGTCAGCCTCGTGCGCTTCGTATCGGCAAAATATCATGTTCAAACCTACGGACACCGCACCCGCTGAATCCTACCAGCAGGAGGCTGCCACGGTTTCGAAGGACTATGTGATACAGCCCAGCGACGTGTTGGAAATCGACATCTTCTCCAACAAAGGCGAGCGCATTATTGACCCCAATCCCGAACTCTCGAACCCGGCCAACACCGCCACCGCCCAACCAAACCGCAGGCGATTTCAGTATTTGGTGGATTCCCATGGCGAAGTGAAGTTACCCATGATCGGAACGATACGGCTGGTGGGGCTTACGCTGCGCGAAGCCGAACAGGTGGTGCAGAAAGAATTTGAGACGTACTTCAAAGAAGCCTACGTGGTGATGAACTTCGTCAACAAACGCATTGTACTGTTAGGCGCGGTGGGCGGACAGGTAATCCCGCTGGCCAACCCCTCCACCACCCTGGTCGAAGCCCTGGCCATGGGCAAGGGGCTGCCCAACGATGCGAAGGCGAACAATATTCGCGTCATCCGCGGAGACCGGGTCTATCAAGTCGATCTCAGCACCATTGACGGATACCGGAAAGGAAACATGGTGATGGAATCGGGCGACATTGTGTACGTGGAGCCGATCCGGAGGCCCTTTAGCGAGGCCGGCCGCGACAACACCGGTGTGCTGGGCATTCTGATCGGCTTGGCCACGCTGGCGGTCATCATCGTGAGCCAACAATAGATCAGCCCAGGCCATGGAACAACCGCATCTTCAATCTACCCTCTCGCCCGACTCCATTGATACGGAGAAACTATCGGCTGTCGTCAAGAAAAATCTGACGTGGATCATCGCTCTTTTCGCAGTTGCCAACCTGGTCGCTTACCTGTTTGTGCGTTATACCAAGCCGTTGTATGAGTCCGTCTCCGAACTGAAGTTGGACATTAAACGCGATGCGCGCGATTTGGGCATTCAGGAATTTGTAGATGACCAAAATGCCAATATCGTGGCGGGCGAAATTGAGCAGATCAAATCCAAGGTTTTCCTGAACCGCATCATCGACTCGCTGCCCCTGGGCATCAGCTACTTTAGCGTAGGCAAAGTGCTGCGCGAGGAAACGTACCGCCAGGCACCCATCAGCGTGCGCGTGGAACAGATGGATGCCCGCTATTTCGACCGGCCGATCAACATCGACTTACTGGACGGCAATGGCTTTCGCTTGCGTTTTGAAGACGAGGGCGCGTCCGTGCCCGGTACGTTTGGCGCCACGTTGACCCATGGCGGGCTGGTGTTGAGCGTTCGGAAGTCGCCTTTCTATGTGGACAACGACCCCAACGACTACTATTTTATCATCAACCATCGCAACACGCTCATCAACTACCTGTCGGCCAACCTATCGGTGGAACCCCTGAGCCTGACGGCCAATACCATCAAGATTTCGTTCAAGGACTTTAACCTTTTCAAAGCCTACGACATCGTTAACAAGATTGATTCCATCTACATCTACTACAGCAACGAACAAAAGAACCTGGCCAACAAACAAAAAATTGAATGGCTGAACAACGAACTGGTGCAGGTGGAGCAAAAGATGGAAGGTTTTGAGAACTACTTTGAAAACTTCACCATCCAAAACCGAAGCAACAACCTGGATCAAGACCTGAGGCGCACCATTGAGTTGATCAACAAGATTGACTCGCAACGGTTTGAGTTGACCCAGCGCATCAACCGGCTGGACGGCATCCTGAACGACCTGACGCAGGCGCCCACGGCCTTGTCGCTGCGGTCGTACACGTTTCTGCCGGAGTTCGTAAACCGGAAGCTGGAAGACTTGCAAACGGCCATCGAGCAGCGCGACCGGCTGGCGCTTTCGTACCAGGAGGGCACCTTTGCGTTTCAGCAGCGCGAACGCCAGTTGACCCAACTCAAAGAACAGGTTTTTAGCCAGTTGAATGAGATGAAAAAAAACTGGATGCTTACGCTGGCTAACCTGGGCAAACAAAAGGAAAGCCTGGAGCAAAAATTTGCCGGCATGCCGGACAAGAACACCCAATTCTCCAAAAATCAGCGCTTCTACAAGTTGTATGAAGAGTTCTACCTGGCCATGATGCAATCCAAAGCCGAGTTTGAAATCGCGCAAGCAGGCAGCACACCCGACTTCAAGATATTATCTTCCGCCACGTTGCCCACCCAACCCATCTCCCCCAAAAGGTATTTGATCTTTGGCATTGGCATGGTGGCGGGCATCGTGCTCAACTTTTTCTTTATCGGCCTGATGTACGTGCTCACCAACCGCATCACAGGCATCAACGAAATCGAGCGCAGCATTGACATACCCGTGTTGGGCACCATTCCGTTT
>JALONI010000035.1 GCA_025455015.1 Cyclobacteriaceae bacterium | reverse complement strand
CGCTTTTGTTCCTCTTTGATTTCGCGGTAGCGCGCCTTTGACAGCCGGTAGTACACCCAGTAGCTGCGCTCATCTTCCCAGGCATCTACCTGCTCAAACTCCTGGATCTCATCCGCGACCGTGGTTTGGATGATCTGCTCATACTTTTCCTGAAACTCCTTGTTGGCATCTATAGTGCTCAAGACCGAGGTGGAGGCCACGTTGACTTTGATTTCCGAAACCAAGTCTTCCAGGGCGCTCTTTTTGGCGGCCTGGAGGTGGTTGCTTACGCCATCTTTCACGGCCTGGCCTATTCCGACATAGTACACGTCTTGGTTGGGTTTGGCACTCAACCACGCTGGCCGCACGGGGGCCTCGCGTTTCTTTTTCGATTCCTTTTTCTCTCTTTTTTGCGAGGTGGCCGCGGGAGCGCAAGCCGCCAGGGCAATGATCAGCAGTAAACTTACGGGCTTCACAAAATAGGACGGGTTAGTAGTCGTTTATAGCATACCACAATGTGTGCCAAACCCGCCAAAGGTATTAAACTTTGCCGTTAGCCGGTAGCGGCCCGCGGGTACAACGTGTGGGTATTTTTCTTAGTTTTAGCCTTGCAAATGAATCCGATATGAAAAATTGGGCTGTGTGTTTCGTGATGTTGGCAGCGGTAGCCTGCAGCGAAACGGAAGTGGTCAATGAGTTCACCGGCCGCGAAACCGTCTACGCGTTGCAACCGGCATCGGCCTATGCGGTGAGCGGCACGGTCACGTTCAAAGAACGGAAAGACGGGCACACCACCGTGTCGGTCGAATTGAGCGGAACCTCCGGCCCAGCCCGACACCCGGTGCACCTGCACCTGGGCGATTTGGCCACACCCGATGCCGACATTGCTGCCCTGCTGACACCCGTGGCAGCCGCCACGGGCAAAAGCGAAACCACCTTGGCCGTGTTGGCGGATGAATCAGCCGTTACCTATGATGCGTTGATGGAATTGCGGGCCAGCGTAAAAATCCACCTGGCAGACACCGGGCCCGAACGCGATATCATCTTGGCGGCCGGCAACATCGGGCGTGCCTTCACCGAAGACGTGGCCTCGGGCCGCACCAAAATTGCCCTCTGCCAAAGCAACTGAAGCCGGTGATGCGTTATCTTCGGCAAAGCCATTACGGGGTGCTGATTTGTTTGTGCGTGTGGGCGTGCGCTGCGCCAACGCCCTCGCCCGTCTGGCAAGATGAATTCAATTATAGCGGACTTCCCGACAGCGTGCGCTGGAACTATGATTTGGGCGATGGGTGCCCGCGCGTATGCGGCTGGGGCAACAACGAAGCCCAGTTTTACACGCGCGATGCGCGCAATGCCCGGGTTGAAAATGGCATGCTCATACTGGAGGCGCACCGCGACTCGCTGGGCGGCAAAGCGTACACCTCCGCACGGCTCGTAACCAAACACAAAGGCGATTGGACGTATGGCCGCATCGAGGTGCGGGCCAGATTGCCGAAAGGCCGCGGCACCTGGCCGGCCATCTGGATGCTGAGCACCGACTGGAAATACGGAGGCTGGCCCGCCAGTGGCGAAATCGACATCATGGAGCACGTGGGCTTCGACCCCGGCATCATTCATGGCACCATCCACACCGAAGCCTACAACCACGTCAAGCGCACCCAAAAAGAGGGCACCATTGAGATAGCCGGTGCGCACGATGCCTTTCACACCTACGCCATCGACTGGACGCAAGACAAAATTGATTTTTGGGTGGACGAGGCGCTGTATCACACCGTGCAGCGCGGGCCCCGGGATACCCCTCAGGAATGGCCGTTTGATCAACGCTTTCACCTGATTTTGAATATTGCCGTAGGCGGCAACTGGGGCGGCATGCAGGGCATTGATGAATCGATTTGGCCGCAACGCATGGAGATTGACTACGTGCGCGTGTTTGCTGCACCCCGCTAAGGCGTGCCTGCGCGGGCCAGCCGCGACAGGCCCAAAAACCCGATGGGAAGATCGGTTTTTTTTTGCAACGCCAGGTCACTCAACACCTCCCCCACCACCGACACGAATTTGAAACCATGGCCGCTAAAGCCGGCCGCCACCACCACTTGATGGTTCATATCGGGCAAAAAATCGATGACGAAATGTTCATCGGGGGTGCTGGTGTACAAACAGGTTTTTACGGTGAGCAACTGCCCGCACCCCAGCGGCAGGTAGGTGTTGAGGGCGTCCATCAGCACGTCCACATCGCTTTGCGTATCACCCCGGTCGGGTTCGTCCGCCTCCACCACACGCCCCGGGTGGTGATAGGCAATCTTCAATCCCGCGGGGCCGCCCACTTTTTCATGCGGCAACACAGGGAACCCGTAAAACGAACCAGGCAGCGCGGGGTGCGCAATCAACCAACACGGAAAAGAGCCCAACTGAAACAGCGCGGGCTTCTGGGGTTGCACCCAGGCGATGACCTGGCGTGTGACGCGCAAGGAAGAAGCCAGCGAAGGAAGGACCTGACCAGCCCACGCACCCGCGGTGATTACCAGTGTGCGGCACCGGTATTCACCTTGCGCGGTTGTCACCACTACCTCGTTCCCTTTCTTTTGCCATCCCCACACGCGTTGGTGTTCTTTGATAACCGCGCCCGCCAGGAGCGCTTGTTCTTTGTAGGCGGAGAGACACCGGTGGGGCAACAGCAAGCCGGCTTCGGGTTCCACCAGCACATCATAGTGGTGGGGAAGCTGAAAGGCAGGAAAGCGCACGTGCCGTTCGCTGGGCGCGAGGGTTTGCAATGCCACATTGTACCGCGCGGCTGACGTTTGCGTGCCGCTGATCAGGAAATGCCCGGGTGGCGCGGCATACAACAAACCGGTAGGATGGTACACGTGTGTGGCCGCCCGGTGTTCCAACTGCTGCCAATTGTGGTAAGCGCGCTTGAGCAGCGGCACATAATCGGGGTGTTCAAAGTAGGCCTGGCGGATGATGCGGCTCTGGCCTCCATGCGATCCGCGCTCGTGCGGGATCGCAAACTGTTCGAGCCCAAGCACCGAGGCTCCCGCGCGGCTCACGTGGTAGCACGCGGCCACTCCCATGGAGCCCACGCCCAAAACAATGACGTCAAAAATTTTTCTCTCCACCGCAAGTCCTATTTTTGAGGCACTGAAAATTACACCAATTGCCGTGAAAAAATTATTCTGGGTAGCCTTTCTGTTACCCGCGTTGGGTGTTGCGCAATCCGCTGCCGAAAAACACGTGTTGGACTTGCACCACCGGAAGTTTCAATGGCTGATCGAAAAAGATTATGATTCGCTGCAAACGGTGCTGCATCCCCGCATCGCCTACATCCATTCCAACGGGTGGGTCGAAGATGGCCGCGAAGTGATGGAAGACCTGAAAAGCGGAAAGCTACACTATGGCGCTGTCAGCGTGACGGAAGCCTCGGCCAAACAAGTGAACAACTGCGTGATCGTCACGGGCCGCGGCCAATTCACGGGGCTCATGCAAGGAAAGGAATTTTCCATTGCGCTGCTCTACACCGAAGTGTACGTAAAAGTAAAAAAGCGGTGGTGGCTGTTGCAGCGCCATGCCAACCGGTTGCCTTGACACCGTTAATGCGGCCGCAACTCCATTAGCTTGTTGCGTTCGTTTTGCAGCTCGCGCGCCAGTTTCATCTGCTTTTCCATCGACTTGCGTTTGTACTCTTCGTAGTCGCGGTTGAGTTCGGCAAAGCTTTCGGCCTTCTCACGCACCGAAACAGCCAACAGCCGCATGCGCGCCAGCAGGCTGACCAGTGCAAAAATCAATGCGCCCACAGCCGCGGCTGCCAGCAAGACAAAAGTGGTTTTATGAAATGAAACACCCAGCACTGTGAGGTGCGTGCTGGCAAAGGTAATGTCTTCCACCGCTGCCTGCTGCGCGGCCATTTGGCGCTTGAGTTCGGAAACGTCTTTTTCCAACCCTTGGATTTTTGCATGAGCGGCCGCCAAAGCTTGCTTTTGGGCCGCCACTGAGTCAAGGTAAATCTTCCAGACGCCATCCAGAATGTACTCCTTGATCACCTTGTAGTCCTGAAAGGTTTGCGAGTTATTTTTCATGGCGGCATAGCGATCCTTCAGGGTCAGGTCTTTTTGTTCCAAGGCCTTGGCTGCGGCCGGTTGAGCCTGGGCGCCTGGCCACGCCACGGCACATGCCACCACACAGCCCAAAAGTCGGAGAAGTTTCATACGTAAGCGGTTTACCAGACAAGTGTATTGGTTTGCGCGGTAATCAACAAGATGCCCCCGACCACCGGGAAAACAAACGGTTAAACCGAACGTACCGACCGATGAACGAACAAGCCGCCCCCGAGCCCGTGACCCCATCAAGCGGGGATTACTCCAGTATCTCAACTTCCCGAGGGATGTGCAGCAGCAGGACACAACCCGTTGCGGTGGTGACCGCGTGTTTGAATCCCGGAGGCGTGTACAGGTAGTCGCCCGCTCGAAGCGTCACACCCTCAATGATCGCTGAGCCTTGCAACACAAATAGCTCTTCACCGCCCGGATGGTTATGGTACGGGTACCGAGCGCTTGCTTCAAAGCGCAACAGAATGGAGGGTGCCCGCCCTTGTTTTTCATCCCGCCTCAGCGGCTTTACAAAAATACCCGCGGTGGCAATGCCCGGCTCGATCAACGGCACCCATTCCATCGTTTCGGTGTTGACGAGGTAGTCGGTGATGGCTGTTTTCATGATGGTTTTGTTTGGTTTGATGACTCAAAAGTCCGCCCTTGCACCGAGGCTCTCCATGGGCTTTCCGGAGAAAAGCATGTAAATTTTTACCTCCCGCTGGCGTGAAAGGCTTTAGGCGACTGCCCGGTTTGCTTTTTGAAAAAGTGGGAAAAGTAAAACGGGTCCTTGAAACCCAGTCGGAAGGCCGTCTCTTTGACCGATAGGTGCTCATACCACATGATGCGCTTGGCTTCTGCGGCAACCAACCCATGGATGACCTGCTGGGCCGTTCGCCCGGTGTGCTGCTTGGCTTGTTGATTTAACCTGGCCACGGTGGTCAACAGGCGGGTGGCTGCCTCGGCCACCGTTATGTTCTGCTCAAAATTTGACCGTATCAACTCCAAAAAACGGAGAAAAAGCGCATCGGGTTTATAAACCTCATCGCCCCGCGCCATCTTGGACCGGTTGATCTCAATCAACATCAACTGAATGCGGGCGTGGATGGACGCCACGTATTGATAGGGCGTGCGTTCCAGCTCTTCGCGGATCAACTCGAGCTGCGATTCGATTACCGCGGGGTGCTGCACGGGAATGATTTCATTCAAGTCGAAATGGCAAAAAAGGCCGTTGTGGAAAATCAGCTCCAAGTCGGTATCGTCTTTGCTGAAAAAGTCAAGGGTGAAATAAAGAACGCCACCCGAGGCCGCTTGCACCTCGCGAAAGCCATGAACCTGACCGGATGTGATGGTGAGCGCGTGATGGGCGGGCACGATGAGTTGTCGCCCATCTACCTCCAGTTGGCATTGGCCGCCTCCGCACCAAACCAGCAGGTACTTTCGAACGCGCTGCGGGGCCGCAGCGTTTGTCAGTTGTGTCAAGGGGTAGTACTCGACCATGATGCTACGTTTAGTTAACATTCCGCCCGCTTCCCCGAACCCGTGCCGCGATGACAAGTTACCGATAAGAAAAGGAACAGTCAAGGCCCGCACGCCTGGCCTGTCTACCAAAGCGGCATCGAAAACGGCCGGGTTGCCCCAAAAAAATATCCTCGAACTTGATCTTCTTGGCGGGATTTCTTGTGTTTTTTGGCACCACCTGCTATGTTGAAAAGATGCGCAATTGCGAATAGCCAACTGTTAGCAGCAATTTTACAGACGACACCTAATGAAATCAGACACTAAAGCAATTTGGATAAAATTAGGGTACGAAACATTTGCCCTCAAAGGACAAGGTGCACTGAAAATTGAACGACTTGCAAAACAAGTTGGTAAAAGTAAGTCTTCTTTTTATCACCATTTTGCTGACATTGATTCGTTTATCGAAACTTTGCTTAAACATCATATTGACCAATCGTATGTAATAGCCGATCAAGAACGGACGGCAAATAAAATTGACCCAGACTTGATAAACGTATTGTTAGCACACCAGACAGACTTGCTTTTTAACAGACAATTACGAATAAATCAAAACGTAAAGTTATTTAATGACACTTTATGTCGCTCAAACAAAATTGTTGGGGAAGCCTTTAAAACCGTTTGGGTTAAAGACCTAAACCTAAAACTTAATGACAGGCAAATGGAAGGGATTTTCACATTAGCATTGCAAAATTTCTACCTGCAAATAAATGTTGATACGCTCAATCCCAAATGGCTCTCAGAATATTTCCTCAACTTAAAAAGAATTGCAAACAGTTTTACCTAGACACCATTGTACGGTAGCGACTAAAATGAAACTTTTGCAAGCTTTATTTTTGTGGTTCAATCTAAATCTTAAGTAAAATGATGACACAAAAATTTCATAAGTTTTGGCTTAAAATCACAGCCATCGTTGTAGGTTCTTTTGGGCCCGTATTTTTCTTAGGAACCATGATTTCAACTTCTGAACCTGCGAGATGGACACTCGATTTATTGAGTTTTCCAATTGACGGAGTTCAAAATTATGAAGCAACAACAACAAAATTTCTATCTGCACTAACGGGTGGTTTTTTACTTGGTTGGGGAGTGATGATTTGGTGTTTGTCATCTTGGGTGTATGACAAAGCACCAGAACCAATTCGCAAAACAGTTCTTATAAGTTTATTGTCTTGGTTTGTTTTGGACAGTTTAGGTTCTATTACATCAGGCAACCCCTCAAACGCATTCTTTAACATAATAATTTTATTAGTTGCCGTTGGCCCGTTGTGGAAACCTGCAAATGACAAATAGGACAGACCGCGAAAGAAAAACTACTGCTAAAAGGGGTTTGGTGAAGTTGGGGCAGAAGTGCTGGATTTTACCGCTGTATGTTTAATAAACATTTGTGGCTTATTGAACATTTATGCTTTGAAATCTCCAACTTGACAAAGCCCCACACCGTTGGCAGTACTTGCATCGGACATGACGAAGTACCTTACGGCATTTTTACTAAATCTTCCAAGTCAAGTATTCGCCACAAAGACCTTACCCGCCCGCCTTCTTCACTTTGTAGTTTTCTTTCTGCAAAATGACCAGCAGTTTGTCGCGCACATCGCCCTGGATGAGTATCTCCCCGTCTTTGCTGGTACCGCCCACGCCACACCTTGACTTGAGCACTTTGGCCAGCGCCTCCAGGTCGGCTGCGGAGCCCACAAACCCGCTGACAATCGTTACCTGCTTGCCCGCCCTGCCGCTGCGGTCCAAAAAAAGTTTGAGGTTTTGTTGCTGGGGAGGCAGGGTGTGCATGTCTGCCTCGGCCGCCTGCTCATACGAAAAGCCCGGGTTGGTGGAGTACACCACGCCCTCGCGCTGCTTCCAGTTGTTTTTCTTGCTCATTATTGAAACAGGTACAAAAGTAGCGTAAAGATCAACATCATGGCGGCCACTACCCCCAGGTTAAACTGTGCCTCCACGCTCCTGGTAAAGAAAAGTCCGGCCACGGAAAGCCCCAACAGTAACAGCGGCAGGAAAGCAAAGTTGTGGTAGAGCGTAGCCTCGATGGCGGCCGTTTGGCCCGTGCGTTGGTTCTCCACCTTCAGCGGCACGGAAATCAGGTAGCTGCGGTACACGATCACCTCGTTGCCGAGGTTGAACCTGCGCGCCAATTCGCGCGAGAGGCTCACGTCCGAGCCGTCATCCAAATGCAGCTTGCGCACATTGTCGACTTCAAAAGTCATGTCCACAATCGACTCGTACGACTGACGGGCAGGCAGGGCCACGTCCACGGCCAGCAGCACGCACACGGCCAGTCCGGCCCACATGATCTTGCGCATGTAGGGCACATACTCTTTCATGTAGAGGTAGAGCTGCTGCTGGGGCGTGGGGCCGGTGGGGCGCGTGGGGCGTCTGCGGTACTTTGGATCGCGGTGGGCTACGCCTTGTTTATGCTGAAGCCACTGCCCATCATAGGCTCTGCGGCTGGCGGCATCACCCAACACGGCATAGGCAGCATTGATTTCTTTAAAGCGTTCTTCCGCCTCGCGCGAAGGGTTCTTATCGGGGTGGTAGCGCAGGGCCAACTGGCGGTAGGCGCGTTTGATCGCCTCGCCACTGGCCGTATCGGGCAGGCCCAGTATCGAATAGTAGTTTTTCACCCGAGGTAAAGATAAAAAATAAGCCCCGCGCAGGCGAGGCTTTTGGAAATGTACGCGAAAACGGGTGCCTAATTCAGCATGATTTTCAATATGTCGTGCCGGGTAATGATGTGGGCTCTCTCCTCTTCATCGCGCACCAAAATGGCTTTGTTGGACTTGGTGATCATGCTGGAGAGCACGTCCACTGTGCTGTCCAGCGCCACCACTTGCATGGGCTTGTCCATCACTTCGCCCACGGGTTTATTTTTCAGGTTAGGGTCTTCAATGATTTTTTCGATGAGGCTGGCGGTGGTCACGCTCCCGACAAACTCCTCGCCCTCCGTCACGGGCATTTGGTCCACTCCTTCGCGGTTCATGATCACGATGGCCTCGCCAATGGTGGCGCGATGAGATACGGTAAACAGCCGGTCGTGGCCGTTGCGCATCTTAAGAATGTCGCGCGCGGTGGCAAACGTGCGCTCCTCCAGAAAGCCGTGGTCGCGCATCCATTGGTCGTTGTATACCTTGGCCAGGTAGCGCGTGCCGTGGTCGGGCAGCAAGATCACCAGGGTGTCGCGGGCGGTCATGTTTTCGCGGGCATACTCCAGCGCCCCGTGTATGGCCGAGCCGCAGCTCCACCCCACAAACAGCCCTTCCTCACGGGCCAGCCTGCGCGTCATGATGGCCCCGTCTTTATCCGTCACTTTGATGAACTGGTCGATGACGTCAAAGTCTACGTTTTTGGGCAGAATGTCTTCGCCAAAGCCTTCGGTGAGGTAAGGATAGATTTCGTTTTTGTCGAAGACGCCCGTCTCTTTGTACTTTTTGAAAACGGATCCATACGTGTCGATGCCAATGGCTTTGAGGGAGGGATTTTGTTCTTTGAGGTATTGTGCCGTGCCACACATGGAGCCGCCCGTGCCTACGGTGGCCACGTAGTGCGTGATCGTCCCTTCGGTTTGCTTCCAAATTTCCGGCCCGGTGGTTTCGTAATGGGCCGCGCGGTTGGAAAGGTTGTCGTACTGATTGGGGTAAAAGGAGTTGGGGATGTCCTTGTTGAGTTTGCGCGCCACCGAGTAGTAGGAGCGCGGGTCGTCCGGCTCCACGTTGGTGGGGCACACCACCACCTCTGCGCCCACGGCCCGAAGGATATTGATTTTCTCTTGCGACTGCTTGTCGGCCATGGTAAAAATGCATTTGTAGCCCTTGGCCACGGCTGTCAGGGCCAGCCCCATGCCGGTATTGCCCGAAGTGCCCTCGATGATGGTGCCTCCCGGCTTGAGCAGCCCCGCTTTTTCCGCATCTTCGATCATCTTCAGTGCCATGCGGTCTTTGGTGGAGTTGCCCGGGTTGAAGTACTCGACTTTGGCCAAATAGCGGCCGGGCAAGCCTTTGAAAATTCTGTGCAGGCGCACGATGGGGGTGTTGCCGATGGTTTCTACGATGGAGTTGTAGATCATGAGATGCGTGTTTGCCGGCAAAGATACGAAATCTCCCTGCCGAGGCCGTACGCCCGCGGTGGGTGCGGCCGCCCCCGGGGCGAAGTCTCCCGAAAAGGGAGTCAGATCCCCAACATCTCCTTCAACCGCACATAGCCGGTCTTGCTTACCGGCAGTTGCTTGCCGTTGCGCAGAATGGCCAGGTGGGTTTCCTTTTGGTAGGGTTCGATGCGGGTGATCTGCCCCACATGGGCAATGTAGCTGCGGTGGATGCGCACAAACTGCTGGGCGTCCAGCGTTTGTTCATAGAACTGCATCGTTTTATTTTTGAGAAACGTACCCTCGGCCGTCACGATATTGACAAAATCATCGTTGGCTTCGATGTATTGAACTTCGTGCACGGGAATGATTTTCACCTTATTACCGGTTTTCACCACAATGCGATTTTGTTGCGCGGTGGCCGTGGCCATGCTGTTGAGTACTTTCTCCATCTGGTCCGGTGCCGCAGGGGCCAGTTTGCTTTTCCATTTGAGCACGGCCTGGTGAAAGCGATCTTCCGGCACTGGCTTTAGCAGATAGTCCACCGCATTGGCCTCAAAGGCTTTGATGGCAAAGGAATCGTAAGCGGTGATAAAAATCACCGAGGGCTTCTGGTCGATCAGTTCCAACATTTCAAAGCCATTGATTTTGGGCATTTGGATGTCCAGGAAAATCAGGTCGGGCTGGTGTTGCTGGATGGCCTTAACTCCCTCAAACCCATCATTGCATTCTTGCACCACCTCCAGGTCGGGAAAGGCGCGTAAATAGGCCTTGACAATTTCGCGGCTCAGGGGCTCGTCATCGATCAACACAACTTTGGTCATAACTTTTCGGGCAGGGTCAATTCCACAGTGAAATGATTGTTTTCAGCTTTGGTGGTGAGCAGGTCGTTGCGCGCATACAGCAGGTACAGCCTTCGGTGCAGCCCCTGAAGCCCAAAGCCGCTGCCCTCGGGCGGCTGCATATCGGAGTCGAAGGGGTTGGTGATGGTGACGCGCAGGGCGTTGTCCACCCGGTACGTTTGCATCACGATGGTCACTTTGTCGGTGGTGCCATACAACCCAAACTTGATGGCGTTTTCAACCAAGGGCTGCAACAACAGCGGGGGGATCAACCACAGTTTGATATGCTCGTCCACTTCGGTTTGCACCTCCAGCCGATGGCCAAAGCGCACTTTTTCGATGGCAAGATATAGGTTCAGGTAATGCAACTCCTGGTCAAGGGTGATCCAATGCTCATCGGCCCGCTTAAGGGTGGTGCGCAAAAAATCAGAAAGCTGCTGTACCATTTCGCGCGCGCGGGTTGGCTGCGTGAGGATGAGCGCATTGATGGAGTTGAGGCTGTTGAACAGGAAGTGCGGCTGCAGTTGCAATTGAAGCTTTTGCAGTTCGGCTTCTTTTACCATGGCTACGGTGTCGATCTCGTGTTGGGTGTCCTTTTGCTTTTCCTTGAAGCCCTCATACAAAACAAAGGTGGCCGACATGCTCACGATGACCAACCAGTTAAATCCCGCACGCACCGGCAGCGACTCGTACAAAAATGAGCGATAGCGTTCCTCGTCAATCAACCCCAGCATGCTTTGCTGAAAAAGCCACGTAATGAAGACTGCCAGGGCTACGCTCAGCCCCATGCCATAGACCAACTTGCCCGACTGTGGAAAATAACTGGTGAGCACACTGCGCGCGGCTACCCCCGCGGTGACCAACAAAAAGATGGACAACCCCGTATCGGTTGCGGCCAGGGCCGGCTCATACCCATACCACACGTGGATCAGCGCAAACAATCCCCCTGCGGGCAGCAGCATGGCCAGGGCAAGGAGCGGACGGGGAATGGACAAAGCAGCGCGTGGATTAATCGTTGCCACGGGTCGCGAAGTTAACAGGCCAGCCTTGATTTTTCGCCATCGAGCAGCAGGCCTTTTGCCTTCTGCACCTGTAGCTGGGCGGTGTGCAAAAACTCCTCTCCGTTGGCCGGATGCCACGTGTCCGAAAAAAGCTCGGCCCCATCAGCCAAGTCGTGCAGCGGATACATGTTGGTAACGCCCACGAACTTCCACTGCACCGACTGGTTATTTTCGTTTTCGAGCGTACATTCACCCAGGCGGCCCAACACGTGGGCTTTTTCCCACGCCCACGCGGCCTCGTCTGCCCGCACCAACCGCACTTGCTCATCAAACTGAGGCGCTCCGGCCGCGTTGGGTAGTACAATCTGATAGACAAAACGAGCTATGTACCAGTTCATCATGGTGCTGGACAACGTTAGGTGATGAAGGCTTAAATGATTGGCGGCCCTGCGATCAGTAGCTTTTCACTTCCACGCCACCAAACATCACGAAGCCGGTGAGCACCACTTTCTTGTCGGGCGTGTAGGCCGAAGGGATAACACGTTTGTCCTCCACGGCACCCAAAATGGCTGTGGCATCGGACTTCAACTGCCAGTTGGACGGCATGATGATTTTGGCCCCGCCAAAGACTTGCACCACGTCAATGATCACGGTGCCTTGAATGTCGGCCTGGCTTAAGTCGATTTCCGAGCCGCCAAAGATGCAGGTGGTTTGCCCTCCTTTGAAGTTTTTGGAAAATATCTTGTTTTTGGTGCTGCCAAAGACGGTGGTCAGGTCAAAATGATCCTCGCCACTTTCATCGTTCATCACAAAGCCTGCGCCCTCATTGCCCCACGTCTTCTTTTGGGTATCCACTTTGGGCCCCACCAACGCACGGCCCAGGATAAAGGCGCCTACGATGATGATCGCCAACGGAAACGAATAACGCCTGAAATCGAACGGCAGGCTCTCAATGTCGTCTAAGATGAAAAAGGTGCCGATGACGAGCAGAATCATCCACCCGACCCCTTTGAATTTGCTCTGTACGCCCACCACCAGGCCGATGGCGACCAACAGGGAGCCAAATGAAAACAGCCAGTCGGGAAACTCAAGGATGTCGAGTTTGCGGATCAATAAAAATGAGCCAATGGTGAGGATGAGAGCCCCTACCCAAACGCTGTTGCTTACCTTCTGCTGTGCCATGGTAGTGTGGATTTGATACTCAAAGAAACGGCTTATCCCCGCCCTGGGAGAGCCCTCAAAGGCGACTGGCCGCAGAATGTCGGTGAAACCGGAGTTTTTTACCGGTGAATGAGGAATGATTACCGCTTCAACAAAGCCGAATCCAGCGAATACCTACCGGGGCCCGCCAACAGCAGCGCTACGTACGGCAACAAAAACAAAAGCGCGTGTTCCTTCTCCCCAAAGGGGTCGGCCCCGTGAATGACAAACACGGCCACCGCCATACAGACGATCAGTGGCACCAGGGCCAGCCGTGTAAACAACCCCAACACCACCAACACCGAGCAAACCAGTTCGGCAAATACGGTGAGGCCCAACGACACGGGTGGCGTCACGTGAAAAGGATCGGGCCACCCGGCACTGCGCTCCGCAAACCCTTCAAATTTACCCCAACCGTGCACCACCATCAGCCCACACGAAAGGCGCAACACCAACAAGGCAAGGTCAGATGCCCACGGCCGTGCCGATAAGAAAGCGCGTATCATGGCTATTTTATTTTGCTCAACAGCGCAGGGCTCAATGGCTCCGTCTTGGGACCAAAAAAACCAATCACCTCGCCTGAGGGGCCGATGAGGTATTTCGAAAAATTCCAACCGGGGGTTTCGCCCGTCTTGGCTTCCAGCCATTGGTATAGCGGGTGTTTGTCGCGGCCCTTCACCGAAATCTTTTCAAACATTTGAAACGACACCCCGTAGTTCTTCTGACAAAACGAAGCAATGTCTTCGTTGCTGCCGGGCTCCTGCCATAAAAAATTGTTAGCCGGAAAGCCCAATACGGCTACCTGGTCGCCCCGCTGCTCATGCAGTTTTTGAAGGGCTGCATACTGTGGCGTATAGCCGCACTTGCTGGCCGTGTTCACAATTAACAGGTACTTACCCTTGTAGCGGGCAAGATCAATCTCTTTGCCTTCCAGCGATTTGATCTTAAAATCATAAATGGAGCCACCCACCTCTTGCTTCTTGCCCTTCGACAGTTTAAAACTTAACAGTGAGGCGAGTCCCATACCGGTTGCGAGTAAGATGATCCAATACTTTTTTTTCATTTCAAACCGCCCACGATGGCGGCATCCAGCGGGCTTACCGATGAAGCAAAAAACTGGACGGTGCCATCGGGTTTCACCAGGTATTTGCAGAAATTCCACGTAGGCTCCTTGCCGGTCTTTTCTTTGAGCCAGGCATACAGCGGGTGTTGATCAGTGCCTTTCACGGAGATTTTCTCAAACATTTGAAACGAAACCCCGTAGTTGGCTTGGCAAAACTCCGCAATTTGCACGTTGGTGCCCGGTTCTTGCCCGCCAAAGTTGTTGGCCGGAAAACCCAACACCGCAATCTTGGAGCCATACTGTTCATGCAGTTTTTGAAGATCATCATACTGAGGCGTGTAGCCGCACTTGCTGGCCGTGTTCACAATCAGTAGGGTTTTTCCTTTAAAAGCCGAAAAATCGATCTCTTTTCCCTCAATGGACTTGATTTTGAAATCGTACAACGAGCCAGCGGATGTCAGGGTCATAAGCAATAAAGCAAAAAGGTATTTCATACAGAGTCTTCTGTTTTCACAGTTATTAAACCCGCTGCCCCCCAAAAGGTTTACATCCCCATCATCACAAAGGCACCCCAGTAATAGGGCTCGGGGTATTTGGTCATCAATTGTAGCTGCGCCTGCTTAAACGCTTTGGCTTTGCTGCCCGTTTTGGTCCAGTTGGTGTAAAAGCTCGTCATCAGTTGCTGGGTCGCAGCATCGTCCACCTTCCACAAGCTCATGATCAGGGCATTGGCGCCCGCCACCAAAAACGCACGCTGAAGGCCGTATACGCCCTCACCGGCCCGCACATCGCCCAACCCCGTTTCGCATGCGCTGAGCACTACCAGCTCGGTGCCTTCCAAACTTAGGTTCATGGCTTCGTAGGCTGTCAGGATGCCGTTGTCGTTGCTCTGCAAGTCGGGCGAGGTCTGTTGCGTGGGCGAAGGCATACCCGACAGCAACAAGCCCGATCGCAACAGCGGATTGTTTTTGGCGTTGTCTGCGTCCACGCCTAAGGCATCACCGTTTTTCAAATCGGCATCAGCCAAAAAATACCCATGCGTGGCAATGTGCATGAGCATGGGGGCCTTTTGCGTTTTTACTTTTGCCTCGGTGGCCTCCTTTTGAGTTTGTTGCGACACGGTATAGCCCGTAGTTTTCAATATCTTGTTGATCTGCTCCACCTCTACCTTGGTGCCGGGCAGGGCTACGGCATTTCCTCCATAGTCGGGAAAGCCGAGCAAAAACGCATCCTTTTTGGTGCGAGTGGGCTTCTTGGTTTTCAGGGCGATTAGATCCTTGGAGTTGCCAATCACCACCACATCGTATTTCTTGACCAGGTAATCTCCGGTAGCGGGCTTTAGCGTGTTGATGTTCATTTGATTGTACACGCCATCGGGCGAAACAAAAAGGGTCTTCTTTCCGGCCAACAGCGGGTCAATAGGTGCCCAGTAGGCCGCATAAGACGTTTCATCGTCCAGGCGCTGAAGAATGGTGTTTTTGTACAACTTGGCAAAGCGTGTGTCCATGTCCTTGCCTTTTGCCAAGATCACATGGGCGGGCAGTTCCTTTTCTTTGGTGGCCACCAGCACCAGGTAGCGCGCATCTTCGGTAAAGTCTTGGTCAAACTGCCGCACGCGTATCACCTCCACGAGTGCTTCGGTGGGCAACAGTTGTGCCTTTACTTGTTTGAATGTGATCTCAGCCGCAGCGTAGCCCTGCGAAAAATCGGCCGAGCGCGCAGAAAGCGAACGCTCCATGTCGTTAGCCCGTTTTTCCAGTGCGGCCAAATCAATCTTTTGTTGCGTCAGCTCCTCCTTGCTCAGGGCATAGTAGCGCGCCAGCATTTCTTTCTGGCCGATCCAGGACAGGTAGTCGCTGATCAAGGGCTTGTCGCCACTGGCCAAAATTGACTTCTTGATTTTGTTGGTGGAGTTGAGCAAGAGGGCCTTGGTGGCAATTTGATAGTTGTACACGTCTTCCAAAATGGGCGGATTGGTCGCGCACGCCTCAATGGCATAGTTGTAAAACCGTTGAAAGCGGGGCTGGAGCACATCCCAGTATTTTGTTTTTTCCGCTTCGCTCATAGGGGGGAAATAGCTGTGGATGAAACTCAGCGATTTCTCCATTGCTTCCTTCAGCAGCGGATAAGCCTTGGCCAACTCGCCCTTCTTCCAATACAAGATGCCCATACTTTCGAGCGACTTCACATAGTCCGGATGGTTTTCGCCCAGCGTGCGTTGGCGAATGCCCAACGCTTTTTGCAACGTGGTTTCGGCCTCGGGGAAGCGTTTTTGCACGCGGTAAAAAGTACCGAGGTCATGCTGCACTTTGGCAAAGGCGGGGCTTTCTTCGGTAAACTTACTTTTGTAGATTTTTTCCGACTTCTTCAGCAGTGTTTCCACCGCATCGTATTTACCCATTTGCATGTACAAGGTGGAAAGCTGATTGCACAGGATGGCGTATTCGTTATTGGCACTTTGGCCGCGGCTTTCAAAAACTTTTTTCAATGCCAAAAAATTGGCTTCGGCCTTGGGGAAATCTCCCTTCAATTGAAACAAGAGCGCAAGGTTACTTTGAAACCTGCGCGCGTCAAATGACTTCTTCCCTTCCAAGAATTTCTTGGGTGCCGTTTCCACCACGGTGATGGCCTTCTGCAGCAGCCCGATGGCCTCATCGTAGCGGCCGATGGCCTGATAGAGCATGGCGCGGTTGTTGAGCACGATGGCGTACTGCATTGACTTTTCGCCAAAGGCCCCGACCACGGCTTTTTCGGCCTGCTCAAACAAGCCCTCGGCCTCGTTGTACTTTCCAAGCAGTTGATCCAGCTTGGCCCGGCTGTTAAGGTTGGCTGCAACGGCAGGGCTCGATTGGCCCAAGTTGAGTTCGCTCGCCTCCAACGAATAGCGGATGTACTCCTCGGCCAATTGGGTGTTGCCCTGAATCAAATAGACCAAGCCCAGATTAGACGTGCAGCGCAGGTAGTTGATGTCGTCCGTCAGTCCATTTGTTTCCATGAACTGCTTGGTTTCCAAGAACGAGGCTTCCGCCAACCGGTGTTTGCGCCACTGATAAAATCCGATGCCCACCTCCAACGATTCGCGGGCTTTCTCTTGTAGCGTTTTGTCGCCTTCGGCACGAAAAGAATACAATCCGCGCCCCCACCCTTCGCCTTTCTGCTCAATATCAAAAAAACCGGAGCTCTCGTTTACCGACATGGCAAATTGAAAATCGACCGAATCATTGGCTGCCTTCTTTTTGACGCCCTCCTCGCCCAGGGCTTTGCTCAGCCAGTCCTGCCCGTGGGCCGGCAGCGCGCCCAGCAGCAGAAAAAAAGAGATCACCCGGAGTACACTGTTCATACGATCAAAAATTAAACAGGGAAAATTACGCCCGATAAAGGCCAAAAGCAACCTACGAAAAAGGGGATTTCACCCATCTATCGAATATCTTGCGCGCGTGAAAATGTATCGAAACCTGACCGAGGCGGTGGCCGAGGCATTGCAACAAATTTTTGTGGAAAACCGCTATGCCGACAAGGTCATTGAAAAACTATTGAAACAGAACCCGAAGTGGGGTGCCCGCGACAGGCGGTTTATTGCCGAGACCACCTACGACATTGTGCGGTGGCACCGGCTGTTTCAACATGCGGTGCAGGCCGGGCCCACCGACTTTTGGAAACTGATTGGCGCCTGGTGCCTGTGGCGGGGAGAGGAGCCGCCCGCCTGGCCGGAGTTCTATGGGCTGGGGTCGCGTCAATTTGAAAAAGCAATGGCGGAAGCACAAGAAACGGTGGTGCTGCGCGAGTCCATTCCCGATTGGCTGCATCAGGTTGGCACAGACGAACTCAATGCTGCGTGGCTGCGGGAACTGCCTGCGCTGAACGAGCCGGCCAAAGTGGTGCTGCGCGTCAATACATTGAAAACAACCAGAGCCGATTTGCAAAAACACCTGCGCCAGCACGACAACATTGAAACCGAAGCGCCTGCGCCCTACCCCGATGCCCTGCTGCTGGAGCAACGCCAAAACATCTTCACACGGCAATCCTTCAAAGACGGCTGGTTTGAAGTGCAAGATGCCGGCTCGCAAAAGATTGCGCCTTTCCTGGATGTGGAACCCGGCATGCGCGTGATTGATGCCTGTGCCGGAGGAGGCGGCAAAACTTTGCACCTGGCGGCCCTCACCGAAAACAAAGGCCGCATCATCGCCATGGACACCGAAGCCTGGAAATTGGAAGAGCTGAAAAAGCGCGCCCGCAGAGCGGGTGCCACCAACATAGATGCCCGCGTCATCGAATCCTCCAAGACCATCAAGCGCTTGGCCGCCACGGCCGACCGGTTGCTGTTGGATGTGCCCTGCTCCGGGCTGGGCGTGCTCAAGCGCAATCCCGATGCCAAATGGAAACTATCGCCCGCGTTTTTAGACGAGGTGAAACAGACGCAGCAAAAGATACTTCAGCAATACAGCACCATGGTAAAACCGGGCGGGCTGCTGGTGTATTCCACGTGTTCCATCCTTCCCTCCGAAAACGAAAAACAAGTGGAGGCATTTTTGGCCACGCCCGATTGCCCATTCGAGCTGGTGGATCAGCAAACACTGTTGCCCAGCGCGGGCTTTGATGGCTTTTTTATGGCCAAGCTGCGTCATCGCTGAAATGTTTAACCTTGCCAGCCTATGAAAACCGTTTTATTAAAACTCTATTTGGTGTGGGTGTTTTTGGTGTTCACCGTTTTCATGTTGCTTTTCCTGCCGGGCATTTTGATCCCGGGCTTGTTTGGGCCCCGCGCGGTGCGTGTCACGTATTTTTTCATGAAAGCCTGGTCATGGGTTTTCAGCATGCTCACGTTTATCCGGTATGATATCCACCACCGCGAAAAAATTGTGCGCGGCCAGGCGTACATCTACGTCAGCAACCACACCTCGTTTTTGGATTTACCCGGCATTGCCCTGACGATTCGCGGGCAATTTCGGCCGTTGGCAAAAAGAGAACTCCTGGGCCTTCCCGTGTTCGGTTGGATTACGCGTGTCACCTGTGTGGTGGTAGATCGCAGCAGCCCTCAAAGCCGGAAGCGAAGCATCGACAAACTGATCGAAATACTGCAGTGGGGTATCTCCATTTTGATTTTCCCCGAAGGCACACAAAACAAAACGCGTGAACCGCTGCAGCCCTTTCACGATGGCGCCTTTCGCATTGCCATCGAAACACAACAAGCCCTGCTGCCGCTGGTGGTGCTCAACGCGGGCAACCTCATGCCTCCCAAAAAATTGTTTTTGCACCCGGGGCGAATCCATATTTACGTGGACGATCCCATCCCCACCCGGGGGCTAACCCTCGAGGACATTCCGGTGCTTAAAGAGCGCGTGCGCGCAACGATGTTTCACTTGATCACTCGCCATGGAACAAAACCCTGACACCATCCGCTCCTTCTTTTTTACGCTCGCTCTCCTGCATGGCACGTTTGTGTTTAGTTTGTTGTGTGTGAGCGGGGGCGTATTTTTTGGCATTGACCCAACCCACCTCAATCAGCCCATGGCTTCGGCTGGCCGATACCTCGTGCTGGGGCTCATGTCGGCCACCACGGCCGCGGGTTTCTTGTTGTTTGGGCAGCTAACCAAGAGGGTTGATCCTTCTGTTGGGCTGATCCCGAAACTGGAAAAATACCGCGGGGCCATACTCTTGCGCAGTGCGCTCCTGGAAATGGGCGGAGTGGCGGCCGCGGTAACGGCTCTGCTGGCCAACGATCGAAGTTTATTGTTGCTGGCGGGCGTGGCGGGCGTACTCCTTCTATTGTACCGCCCATCGCGTCTTTCGTTTCTCCAGGCGGTACCCTTGAAAAACGAAGAACAGGCACTTGTGCACACCTGAACAACCCTCGTTGCACAAGCCAGGCACTATGGCAATCCCTGCAAAAAATCGTAGTATTGAGTCTATGAGAATGCTGCCCTGGTTGACATTGCTTTTTTTGGTCACGATCATGCCTCTGGCACGTGGTGCCAATCTGCCACCGGGCTTTGTAGAAAGCTTGATCGCACAAGATTTAGATCCCACCAACATTGTTCTGGCACCCGATGGGCGCGTGTTTATCACCATCAAAAGCGGTAGAATTCTGATTGTCGAAAACAATATGCTGCTACCCGCACCCTTTCTGACGTTGGCTGTTGATAACTTCAACGAACGCGGGTTGGGCCACATGGTGCTGGATCCTCAGTTCGAGACCAATCATTTCTACTATGTGTACTATACTGTGCCTGGCCAAAACCGCAATCGCGTCAGCCGCTTTACGGCCAACGGAAATGCCACCTTACCAGGCAGCGAGGTGGTACTGATCACCCTCAATGAAATGCCCGGCACGATCCACAACGCGGGGGCTATGGCCTTTGGCGCAGACGGCAAACTATACGTGGGCGTGGGCGATGGCGGCAATGCCAACGCTTCGCAAGACAAAAACAGCCTGCTAGGCAAAGTACTGCGCCTGAATACCAACCTTACCGACTTGATCCCTACTGACAATCCCTTTGTTAACGACAACACTTTTGCAGGCATCAATAAAGCCATCTTTGCGTTGGGGTTTCGCAATCCGTACAGCATGGATATACAACCCGGCACGGGGCGCATCTTTGTGGGCGATGTGGGCGGAGCGCAATGGGAGGAGATAAACGAAGTGATGGCTGGAAAAAACTACGGATGGCCGGGCATTGAAGGCAGACGCACCACACAAACCGCTCCCACCAACTATCAAGATCCGCTGTTCGCCTATCCGCACAGCGATGGGTGCGCCATTGTAGGGGCTGCGTTTTACAATCCCGCCACCCAGCAGTTTCCCGGCAGTTATGTGGGCAAATTTTTCTATGCAGATTATTGCAACGGCTACATTCGGGCCTTGGATGTGACCACCGGCACGGCCAGCGGGTTTGCCACCAACGTCAACCGGGCAGTGGCGATACGCGTGGCCGCGGATGGCTCGATGTACTACCTGGCCCGCGCAGGCATTGGCGGAGGATCGCAAGGCGACAACACCAGCTCAACCGATGGCTCGCTCTGGAAGGTAAACTACACAGGCTCGGGAGCGCCTTTCATATCCGTACAACCCCAGCCACGCCTGGTTCCGGTGGGCGAGTCGCCCACGTTTGGTGTGACAGCCATCGGGGCGGCTCCGTTGCAATACCAATGGCAGCGCGAAGGCGTTGATATTGTGGGCGCCACGCAGTCAACCTACCGGCTGGCTTCGGCCACGTTGGCTGACGATCAAAACCGATTTCGCTGCCGCGTAACCAATACCCAGGGCAGCGTGGTCAGCAACGAGGCCTTGCTCACCGTAACAACTAACACACGGCCGGTACCCGTCATTTCATTGCCTGCGGGCGGCAGCACCTACCGGGCGGGTGAGTCCATCGCTTTTGCAGGCACGGCCAGCGATGCCGAAGACGGGACACTCTTACCTGGTCAACTCACCTGGAGAATTGATTTCCACCACGACACCCATACACACCCAGGCATGGCTGCTACGAACGGTATCACCAGCGGCAGCTATGCGGTTCCTCGCGTGGGCGAAACGTCACCCAACGTATTCTTTCGCATTTACCTTACCGCTACAGACAGTCAGGGGCTGACAGGACGAGACACCGTGGATGTACAACCCGAAAGAGCCACCCTTACGCTAACGACCGTGCCCGCAGGACTTCAACTAAACGTGGATGGGCAGCCCGTTCAAACACCTGCCACCATCACCGGTGTGGTGGGCACCACGCGTACGTTAGAGGCCCCCCCAATACAAGTGTCAGGCTCCACTGCATACATCTTTACCGCGTGGACAGACGCAGCGCACACGCGGGAGTTCACCTTCAATTTGGAGGCGGGCAACCAAACGCACACGGCTCGGTTTTCCGCGCTGGCCACCGGCAACGGTACCGGCTTGGTGGGGTTCTATCACAATAGCGATAACCAAACATTTGACAGTACGCCTGACCTGGTACGGCTAGACCCGGCCGTCAATTTCGGATGGATGGGCGGAAGACCGGCACCCGAAATCAACCCCGACAATTTTGTGGTGCGTTGGCTGGGCGAAGTGCTGGCACCCGTTACCGCCACCTACCTCTTCACCACGCGAACGGACGATGGCGTGCGTCTGCGGGTAAACAACCAATTGCTGGTTGATCGATGGATACCGCAGGCAGCCACCAATTGGAGTGCCTCCATCCCATTGACGGGCGGCACCCGCTATCCCATTGAGATGGAGTACTACGAGATGGGTGGCGAGGCCGAAGCTCGATTGTTCTGGAGCTATATGGGCATCCCAAACCAAGTCATCCCGGCTTCGCAACTTTTCAGCGATGTCATCACCGGGCTATCCGAAGAACCGTCACTCGGGGCGTATCCCAATCCCTTCGGTGATCACCTGACGATCTCATTGGCGGGCGACTGGGAGGTTTACACGCTGCTCGGACAGCGCGTGGCACAACGCCACGGAAGCAGCGGCAATACCCTTGCCACGGCTCAGTGGCCGGTGGGCATCTACCTGATCAAAACGGCCCAGGGCAAAACGTGGAAAGTAGTCAAGCGATAAAGCATCTCATCGCGGTGATGGTGGGTGGCGCGCTCGGCAGCGGTACGCGTTTTTTAATCGGCCGTTGGCTGGCTCCGTGGAGTGCCCTGTTCCCCTGGGGTACCTTTTCAGTAAATGTGCTCGCCTGCTTTGTGCTGGGAGCGCTGGTGGGCTGGGCTGATCATCGCCAGCCGTTTTCCGGAGCTGCGCAGCTCTTTTGGACGGCCGGTTTCTGCGGGGGCTTCAGCACCTTTAGCACGTTCAGCCAAGAACTGTTCACGCTCGTGCAACGCGGTGAGACCATCACCGGCATCGCTTACGGGGTGGCGAGCATCATGGTCTGCCTGATGGCCACCGCGGCCGGTTGGTACCTGGGGCATCAGGCATAAAAACGAAAGCGGAGGTCCCCACCCCCGCTTTCAAACAACAACAATTAAACCTAAAAAGAATCTTTAATCATCGGCCCCATCGGCCAGCGCGAAGTTGATGGTGTACGAGGCCAATTGCTTACCATGTTCCAACCCTGCTTCACAATCACTGCGGTAGTGAATGCCGCCATATAAACGCGACAACGAAGCCTCGGTCGCTTCCCGTTCAAAAAAGGAAGTAGCGGCCGGAAAAAGATAGGAAAGCACGCTGGACGCAGCCCCCGAAAACGTGGAGTGGCCCGAGGTATAAGCGGGAAAATTGGGAACGCCCGTCCACGTTTTGATGGACGCATCCAGTTGCGAAGGGCGCGGGTTGAAGTAATGATACTTGGTTTCCCAACATCCCACGCCTGCGTTGTGCAAGGCCATGTTTAACAAAGCAAAGGCCCGGGCCGCCCGCACCTCGCTCATATTGGCTTGCGCGATGTATTCGGCTGCTATATCATTCCAGTGCCCCGGGGGCGTGTACGTTCCCACTCCGTCTGCCCATTTGTGCACGATCGCGATCTGTTCGCGTGAAGCATTTTCCGTGAACGACTTCACCTCGGCCAGCTCGCGCGCCATCTGCTCGGATGAGGTGGACGGTGGCGGCATTGGACGCTCGGCCACCAATTGCGCGGGCGTTATCAGCCAGGCGGCCACTTTTCCAAAATTGGGCAACATAGGCGGGCGGGCAGGCGTCTCCAAACTTAACCACGGTTGTTGGTTGGTCTTATAAAAATCCCCGAAGCCCACGCTGTCTTGCAGCTCTTTCCAAAGGGCCGGTGTGCCAATGGCTGCGCCCATGCCATCGGTGCGAAACCGCCCACGCGTGGCCAGATTTAACGTGAGCGTAGTGGTGGATGAGCCTGCGGACGCGGGTATGGTGAAAACGCCCGTGCTGTTGGCCGTAAAAATCGTGGCCACCGCCTTTCCCAAGGCAAACCCGGCCGAGACATCGCTGTACGATGCCTTGCCCGACCAAATGGCGGCATTGCGCTGGTCGGCCGCCAGCAACGTGATTTCTTCCACCGCAGCCGGAAAAAGTATCTTCAGCATCTCGGCCGTTACCCCCGAGAGCACAGCATCTTCCGAGGGATAGGCGGGCAGGTCCGAAGTGGGCACCAAGGCCTTCACGCCACTGTCCACCGTATAGGGTGCCGCGCGGTTGAAGGAGGATTTGTAAAACCAAGCGGCTTTCAAGGCATCGTATTGCGCCACCGACACATAACTATAGGCTCGTGCCGAATAGGGCGGGTTAGCAAACGGAAACTCCGGGTTGGCAAACGGATTTTCCGCGTCCGGAGTGGGGTAGGTACCATCGGCATTGGGCGAGGGAGGCAGGTTGAAACGCGCCACCAAGCCCCGCAAAATCTGATTCCACCGCAACGTACCGCCTGCGCTCCAATATTGTACCGTAGCCCGCTGGGCATCGGTCAGTTTGCTTTGGGCGTCTTTGATTGCCGCCAGCTCGGCCTGATAAGACACCGAGTTGGTAGCTGCCGGGGCAGGAAGTGTTATTTGCGAAGGGCTTGTCAGCAGAACCATCTGCCAGCCACCCGCATCCCCATCAGTGGAAGCAGGCCGCAAGGCAGGAAGTTCTTCCACACCGTCCACCTCTTTGTCACAACTGATCAACAAGGTTGACAACCACAGCAGCGAAATGAAAAAGTAAAGTTTTGATTTCATAAAAAGGGAATCTAATGCTTATTCGGTTTTGGTTTCTTTGGCGCCAAAGTGAAGGGTGTACAAAAACCCGCCCAGTAGCGTGGTGGACTCGCCCACGTTGCGGCCCGCCACCGTTTGATTCACCATGGCGCGCACCGCCAGGTTCTTGTGAAAGGGCAGATAGTACATGACCAGTGCACCCACACGCGAGAAATTCATCCGGTTGGAGACAAACGGCATATCTTGCCTGCGGATGTCGCCCCCACCCAACACATTTTGTTGCTGGTATGTGACTACCAACTGGAGGCCGTTGCGCAGATAGCCCAAGTCCGCGTTATAGTCAAAGACGTTTGGCATCTGTACCTCGTTGGTGAAATAAATTCGGCCATCGGTGAAGTACGAGGGGCGGTCCAAGGTAACGTTGCTGCGCCAAGTGTAACCGGCCGAAACGTTGAGGTACAAACCGTTCTCCCAGGTGTAATTGCCGGTCAGTCGCCCGCCCACATTGGTGGAAGCCAGCCCGATGGAAAGGGGTAGGAAGTCGGGTGTGTAATTGCTGAGCGGGGTAGACGCCATTCCCGTAACAAACCCCCTAAAGGTTCCACTGCCCACGGCAGCGGAGACGGCCTGGTACTTGACACCCAAGGTCAGATCCTGCAAGCCGTCCATCCCCTGCATGGTTCCTTGGCTGGCCTCCGTTTTAACGTAGGGTAACATGGCAATCACGTTGAGCTTGTCGGTGATGCCATAGTTTCCCACCCACGTGATTACCTGGGTCGTCACAGACCCGATGTTTCCGTTATCGCGCTTCAATGTGCCCTCCCAGTAGTTTGTCCACCGGTCATGGCTGTAGAGCACACCGGTACAAAAGTCGTTTTTGGGCATCATGAGCCCGTCTGATAAAGTTTGCGCTGTAGCAAGGGTGGTACCAACCATTGCCACCAGCAATAGAATTTTACGCATAATAAATGATTAACAGATCTGTAGATATTGGGCCCCGAGCTAACCAGAGCCAACGATGCCGCCTCCCTCTCAAAAAGAGCGACTGAAAAAAATAAAGGGATTGATTAGGACCGAGGGGGTGGCGTAGCCACGCGCTTGAGTCTGTCAAGCACGGCCTCGGCTGATTCATCTGCGCGAAGCAATTGCCACGTCCATCCGGTTACAGGCCGCGACAAAAAATGCCCCAGGCTCACATACTCCTTGACGAACGAAAAATTGAAAGTCGATTTTGACTGCTTTTGGGCATCACTTCGTTGGTCGGTGAACGATTTCACATAATCGGCCAATGCCACTTCCAGGTCAGCACTCTTGTTGTCCTTTACGCAGACGATGTAGAGCCTGTCGCGCGCATATTTCTGCTCAACAATATGATAGATCTGACCTTCGTGGGTGAATTCTCCATCCACACGGACAAATTCCGTTTGGTCAGGCGCGTACGGCAGAGAGATCGACACCTCAAAGACCACTTCCCTGCTGCGGTCGCGCTCGTTGTTATCCAACTGTTTGCTCAAAGACGCCTTTGTCTGATAACGGAATAAGACCAAAACGCCATAGTATCCTGCCGAATTGAGCAAAACCACGAGCATTAGAAATAAGGCGAGGAGGCGTTTCATCTGATCTTCAACAGCATAGTTAGCGAACCCTTTTCAATTTTCAAAATGGCACGTGCACCACTTTCTTGGTTTCGAAGAACGGCTCCTCAAAAAAAGTCGCCAAATCCACCACCCGGTAAGGGTGCTTTAGCTCATCCATTTCCTCGTCCAGGTCACCGCCTTTCAGATACAAAATGCCGTTATCGATCTCATGGAGGGAGTCAGTCTTTACCTTGTGGGCCACCCATCCGTAAAATTCCTTCATGCGGGTCACCGCCCGGCTCACCACAAAGTCGTACTTTCCCTTTACCATTTCAGCCCGTACGTGATCGGCACGCACGTTTTTCAACCCAAGTGACTTCGCTATCTCGTTGACCACCGTAATCTTTTTTCCAATGGAGTCGACCAAGTAAAATTCCGTGTCAGGAAACAAAATGGCCAAGGGCATCCCGGGAAAACCACCACCTGTTCCTACATCTAAAATCTGCGTGCCCGACTTGAAGGATTGAACCTTGGCTATCCCCAACGAGTGCAGGATGTGGTTAGTGTAGATGTTCTCAATGTCCTTGCGGGAAATCACATTGATCTTTGCGTTCCATTCGCGGTACAGCGGCCCAAGCCGGTCAAATTGTGTACGCTGCTTCTCCGTGAGCGAGAAATACCGATCCAGTACCACCGTGGAATCCATGGAAGACGAAAAGCCTTAAATGTGCTCTTTTTTGTTTTTGATAAGATCGTACATGAGCTCACGGGCGCGGTGCAGTTGTGCCTTCACGGTACCCAGGGGGGCTTCGAGTTCTTCCGCTATCTCCTCGTAGGAAAGCTCGTGGAAGTAGCGAAGCCGTACCAATTTTTGATACTTGCCCGGAAGCATGTTCACAAACACCTGTATCAGTTCTTCCTTTTGGGCTTTGATGGTTTCCTCTTGCGGATTCGGATTCACGTCTTCCACATCCAATGATACCGACTGTCCATCGTCATCGGTATAGGTGTTTTCAATGCTCAGGGTATTGAGTTTTTTTTTCCGGATAAAATCAATGGTATTATTGGTGGCAATGCGAAAAAGCCACGTGCTGAAGGTGAAGTCCTTTTTGAACCGGTGTAAGCTGCGAAAGGCTTTCGCGAACGACTCAATAGTCAGGTCTTCAGCATCGTCTACATTGCGAACCATCCGCAAAATCATGTGGTAGACGGGGCGTTTGTACCGTTGTAGTAACTTGGCGTAGGCCTTGTCATCGCCCCCCACGGCCATGTCAATCAACTTAAAGTCCTCGATTGCTTTGCTCGAAAACCTGCCTTCTTCTAGTTCTTCCATCGTACTTTATGGGTGGCCATGGCCCGCAGACCAGTCACAAGGTAGTAAAACCCGTAAATAAAATCTAACACGGGCAGTTGCCACCACGGGGCTGCATCACCGGTGCGCTTCTCAAACGACACCAAGGTCAGCGCCATGAACAACCACCGAGCCGACAGCACGCCTGCTCCGTAAACCCAAAGCGGAGTAAACAACAGGTAAATCCCGCCCGCCAGACTAATCAGCCCCGTCAACTGAAAAATTCCCAGGATGGTTTTGTCTGACCACCGATAGTATTTCCCTACTGATAAGTGCCGCGTTTTTTGCGTAAAAAATGCACCCCACGTTTTTTTGGGGATCGAAGGCATGGAGGCCTCAGGGGCTAATACGGTCGCAACAGCCACCTGACGCGCATGCTTATTCACAAAAAGATCATCGTCACCCCCGGTTACCGCCAAGTAATCGTTAAAACCTTTGCTTTCCAGGAATAGTTTTTTCGTGTAGGCGAGGTTTCTACCCACACCCATGTAGGGCCATCCCAAGTGGGCCATGCCCATCATCTGAATGCCCGTGATGGTTGTTTCGTATCGGATGAACGAATTGAGTAGGCCTGGTACGGTCTGATAAGGCGAGTAGCCTAGCACGATCTGCGTAGAATCAGCCATGGCGTGTGCCATGTGCTTTGCCCACTGTGGGCCGGGGCGGCAGTCGGCATCGGTCAGCAGGACCCACTCGTATTTGGCTGCCTTTATCCCAAGGGTAATGGCAAACTTTTTGCCGTTCACATGCTCCGGCTTCACCACCACGCGCACCATCCGAACACGGCTGTCATCGCGGGTCAGTTGCAAAAGGTAGTCATAGGTCCCGTCATTGCATCGGTCTTCCACAATGATGACTTCAAAAAGCGGATGATCTTGTGCCAGTAAAAGCGGTATCAAAGCCCGTAGGTTGGCTTCCTCATCGTGGGCACAAACCAAAATAGAAACGGCCTGAACTTGCCGAGACAATGCCGATGCCGTCATGCGCTTCTTAGCAGACAGGCCAATAAGAAACAAAGCCCAATAAAGGGATGAAGCACAAGCAGCGGCAACAACAATCCAGAAAAAAACAGTCATTAAACAGTGGCTGCAACAAAGATAGGAACCGTTGGGAGTTGCCCCACCAGTTGGGCAACATATTGCGGAGTTTGATCGCGGGGCTGACTTCGTTGATCACAAAAAACCCCTACGCCAACGGCTTGGGGGTGGGTAAAAAGAGGTAACGACTTAATTACCTACCGAAGCTTTCTTGATCAGCGTAGCTTTGTTTCAATCTCCGAGGTTTTCACGAAGGTGGGAGCTGCCCGTAAAGTCATGGCCCTGGGTGAAGGTGAGGTGGGGTAAAAAAACAAAACCCCCTACGCCAACGGCTTCGGGGGTTAAATAAAAAAAGGCAACGACTTACTCTCCCGGGTTTTACCCTAGTACCATCAGCGCTGGTGGTCTTAACTGCTCTGTTCGGAATGGGAAGAGGTGTGCCCCACCGCCATAGTCGCCTTAATGCCTGGCACCGCTGCTCGCGGTGCACCAATATCGTTGACATGGCCGGGGAAAGGGCAGAGGGGGCACGGGCACACGGCAGTGCGCGGTGCCGGGGGCTTTGCAGACCCCGGTCTTGTTTCTTGTTTTGTTTCTGAAGCGTTCGGGACATTAGTACCGCTCGGCTTTGGCATTCCTGCCTTTGCACCTGCGGCCTATCAACGTGGTCGTCTCCCACGGCCCTGTAAGGAAGCCTCATCTCGAGGTGGGGTTCGCGCTTAGATGCTTTCAGCGCTTATCCGCTCCCAACATAGCTACCCGGCGGTGCAGCTGGCACTACAACCGGTACACCAGCGGTTAGTCCAACCCGGTCCTCTCGTACTAAGGTCAGATCCTCTCAAACTTCCTGCGCCCATCACAGATAGGGACCGAACTGTCTCACGACGTTCTGAACCCAGCTCGCGTGCCACTTTAATAGGCGAACAGCCTAACCCTTGGGACCTTCTCC
>JALONI010000034.1 GCA_025455015.1 Cyclobacteriaceae bacterium | reverse complement strand
GCAACCGCACGGGCAACAAAGATGTGATCGTGGCGGATTCGGGAAAAATGTACACCATCATGGGCTAGCGCTACCTGAAGATGGAGCTGTTTCGCGGCTACAATTACAACGAAGGCACCAGTGGGGGTGGGTTTACGCAAGTGTCTTCTTCCGCGCGGCAAGAAACGCTCAGCAAGACAGCCTTTGACCGCTCGGAAATCGTCTTCGACCTGTCTTCGTTCGATCTGAAACGAACTGAAAAACAACTCTTTCAGGGTAACCGCATCATGCGCAACATGAGCGAAATTGACTACGACCTGGACTCCATCACGCGCGACATCCGCTACCAGCGATTCAGTGTGTACAACAGCCAATCGCAGTTGTTCAACTACCACCTCAAGCGCGACAGCATTCCCATACCGGCCCCGTTGGTGGAAGCCAAAAAAGCCAAAGATTCAATCTACCGGGCGCGGTCCATCGCGGGGGGAAACACCTATGGCGATGGTGGGTACTACCCCATTTCAACCGTATCCTCGTTTGTCAAAAAGCTGCCTGACAGTGTCAGCGCCTACCACCGCACGCGCGCAGACAGCCTCTTTGCTTTGCCGCTGAAGTCGGTTGACATCACCACGGCCCTTAACCATGCGCGCGCGGTTAAATCGCAACTGCTCACCTACAATACCAACACCGCCATGGCCGAAGCCGGCTACCGCGAGTTCAACGTGCAGTGGCATAAAATCCTCGCCAATTCGTTTGCCTGCCTGTGCATGTTTTTGATCGGAGCCCCGCTGGGGGCCATCATTAAGAAGGGAGGCCTGGGCGTGCCGGTGCTCATCTCCATCCTCTTTTTTATCCTTTTCTACGTGATGGGCATCATGGGCGACAAGTGGGCAAAAAACGACATGGTGCCGGTGATCGCGGGGGTGTGGGGCGGCAACGTGGTGTTGTTTGCCCTGGGAATGGTGTTTTTGCGAATGGCCTGGATCGATGCACGGCTCTTTGATATCGGCTTTTATGTAGAACAGTGGCAGAAGTTCAAAAACTGGATCAATGACATCATGGTGCCCGAGTTTTAGCACTCGTGGTTGAGGACGACAGGTGAGTCCTAGTCGACAATGGTGAAGAAAGTAGGTTTTCTCCAACCTAATTAACTCACTTCTAGGGTTTTAAGTAGCCCGAATACTCGTTTGGCCGATACAATCTGTACGGTTTTGATCAGTTTGAGCCGAGTGCTCATTTTTATTTGGCAGAATTAGACTTAAAAGCTACCTTTGCGCGATTAAAAAAAGACAAAAGCAAAATTTTTTAGCGATGTATCTCGATTCGGCCAAAAAACAAGAATTGTTTAGCAAACACGGCTTTGCCAAAAAGAACACAGACACGGGCTCGCCCGAGTCGCAAGTGGCACTCTTCACGCACAGGATCAATCACTTGACCAGCCACCTTAAGCAAAACAGAAAGGATTACGCCACCCAGCAGGGTCTGCTGAAGTTGGTAGGCAAGCGCAAGAAGCTGTTGAACTATCTGCAAGATACGGACATCAACCGCTACCGCTCAATCATCGCAGAATTGGAAATCCGCAAATAGCCGGTACGCGTCCATCACCAGGGGAACCTTCACCGGTTCCCTTTCGCATTTTATTTGAACCAGACGTTGGCCATCCGTGGCGCGTCATTGCAACCCATTTTTTATGAGCAACCTTAACATTATTACCAAGTCATGCCAACTGCCCGATGGCCGGACCATTACCCTTGAGACGGGCAAACTGGCCCGCCAGGCAGACGGCTCCGTGGTGCTGCGCATGGGCAACACGATGCTGCTGGCCACCGCGGTGGCTGCCACCGAACACAAAGAGGGAGCCGACTTCCTGCCGCTGTCGGTCGATTACCAGGAAAAATTTGCGTCCACCGGCCGTATCCCCGGGGGCTTTTTAAGACGCGAAGGAAAATTGTCGGACTACGAGGTGCTGATCAGCCGCCTGGTAGACAGGGCCATAAGACCCATGTTTCCAGATGATTATCATGCCGAAACGCAAATCAATATCCAATTGATTTCAGGCGATGCCGATGCGTTACCGGATGCGTTGGCCGCCTTTGCTGCATCTGCTGCCTTGGCCGTGTCAGACATACCGTTCCCGGTGCCGATTTCGGAAGTACGCGTGGCCCGGGTAGACGGTCAGTTCATCATCAACCCTACGCTGGCCCAAAAGGAGAAAGCCGACTTGGACTTGATCGTGGCTGCTTCCATCGAAAACATTTTGATGGTGGAAGGTGAGGCCAAAGAAGTGAGCGAAGACGATATGCTCGAAGCATTGAAGCGCGCGCACGAGGCCATCAAAGCACAATGTCAATTGCAATTGGAGTTGTCGCAGGCGGCCGGCAAGACCGTGAAGCGCACGTACAACCACGAGGTGAAAGATGAAGCGCTGCGCGAGGAATTGTACAAACTGCTGTATGATAAAGTGTATGCCGTGGCGCGCTTGCAAGTGGCCAACAAAAAGGTGCGCTCCGAAAATTTTGCCAACGTGTTGAGTGAATACATGGCTTCGCTTCCCGAAGACAGCACCGTCAACAAGGACTTGGTAAAAAAGTATTTCAAAGAGATTCAAAAGAAAGCCAGCCGCGATCTGGTGTTGAACGAAGCCGTACGCCTGGATGGCCGCAAGACGCGCGAGATACGCCCGATCTGGACCGAAATCGACTATTTGCCTTCGGCTCACGGCTCGGCTGTGTTTACGCGGGGCGAAACGCAATCGCTCAGCACTGTGACGCTGGGCACCAAGCTGGACGAACAACTGATTGACGGAGCGATGTTCTCGGGCACCAACAAATTTATGTTGCACTACAACTTCCCCGGCTTTTCTACGGGCGAAGTAAAACCCAACCGCGGCCCCGGCCGCAGGGAAGTAGGCCACGGAAACCTGGCATACCGCGCCCTCAAGCAGGTATTGCCCCAAGGCGAAAACAATCCTTACACCATCCGCATTGTGTCCGATATTTTGGAATCCAACGGCTCCTCGTCAATGGCCACCGTGTGTGCCGGAGCGCTGGCGCTGATGGATGCGGGTATCCAAATCACGGCCCCCGTGTCGGGCATTGCCATGGGGATGATCTCAGACAGCAAAACAGGCAAGTACGCCATCTTGTCGGATATCCTCGGTGACGAAGATCACCTGGGCGACATGGATTTCAAAGTGACAGGCACGGCAAAGGGCATCACCGCCTGTCAGATGGACTTGAAAGTAGACGGCCTTACCTACGAAGTATTGAAAGAGGCGTTGGACCAAGCCAAGGAAGGGCGCTTGCACATCTTAAACGAGATGAACAAGACCCTTCGCCAGCCCAAGCCCGACCTGAAGCCCCACACCCCGCGTGCCTACACCATCTTCATCGAAAAAGAGCAGATTGGTGCGGTTATCGGTCCCGGTGGCAAGGTGGTGCAGGAGATCCAGAAAACCACCGGTGCCACCATCGTTATCGAGGAAACCAACAACAAAGGCGTGGTCAATATTTTCGCCACCAACCAGCAGGTAATGGACGCGGCCGTAAGGCGCGTGAAGGCCATTGTGGCCGTGCCTGAGGTAGGCGAGGTGTACGATGGCGTGGTCAAGTCGATTATGCCGTTTGGTGCGTTCGTGGAGTTCATGCCCGGCAAAGACGGGTTGCTGCACATTTCAGAAATTAAGTGGGAGCGCCTCGAAAATATGGAGGGTGTACTCGAAGTGGGCGAAGAGGTGAAGGTGAAACTGATTGAGGTAGACAAGAAAACCGGAAAATTCCGCCTGTCGCGCAAAGTGCTGATCCCGCGTCCTCCCCGCAAGGAAGAGGCCCCGGCCGCCTAGTGCGCGGAGGCAGTCCACCTCTTTTTCGAAGAAAAGGGAGGGTTTGCACGGGCGATTTTTTGGAACTAAATTTTGGGTTTTACGTGTTGCATTTTAGAGAGACGAAAGACAAGCATAACCAGAAGGGCGCATGAGACAGCTTAAAATCAGCAAACAGATCACCAACCGCGAAAGCCAATCGCTGGACAAGTACTTGCAGGAAATCGGCAAGGTAGACTTGCTCACCCCGGATGAGGAGGTGGAGCTGGCCAAGCGCATCAAAGAAGGCGACCAGATTGCGTTGGAGAAGCTGACCAAAGCCAACCTGCGTTTTGTGGTGTCGGTGGCCAAGCAATATCAAAACCAAGGGCTTTCGTTGGGCGATTTGATCAATGAGGGCAACCTCGGGTTGATCAAAGCGGCTCAGCGTTTTGACGAAACACGGGGGTTTAAATTCATCTCCTACGCTGTGTGGTGGATCCGTCAATCCATCTTGCAGGCGTTGGCCGAGCAATCGCGCATCGTACGCCTGCCGCTCAACCGCGTAGGCTCGCTCAACAAAATATCCAAGACTTTCTCGGAGTTGGAGCAGAAGTATGAGCGTGAACCTTCGCCCGAGGAATTGGCCGAAGTGCTCGAGGTGACTACGGCCGAAGTAGTGGATACGATGAAGATTTCCGGCCGCCATGTTTCCATGGATGCCCCTTTTGTGCAAGGAGAGGAAAACAGCCTGTTGGACGTGCTGGAGAATGACAGCGAAGAAACACCCGACCAAGGCCTGATGACCGATTCGCTGCGCAGGGAAGTGCAGCGCGCTTTGTCCACGCTCACCCAGCGCGAATCAGACGTGATTTCGCGATATTTTGGATTGGATGGGCAGCACGCAATGACGTTGGAGGAAATAGGCGAAACGTTCAACCTTACGCGCGAGCGTGTGCGCCAAATCAAAGAAAAGGCAATCAGGCGCTTACGCCATACCAGCCGAAGCAAAGCTTTAAAACCTTACCTCGGTTAATAATCGCTGATTTTCAGACAAAAATAAAGGTCTCCGTGCGAGACCTTTTTCATGCGTATTTTGTTGGACCATTGACGAATTTATGGAAAAAGTAAAAGTATTGATCATCGGCTCAGGCCCAGCCGGATATACTGCGGCCATCTACGCGGCCCGCGCAGGCTTCACCCCCGTACTGTACACCGGTGCACAGCCGGGGGGGCAGTTGACCACCACCAACGATGTTGAGAACTTCCCGGGCTACCCGGACGGCATCAACGGCCCGCAGATGATGATCGATCTTCAAAAACAAGCCGAGCGCTTTGGCACCAAAGTCAATTTTGGACTGGTCACTGCGGTGGACTTCTCCGGCTATCCACACAAAGTCACGGTAGACGAAAAGCACGTGATCGAAGCCGAGGCTGTGATCATCGCCACCGGGGCTACCGCCAAGTACCTGGGGTTGCCCTCCGAACAGAAATTTGCCAACCATGGCGTGTCGGCCTGTGCCGTTTGCGATGGTTATTTCTACCGCGGCATGGACGTGGCCGTGGTGGGGGCAGGGGATTCGGCAGCCGAAGAGGCAACCTACCTGGCCAAGCTGTGTACCCATGTGCACCTGATCGTACGCAGGGACGAAATGCGCGCATCCAAGATCATGCAACAGCGCGTACGCAACACGCCCAACATCACGATCCATTGGAATACCGAAACGGACGAGATATTGGGCGATGACCATGGCGTGAATGGCGTGCGTCTGAGAAACAACAAGACAGCAGAGGAGACAACCCTGGCGGTGAAGGGTTTCTTTTTGGCCATCGGTCATAAACCGAACACCGATATTTTCAAGGGTGTGATCGAGATGGACGAGGCCGGCTACATCAAAGTACAGCCCGGCAGTACGCACACCAACGTGGAAGGTGTTTTTGCCGTGGGCGATGTGGCCGACAAGGTATACCGCCAGGCCATCACCGCGGCTGGCAGTGGCTGCATGGGCGCGCTGGATGCGGAAAAGTTCTTGGCGGCCAAAGAAGCGGAGCTGTCGCATGCATGAAATGGGATAACGGTTTTTTCTGCCCGGCTACGACATGACAAAGCTTGACATACTTGTTCTGGCGGCCCATCCGGATGATGCCGAGTTGGGCTGTGGCGGCACCATCGCCAAACACGTAGCCCGTGGGTACAAAGTGGGCATCGTAGACCTGACCGCGGGCGAACTGGGCACCCGCGGAACACCGGAGATACGCCAAGCCGAGGCCACGGCCGCGGCCAAAATCCTGAACGTAGCCGCGCGCGAAAACCTCGGGCTGACAGATGGATTTTTTGAAAACAACAAAGCGGACCAGCGAAAGGTCATCGCGGCTATCCGCGCCTATCAACCAACCCTTGTGCTGGCGAATGCTGTTTCCGACCGACACCCCGACCACGGACGGGGCGCCTCGCTGGTGGCGGACGCTTGTTTTTTGGCGGGCCTCGCCAAAGTCGAAACCACCGATGGTTCGGGCAAGCCCCAAATGGCATGGAGGCCCAAGGCGGTGTATCATTTCATTCAGAGCAATTTATTGATGCCGCACTTTGTGGTGGATGTGTCAGAACACTGGCAACAGAAGATGGAGGCCATCCGCGCTTACAAAACCCAGTTCTTCGATCCGACCAGCCGCGAGCCCGAGACGTTTATTTCCAAACCCGGCTTTCTGGAGTTGATTGAGTCGCGAGGTAAAGATTTTGGATACGCGATTGGCGCTACCTATGGCGAAGGCTTCACCGTGCGCAGGCTTCCCGGGGTGGACGATTTGTTTGGGTTGATGTAAAAGCGGTATCTGCTTAACCTACAGGTACCCCAATCTTGACGTTTGAATCCTTGCCTTTCGAATTCGAAACGCGTGTTACCTCGGGTGCTCCGAGCCCGCGTTGATAATGTCTTTGAGCACGTTGATGGCCCGCAGTTCAGACTCGTCCACCTTGCCATCGGCATTAATGATGTCGTATAAGTCGGTGTACACTTTGTAGCGTTGCGGAAACGTGATGTGGCTGAAATGCTTAAAGCTGTCTTTGATGATTTGAGGTAATTCTTTGGAATCCAGGTCATTATAAACCTTGATGGCTTGCGTCAACTTGGCTTTCGGGTCGGCTTCGCCCGGGAAAAGCTTGGTCAGTTTTTCGAGCACCGTGTCATGCTCGGCCGGGTGATAGTGGCCATCGGCATACGCCATGTGGATATACAAAAACAAGGCAAAGTCCGGAAAAGTGGAATGCACGACCATAGCACGTAGTGGATGTAATAAAGACGTAATAAAAGTAATAAAAAAGGCTTCACGCAAAGCGTGAAGCCTTTTTTTGTTTAGGAAATCGAGATTACATCATCCCGTCCATGCCTCCGTGGGGCATAGCCGGTGCTTCTTTTTTCTCCGGTATTTCAGACACTACCGCCTCGGTGGTCAACAGCAAGGCAGCAATGGAAGCCGCATTTTCCAACGCCAGGCGCGACACCTTGGTGGGGTCGATGATACCCGCGTCAAAGAAGTTTTCGAACTTGTTCTCGCGTGCGTTGTAGCCGAAGTCCTTCTTGCCATCGCGCACTTTGTTCACGATCACCGAAGCCTCCTGGCCTGCATTTTCTGCGATGACGCGCAGCGGAGATTCCAAGGCCAGGCGGATGATGTTCACACCCGTTGCCTGGTCTTCGTTTTCGGTCACCACTGTTTTCAGGGCTTCGATGGCACGGATGTAGGCTACGCCACCACCGGGGATGATGCCTTCCTGTACGGCCGCGCGGGTCGCATGCAACGCATCGTCTACGCGGTCTTTCTTCTCTTTCATTTCCACCTCGGTAGCGGCACCGATGTAGAGGATGGCCACCCCACCGGACAACTTAGCCAAGCGCTCTTGCAGTTTTTCCTTGTCGTAGTCGGACGTGGTTACTTCAATTTGCGCCTTGATTTGGCTTACACGGCCCTGGATGTCGCTCTTTTTGCCTGCCCCGTTTACGATGGTCGTATTGTCTTTGTCGATGTTCACTTTTTCGGCACGGCCCAGGTATTCCAGCTTGGCGTCTTCGAGTTTCATGCCGGTTTCTTCGCTGATGACGCGGCCACCGGTCAGAATGGCGATGTCTTCCAGCATGGCCTTTCTGCGGTCGCCAAAGCCAGGGGCTTTTACGGCAGCTACACGCAATGCTCCGCGTATCTTGTTCACCACCAAGGTGGCCAGGGCTTCGCCCTCCACTTCTTCGGCAATGATTACCAGGGGCTTACCGGTTTGGGCAGTTGCTTCCAGCACCGGGAGCAATTCCTTCATCGAGGCGATCTTCTTGTCGTAGATAAGGATATACGGATGATCGAGTTCTGCCTCCATCTTCTCGGTGTTGGTCACGAAGTAAGGCGACAGGTAACCGCGGTCAAATTGCATTCCCTCTACCGTTTTTACTTCGGTTTCGGTGCCTTTGGCTTCCTCCACGGTAATCACACCATCCTTGCCTACTTTCTCCATCGCATCGGCAATCATCTTACCGATTTCGGTGTCGTTGTTGGCCGAGATGGTCGCCACCTGGGCGATTTCTTGCGAGCCTTTGATGTTTTTTGATTGCTTGGCGAGGTGGTCGACTACGGCCGTCACGGCCTTGTCGATACCGCGCTTTAAATCCATGGGGTTGGCACCTGCGGCTACGTTTTTGATGCCGTGGTTGAAGATGGACTGCGTCAATACCGTGGCGGTGGTGGTACCGTCACCGGCTGCATCGGCTGTCTTCGAGGCCACTTCTTTCACCAACTGGGCGCCCATGTTTTCGATGGGATCTTTCAACTCGATTTCTTTGGCTACCGATACCCCGTCTTTGGTTACGGTGGGAGCACCGAACTTCTTGTCGAGGATCACGTTGCGTCCCTTGGGGCCGAGCGTTACTTTCACTGCATCAGCCAATTTGTCCACACCCTTCTTGATGCGATCGCGGGCGGTGGTGTCAAAGGTTATTTCTTTTGCCATATTCGTTTCAGTTTTGAGGGTTGATTAGATGATTCCAAAAATGTCTGAGTTACGCATGATCAGGTACTCCTTGCCATCGATGGAGATTTCGGTGCCTGAATACTTGCCATAAAGGATGCTGTCGCCAACTTTAACGGTCACAGGCTTATCCTTCAGGCCTTCGCCTACGGCTATTACGGTGCCTTTTTGAGGTTTTTCCTTAGCCGTGTCAGGGATAATGATGCCGGAAGCGGTTTTGGCTTCGGCCGGAGCGGGCTCTACCAGCACTCTGTCTTCGTTTGGTTTAAAGTTGATTTTTGCCATATGGGTTAATAGTTAAAAATTGAGGTATGAAAACCTGATGGCCGCATCGCGATAATTGTGCCACATGCCCCCCGAGCCCGGTTCTTGCTTTTTTGGCAGTCTTTTCGCGTCTTGGAGACGTGTTTTGTCACGGTGGCAATACGACCCGGAATGACAAAATGTTCAAAATGGCAGGGTTGACTGACATGGTATGTTATCCGTAAATTACCCGTGCAAAAACAGGATGTTTCGCTATGGAGTCATTAAAACCGGACTGGCTGACCAGTGGGCTGATCGATTTTGAGTACAAAAAATATGTGTTGCTGGGCTACCTACAACGCGTGCGGGCGGCCTTTGGCCGTGTGGAGTTGTATCCCATGCTATCAGACCTGGTGTTCCACTACCGCAACCTGGTTACGCTCAAAGAAAACAAAGGCCTGATGGGCCTGGCCTTCCCCAAGGAGCTGACCCCTGAGGGCGTCAAAAACCTAGAGCTGACGTACCGCAAGCTGGTGGAAGACGATGCCGTCATGGCAGAGTTGGAGTCCATCTTGGAGTTTTCGCTTCCGCGGATCAAGTCTTCGGTGGAGGAAGGCTCGGAGGTGTATGAGTACGTGGAGACCCATTGCGAGATTTCGCCCGTGGGGCTGACGCCCCTTTATACGCATGAAGGCTACTTTTTTGTGGCGCAGCCACCCGCGCCAGACACGTACATCTATTCGTACCAAGTGACAATTTTTGATCAGGAAAACAGCCGGGGGCTGCATTCGCAGCTCATTGGCACCGAAACGAAGTCGCTGGCCAACTCCTACGAGCAGATGAAGCGCAAACTCATCAAAGACCATAGTGCCCTGCCCAATCCGTGCGTGTATGTGATCGAAAGCAAGGTAAAGGTACCGCTGGACCGTACGCTGGTGCCGATAGCTAAAAGGCTGCTGATCAAGTATGTATCAAAGGCGGCTTAGTGTATCGATGAACGGGGCAGCGCGGGGAGGCACTGTGAAAGCCAAAAAAAATGCCGCCCCCGTGCGGGAAGCGGCATTGCCAATTGCGTATACGTTGATGCTTAGTCTTCGCGGTTGAAACCACCCTTGCGGAAACCTCCGCTGTTGCCACGGAAGCTGTTGGGTCTTTCTTCGCGAGGACGCGCTTCGTTTACCACCAAGTTTTTGCCCAGAAAATCAGCACCGTTAAGGCTGTTGATTGCCTGACGGGCTGCGTTGTCATCGGCCATCTCTACGAAACCGAAACCGCGGCTGCGCTGAGTGACTTTGTCCATGATGATTTTTGCAGAACTTACTTCCCCGTACTCTGCAAAGAGTTGCTTTAACTGATCCTCGGATGCCTTCCAGGGGATGTTGGCGACATAAATGTTCATTTTTGTTTGTTGAAATTAAGTGAAAACTAAACGTGCTAATTCCATAACCTCAACCCGAATACAAAAACAACTTTATGTACTGAACGGAGAATTGTTACTTCCTTAACCAATTTCAAAGATAATGGATTTTTTTAGAAAAAAAGCAAATCCAATTTTTTCTAGGCGGATTGGGCCCCATAAACGGGGTTTTTCTGGCAAAATTGGCGCAACGCCTGGCGGGCAGTCTTCCGAACCTGCCCTTGTACGAGGGGCGTCCAGCCGAGCCACCGGCCCACGGGGCCCAAGGCCATGGCACTCCATTTCCACAGGCTGAAATCGTCTGTGTGTCGGTATATTTTGCCGTCCCGGAAGACGAACTGCGCCCGGATTTGATTATGTACTGCCCTGCCGGTGCGCGAAAATGTGTAGTGTGCTTCCCAACGGCAGTGGCCTTCATCGTTCAGGGTGTGAACATCGGCATAGCCAATGCGCAGGTCGGTGCCCGCGGCCACCAGCATGTGCCACATGGCTTTGGCTTCCGTGGCCGTCAGGTGGCGAAAAACAGGATCGCTAAAAACCGCCTCGGGGTGGTATACCGACTGCATTGCCCGCCAGTCCTTCATTTGAAAGCCGGTGTAGAACTGGTGGATGAGTTTTTCGTTGGACTCCAGGGGAGGGAGATGATTAGAGATTCGAAATTGAAAATTCAAAATTCGAAATCAGTTATCTCAAATCTAATTTCTCAAATCTGAAATTTTGAATTTTGAATTTAGTAAGCTCTGTCTACGCTACCGGCACCATACACTTTTTTGGACACGTTTTTGGTGTTCCCTTTGTGTTTGACCGAGCCGCTGCCCAAAATCTGTACCTCTAATTGGCTGGTCACGTTCAGTTCGGCCGAGCCACTGCCCGCTACCTTCACCTTGGCACTTTCCAACTCACAGGCAAAGGCATTCAACGTGCCTGAGCCGCTGTTGGTTACTTGGTTGGAGGTGGCATACCCCTTCAAGGTAACGCTGCCCGAGCCGGAGATGTCCGTTTTGAGCGTATTGCCCTTCAGGTCCAGGTCCATGCTGCCACTGCCCGAAACGGACAGGGAGAGGTAGTCCGCAGCCAGCGAATTTTCAGACACGATTTTGCCGTTGCCATTGACTTGCAATTCATTGATGTTTTTGGCGCTCACGTACACTTTCATAACCGGGCGTAGCTTGATGTCGTCAATTTTCGCCCACACGCTTTTGTTGGGATTTTCGGGTTTGCGCTCTACGTTTACCATCAGCACGCCATTATCGACCATGATGGTGGTGAGGTCGAGGATTTCTTTTTCGGCTTCTACCACCACTTCCTGTTTGTTGGTTTGCTTCAAATAGACCGTGTAGTTCGAGTTGACATAGATGCCCTTGAACTCGGGCACCTCAATGGTTTTTTTGGAGGGCTGCGCAAAGGCTAGCGAGGCGATGGTTAGCAGTAGGAACGTGATGATGATGGCGGCAAACGTCAAATTGAGTTTTCTCATGTGCACAGTAGGTTTACAGCCTAAATATCCTGCGGTAATCATAAAGGTGACTGGGGTTATCGGTGAGCGTACAAATCTACAGGTCAAACAGAATTAACCGAAGTTAATTTACCGTTACTTATCGTTTGGGTTTGAAGAGCAGCCGGTAAATGACCATGAAAACGATCAGCCCGAGGCAGATCGTCAACAAGATTCCGGGGGTGACATGGCTAACTCCGTGCATGGTCAAAATCGCAAACGCGCCTGTAATTTAACATCATTTCGGGTATTTCCGTCTATGGCGTCATTGCCCGAGCCAATGCGTTGCCGGTCGGTGTACTCTGTGCGCGCCCACCGCAGCCACAGATCAACCTGCGAGGTTAGTTGATAATGGGCTAAAACATAATGTCGCATCCCGCGGCCGGAGAAAAATGGAAACGAGAAGGCAAGGAAGGCATCGCGCTCGTAGGTGTATTGGCGGTTGTCAAAGTCGTCTGTGTCAAAAAGCGCAAACCGGCCGGAGAAACGCCATTTGGCCAGGCGCAGGCTCACGTCTTGCAGGGCCATAAAACCGAGGGTTCGTTTGCCGGCCAGCGTAAAGTCGCTGAGTTGTATGCGCGACTTAAAAGACCACCGGGGTGTGGCCTGGTAGTCGGCATTGAACCACACATTTCTGCGCGTGGCGGGCGCCACCCGGTAGGTGGGGGCATCCGCTGAGACGTTTCGGTCTTTTTGTTCTTGCCGAAATTGGACAAACGCGCTGGTGCCCCGACTGAACACGTGGGTATATCGCACAAGCGTTTCAAAACCGCCAGCCGGGCGGTAGACCCGGAAACGCAGCCAGGGGAACTCAAAAAAATCCACATAGCCACTGAGGATGTGCTTACGCGAGAAAAGATACTTCCAACCCCAGTAGGCACCCTGCTCGTTTTGCACCCCTGTACTTTCGGCAAAGGCGTTGCCATAAAACGAGTAAAAATGACGGGCATAGGAGCGCAGGTGGAGTGCCATTTCCAACTTGGGGGCCGGATTCATCAGCAGGCCGGCCACCCACGCATGGCCATGCCCGAGAGAATGGCTGTATTCGGAAAAAAACGTGGAGGAGGCGAAGTTGAAATTGAGGTATGCGCCTGCATTGGTGTTGGTGGTTCCTTCAAAATAGAAGCCATTGTATGGATTATTGTTGCGGAGCAAGGGCGTGCCAAAGCGCGTTTGGTGAAGGATGGCACCCACATCCAGTTTCTGGTTTTTGAATGAAAGGACGGCCCCGGTATTTTGTTCGCGCAAGCGGTGTCGGTTTTCCAGTTCGGGTTGATTGCGGTGGAGGCCGGTGAGCAGGAGGGACGTGGCCGAGCCGCGTGATTCTGTACTGTCGGTTTCGATGTTGGCATCGCGCAGCCGGGAGGAGTAAAAGCCGTGTGCCGTCAGCTTGTCGGTAAGTCGCAACGAAAGGGCCGCACCGCGCATGTAGCCCGCCTCGAACACGGATGTGTAAGGCAGAAACCCCATGTTGGCCCTGCGCACCGTTGCCACGCTCTCGGCATTTTTTCCGATGCCGAAGGCGCTGCCCAGGGTGAGCCCTTGCCCCACCTGTGTTTGGAAGTCACCGATGATCAGGTTTTTGACCCGCCCTTTATTGACGATTTGTGCGTGGTAGGACACATAATCAAATCCATAGTAATGATTGGCGGCATCCCAGCGCATGGATTCACCTGCGTCTTTTTCAGCCGTGAAGCCAACGCTAAAGTCGCCTGGGCGATGGTTGCGATAACGCAGGTACCACTTGTCGGGCGAGCCGCGATAGCGTGAGGCCTCACTGGCTGCCTCGGTAAAGCCCCTGCGCGACTCAAGCGTGCGCTCATACCGGAGGATGAAGTCGTTGGACTTGCCGGTGAATAGTTGGTTGACCCACGAACGGTCCACGTGTGCCAAGGGATCGCGCACGGTCACAAATGGCATCAGCTTCATAATCGTTTCCAGGTCAAAGCCTTCTACCGACTGCAATTCGTAGACGGAGAGCAAAGATCCATTTTCTTTCCGGTGGGCCAGCAGGCGCTCAACCTGTCGGTTGGTTAAGATCATCAGCGCGCGCAGTTGTTCTTCCGATGCGCGGTTCAAGTCCATGGGGCTGGCCAGTAGCTGTGCCAGGTTTTCATACAAGTCTTCGTAGTTGGCGTCTTCGTCTTGAAAAGGAAACAACTGTTCCATCCATTGCGCCAAGTCGACATCTTTGCGCGGATAATCCTGCGCCAGCAACAGGGCGGGCCAGCACCACACCAACAGCAGGCATGCGCGCCTCATGTTTTTCGAAATTTGTATATCAGAGTGCCCTGATGGGCCGGCCCCAACGAACGTTGCCATTGAAAGCCATAGTCGATGCCCAGCCTGCTCTTGTGAAGGCCCAAGCCAAACGAAACCGTACGCAACGGAAGCTGGTAGCCTGCGCGAAAAAATACCTTTTGCGCATAGTTGTATTCAAAGCCGCTGCGCCACACGGGCTTGTAGTCGATGTCTTTCTCCACTTCACCCACCCAACGAAAGCGTTCTGAAAGGGTGAACCGAACGCCCGTGATCAGGCGCGAGGGCAGGCGCTCATCGGTGGCACCACTTTTTCGCGTTCGCGTCAGGTTGGTGACCAGCGCACCGATGGCCACGGTCTTGGATAGTTCGGCTACGCCTCCAAAATCCACGGTGAGGTGATGGCTGCGGCCGATGCCTTCGGCCGTGTATTGCACGTAGTTGATACGGCCTCCCAGCGAGGCTATACCGAGCTTGTTTGCAAACGAGGCGCTGATCAGTTGCTCGCTGTACACCGCATCGCCAAACCGGAACACCGACATTCCCCAATGGCCATAGGCGGCTGGCACAACCAATGCCGTGGCCAGCCGATCGGCCCCCGGCAGGGCAGCTACTTCATACGTAAAGGCACCCGAGGCATTGGTTACGCCCACCATCCCCGCAGGGTTGTTTTGTGCTGCCCAGATGTCCGATCCGGTACTGGCAGCTTGCCCCAGCGCCAACCAGCGCGCACCCATGGTCGTGCTCACGCTTTGGGCATAAGCCGAGCCGCTCAGTACCCACGCAAGTACCATCCATCGGAGCATACACCGAAGATAGCCCTCGCGAAAGGAAAATCAAAATGGCCAGCTCCCCGGTAGGCTGTGGCGATGATGAATCAGAATTCTTTGCGTACGTGAAAAAAGAAGCCCGCGGTGCCTTCGCGCGTGAGGCTGTACTCAAAACGCGTCACGAAATCGTAAAACGTCACGATGTCCAGCCCGGCACCCAGGCCACCCAACCATCGGTTGGACAGGCGTGTGTTCACGTTTTGTTCTCGGTAATCGGGGTTGTTTTCCACATAGCCCATGTCGGCATAAATTTTAGCGTAGATGGAGATGGGCAAGTGGCGAAATTGTTCGATTCGCATGCCTTCCATGTTCCATTGCCGCGCAAAAATCCGTTTCTTCAACGTGGTTTTATTGAGCGCGTAAAAAGGCCCTTCTACCACGTACACTTCGTAACCCCGTACAAACTGACGTTTATATCCCAGTCCAAAAAACTGGGCATAGGGTTGACGCTCGGGAAACATGCGGTAGAGCGAAGTGAAGTTGGAGAAATACCAGCCCTTGGCCACTTCTTTGTGATGTGCATACGTGGCCGTCATGCTCCACTGATCCACGTCATCACCGAGACCAAGGCCTACTTTTTCCACGGTGGCCGTCACTTGATAGCCGTTTAATGGATAGGCAATCACATCGCGGTGGTCGGCATTGAAGGAATACGTTAAGGAGCCAAAGCGTTGCTGCTGCCGGCCGTTGCCGTAGAAATTGGGGTTCAGCGAAGCCACCGTGTCGCTGATGTGGCTGTTTCGAAACTGTGCCGAAAGTAGGTGCGTCTGGTAAAACGATTTCCGAAACGTGTAGGTAATGCCTGCGCCCACGCTGGTACGCAGGGTTTCCGCAGCCCGCAAAAAAACAAGTTTGTGATCTTGGGTGGCATAGGCGATATTTTTTGGTTCCACGTACTCAAAATCGAAGATGAGACCGTGTTTTTGTTGGCGGTCGATGTAGGGCAGGCGATAACTCAACTCAAATCGCCTGACAAACCCAAACTGAGCGGTGAAGCGCACGGTTTCGTTGCGCCCGCGAAAGTTGTATTGATACAAACGCAAGCCGTAGTTTACGCGGCTAAAATCGCCACCAAAATTCTGAATCCACTCATTAAAGTTGCGGTCGGCTATGTCAAATACGGGCACGGGAAAGGTATACCAGCGCTCGCTTACATCGACCAGGATATCCGCCTCCCGGGTGCCCAGGTCAATCCATCGCACCATTACGGTATTGAACAGGCGCAGGTTGTAGATTTTGTTTTTGTCCTGCACCAGCACGCGTTCGATGCGCTCGCTGCTAATGGTATCGCCCGGCTTGAGCGAAAGCTCACGCGAGATGATGGAGTTGCGGGTGATCTTGTTGCCGATGATTAACACCCGGTTGATGGTCAGTAGCCGGTTGGCGGGCACGGTGTCCAGCGGCACGGTGTCTTGTGGCGGGAGAAAGCAGAAAAAGCTTACGATGACGGCCAGCATTCCATACTCAGGTAGCGGTGTGTTTTAGACACGGGTCACTTCGCCCTGGTTTACGGGCGCGGCTGTCTTTTGGCGAAAGGAGCGGATGAGTACAACCACGCCTACCAGCACCAAGGGGATGCTCAAAATTTGGCCCATGTTGAGGGGCAGTTCGTTTTCAAAGTCGACCTGATTTTCTTTCAGGAACTCATAGGCAAAGCGCAGCGACCACAGCACGATCATGAAGATGCCAAAGATGCGGCCCTCCGGCAGATTTGCTTTGTACCGGTACCAGATGCCCAGAAGTACCAGAAAGAGGACGACACACGAAACCGCTTCGTAGAGTTGGGCCGGATGGCGGGCGATGCCAAACGTGGTCACCTTTGTAGCCACGCTACCGGAAGGTTCGGTGACAAGATTGAAACGGAGAATGTTGCCTGCGGGCTCTTCGACAAATTCATTAAACCGGTTGAGGTATCCTTGCACGGTGCGGTAGATGAACACGCGCGCATCGCTTTCGGTAACGCCTGGTTTAAACAGCAAATACATGTCGATGGGCACGCGGCCCTGCTGCCCGGCCGGCAGTTCCCGATTGGGTTTGTATTCGATGTGCTCCAAGGGATTTTTGTCGCCCCCTTCGGCTTTGATGGCCTCGGTAACCGGTCCCATAAAGACCACGCTGGTGGGGCCGTTGTAGGGCTTGCCGATGATTTCAGAATTGAAGTAGTTGCCCGTTCGTATCAGGGCGCCCGTGAGCGCCACCAGAATCACGATGCGATCCAACACTTGCAGATAGCTTTGGCCCTCTTTGTTTCTGCGCGTGATAAACAATCCCCTTTTCGTCTTTTTCGCTCCACCTACTTCGGTCTCTTGCGAAAACAAAATGGAGTACCGGGAATAAATCCAGAGGGCGAGCAGAATACCGATGGCACCTCCGTGGCTGGCGATGCCCGTAAACCCTGTAAAACGAAAAGGCGAAAATTCAAAGGGAAGAAATACGCCCAACGGGTCTTCCAGGAGCATTTCGGGCTGATAAAAAATCACGTGTCCTAAACGCGCACCCAGGATGGTGGCGATGACCATGTACAGGGTCAGCGTGTCCACGTCTTTCTCCGGTTTTCCTTCGGTGCGGTAGATGTAATAGAGTATCTGCTGGCTGATCAAAAAACCTAACGCAAAGAGGAGACCATACCAACGCAGCGAAAACGGACCCAACTCAACGATTTCGGGGCTGCCATTCCAAATCAGGTAAGCGAACATGAAAAAACGATCAATGGTTTTTGACTAATCAGCAAATATACCAGCAAAATACCGCGCGGCAAGTGGCGCGGTAGTGAGAAAATGCAAGGGTAATGCTGCCATAACACCCACCACTGCCCGCCCAACCGGTAACAAAAAAGCCAGCATCACGAGGCTGCCAGGGCCGCCAACTCCTGCTCAAAGCTGCCCGAAAGGATGGGGAAGCGGCACCAACTGCGCGGGTCTACGTTCAGGTCATCGAAATGGAAGGAGGGCGCCAGCCGTTCCCGCTTCCATTGGTTGGCGGCCCACAACCGGAAGAACTTGATCACATGCGTTTTGAGTTCCGCGCGGTCATATTGGTGGGCCAGTTGTTCAAAGACTTTGTGTGGCGGTTGCCGATCGCGGATGGCCAACTTTTCAATGGCTACCAAAATGGCGTAGGGCATCAGGTCTTTTTCATCCGTTTGGGCGCGCTCGTGGGGGCGCAGTTCGGCCGTGGGCGTCAGGTTGTTTACGTGTGCCAGGCCATGGTAGCCCAACGCGTGCTGCGCATACCGCAGCCACTGTAGGATGAAGGGTTTATCCAGCCCGGCAATGGGGGCCAGACTGCCGCTGGTGTCGCCATCCATGGTGGCATAGCCCACATCGCCTTCGCTGCGGTTGGAGGTGGTGAGCAGCACCGCGCGTTGGATGTTGGCCAACAGCCAAATAACGGGGGAGCGGCCACGTGCCTGGATGTTTTGCAGGGCGATGTCGTCCGCTTCCCACGAAAGTGGCCGGCCGATGGCCCGCTCGATTTGCTGCGTGTAATAGGAGATGGGCTCGTCAATGGTCCAATGGTGAAACGCGGCCCCCAAACTCGAGGCCAGTTCCTGGGCCGACTGAAATGTGGCTGCCGATGAATTTTTGGTTCCTTGGTAGGCGCACGTCAACAGCAACGCGGTGGCGGTGGTAACGTTATCAGTGGCGGGGGGTAAACCGGTCAATTCATTAAACCGCGCCCAGCCGAGTTCGCGGCTGGCCCTGCGAATCATTTCGGCTACCAGCACGGCACACATGGACGAGTCGGCCCCCCCGCTCAAACTCAACACAAAACCCTTGGCTTTGCTCTTGCGCAAGTAGTCAAACAAGGCGAGCGAGGCCGCGCGGGCGAGTTCCTCATTGGCCGTTTTGCCATCGGTGATGGGAGCGGTTTCGGAGCGTGAGTGGTCACTAAAATCCACCTCGCTACTCAGCACATTCCAGGGTTGCAGCGACAGGCGATGGTTGATTTTCAACATCCGGCCTCGCTGCCCAAAGATGATGTCGCCATCATACACCATGCGGCCGGCTTCGTTGCCGAGGAGGTTGACAAAAAGGTAAGCACATTCGAATAGCCGCGAGCCATCCATCACCACCTGCTGCTGGCGCAGTTCGCTCTTGCCCATGGCAAAGTGGCTCGCGCTGGGGTTGAGGATCAACTGCACGCCCCGGCTTTTCAATCGATAGCCCGGTCGTTTTTCTTTTCGCCAGGCATCTTCGCATATCTCAAAGCCAACGTGTATTCCTTCTACGTGATAGGTCAGGTCGCCCACGCGCACGTCTTCTCCGTGGTAAGAAAGGGTCTTCGTTTCATGGGCCGGCCAGGCGTCAAACCAACGGGGCTCGTAGTGCACGCCATCGCGGGCCAGGTTTTGTTTAAGTGTAATGCCCTGCACCACGCAGTTACTGATCACGCATGCTCCGTTGTAGGTGACGCCATCCCACCTGACGGGCAGCCCCACCACTACGGTCATGTTCGCACACTGTGCCGCAATAATTTTGGTTTGCCGCCACGCTTCTTCGGCTACCCAGTCGCTCAGAAACAAGTCTTCGCATCCATAGCCCGTCACGCATAGCTCCGGAAAGCACAGCAGCCGCGCGCCTTGTCGCCTGGCTTCAGCCATTGACGCAAGGATGTTTGCCGTATTGCCTTTCCAGTCGATGGGTGTTTGGTTGACCGTGGCCCCCGCCAGTTTTACCCTCATATTTTCAACAAGCTACACGTTTTCAGCGAAGCGTCTTGCTCGGCTTTCTTCTTGGTAAAACCATAACCGAGGCCAAAGGGTTGCCCGTCAATGATGACTTGGGCCGAGAATTCTTTTCCCTGACGGCTGCTTTTGATGGTCTCCACGACAAATGAAAGCTCTTTTCCCTCGCGCTGGGACCACTCAATGAGCCGGCTTTTGTGATTGGAGTTGGACTGGATGACGGTTTCCAGATCGAAATGTGGCTGGATCAGTTTATCGATGACAAATTTCTTGGTGCGCAGGTAGCCTTTGTCGAGATACACCGCCCCGATGAGGGCCTCCAACGTGTTGCCCAGGATCACTTGGGCCAGTTGGGTGTTCTTATGATCGAACTGTACAATCTTATTGATGCCGATTTTGCGCGCCAGGAGGTTGAGCGATTCGCGGTTAACGATGCGCGACCGTATCTCGGTGAGAAAGCCCTCGTCTTTGAAGGGGTATTTTTTGAACAGGTAGTCGGCTACGGCCGCGCCCAGGATGGCATCGCCCAGGTATTCGAGCCGTTCGTTGCTTTCGCGAAAGCCGTTGTTTTCTTTGGCCCGGCTGCTGTGCAGGGTGGCCAGTTCGTACAAGGCCAGGTTGGAGGGGGTAAACCCTGCAATGGTCTTGATGGCTACGACAAGGGTGTCTTTCTTTTTTTTATCGGACGACTGAGTTCGCTTGAGTAACGGCCACACGCGTGTACGGTGTTAGTCCACTTTTTTCAGCACGATGGATGCGTTGTGACCGCCAAAACCAAACGTGTTGCTGAGTGCAATGTTTACGGAGCGCTGCTGTGCCTTGTTAAACGTCAGGTTGAGTTTGGGGTCCAGATCGGGGTCGTCTTCGAAGTGGTTAATGGTGGGCGGCACAATGCCCTCGTTCAGGGCCAGTACGCAAGCCAGCGCTTCAATGGCTCCTGCAGCACCCAACAAATGTCCCGTCATCGACTTGGTGGAGCTGATATTCATCTTATAGGCATGATCGCCAAACACTTTTTGGATGGCGCGTATTTCGCCAATGTCGCCCAGGGGGGTAGAGGTTCCGTGTGTGTTGATGTAGTCGACTTGCTCGGGGCGGATGCCCGCATCTTCCAGTGCATACTCCATCACTTTGATGATGCCCGCGCCTTCGGGATGGGGCGCGGTGATGTGATAGGCATCGGCCGACATGCCGCCACCCAGCACTTCAGCATAAATGGTAGCCCCGCGTTTTTTGGCGTGCTCGTATTCTTCCAAAATCAGTGCCCCGGCTCCTTCGCCCAGCACAAATCCGTCACGCCCTTTGTCGTAGGGGCGCGATGCTGTCTCGGGCGAGTCGTTGCGTTCGGACAGGGCCTTCATGGCGTTGAAACCACCCACCCCGGCTATGCACACGGCAGCTTCCGACCCTCCGGAAACGATCACGTCTGCCTTGCCCAAGCGTAAATACGTGAAAGCATCGTACAGCGCGTTGGTGGAAGAGGCACACGCAGAAACCGTAACAAAATTGGGCCCTCGAAATCCATACTTGATGGAAATATGACCCGCGCTCAGATCGGGGATCATTTTAGGGATAAAGAAGGGGTTGAAACGCGGGGTGCCATCGCCCGCGGCAAAGGACCGCACCTCTTCCTGAAAAGTAAGCAACCCTCCGATACCTGAACCCCAGATGACGCCCACGCGGTCGGGGTTGATGTCAGATAGCGGAAGGTTGGAATGTTTTATGGCTTCGTCTGCCACCACCATGGCATACTGGGTAAACGGATCCAGTTTGCGCGCTTCTTTCCGATCCATGAATTGCCCCGGGTCGAAGTTTTTCACTTCGCAGGCAAACTTGGTTTTAAACAGAGTCGTGTCAAATTTGGTGATGGGCGCGGCACCGCTGGTGCCATTTTTCAGTCCCTGCCAGTAGGCCGAAAGCGTGTTTCCGATGGGGGTTAATGCGCCAAGTCCCGTAATGACTACTCGTTTGAAACTCATGTGATCAGATAAAAGGGATGGGGAAAATCGCTTATTTCTTAACGTTCTCCTCCAAGTAGGAAATCGCCTGACCTACCGTGGCGATGTTTTCCGCCTGATCGTCTGGGATGGAGATGTTAAATTCCTTCTCAAACTCCATGATCAACTCAACCGTATCCAATGAGTCGGCACCAAGGTCGTTCGTAAAGCTTGCCTCGGGGGTAACTTCCGACTCCTCTACGCCCAACTTGTCGATGATGATCTGTTTTACTTTTTGTGCGATTTCAGACATGTTTTTAATGTTTAGGGTATTCAAAAATCAGTGCAAAGAAAGAGATTTGGAGCAATATTGGCAAACTTTTGCGAAACCCAGCCGCCCCCCGCCATGGCCCGAACAAAGAAAAACAAGCTCGAAATAGACTATTCCTATGATTTTGAATTGATTGGGTTGCGCACCTCGGCCAAAGGCTACCGGTTGGCGTGGGAATTGAACGGGGCTATGGGCTGGCGCCTCACCCGACAGGACGATCTGGCCGTTCAAACCAAAAGTGGCGACCACCACCGATTCGGGCACTATGCCTACGACAGTGGCGTGGGCGCTTTCCGGCTTTTCCGAAACAAGCCCACCGAAGGCGATACCGCCAAAGCCGTACTGGTGCCCGAGTTTGCGCACTATGACTACATCTTGTACTGCCAAACAAACGATAAACCACAGGACAATCGTTTGCAGGAAGTCTTGCGCAATATTCCTTCCATCGAATTGGCTGCTTTTATACCTTTGGACGCTTTAAAAACGAAGGACGTCTTTATTTTTTAATTTTTGCTTTAATCGTTTCCATGGAAAAAATCACGTACAACAAAACCAAAATTGTGGCCACCGTTGGGCCCGCATCCAACGCCAAAGAAATGTTGCGGGCACTCGTCAAAGAAGGCGTGGATGTGTTCCGCCTCAACTTCTCGCACGGCAGCCATGCAGATCACCTCAAGGTGATTGAACACGTGCGTGAAATCAACCGTGAGATGGGTACCCGCGTAGCCTTGCTGCAAGATTTACAAGGCCCCAAGATTCGCATCAACGAGATGCAGCCGGGCGTTGAAATCGTGCGCGGCCAGGAACTGACCATCACCACCCGGGAAGTGTTGGGCAATCAGGAGTTGGTGTCCACCTCGTACGAAGGACTACCCAAAGACGTGAAGGTGGGAGACATGGTGCTGATCGATGACGGAAAAATTGAGTTAAAAGTAAAAGAAGTACGCGACATTGATGTGATCTGTACGGTCGTCTACGGAGGGCCCTTGAAGTCGCGCAAGGGAATCAACTTGCCGTTTACGAAAGTATCGGCACCTTCGCTGACAGAAAAAGACCACGAAGATTTGCTGTTTGGGTTAAAGCACCAAGTGGATTGGGTGGCGCTTTCCTTTGTGCGCAAAGCCAAAGACATCGAGTTTCTGAGAAACATCATTAACGAATATAAATCGAATACGCGCATCGTGGCCAAAATTGAAAAGCCCGAAGCGTTGGAAAATATTGACTCGATTATTGCCGCCACCGATGCGGTGATGGTGGCCCGTGGCGACCTGGGTGTGGAGATATGGATGGAAGAGGTGCCCATGGTGCAGAAGATGTTAGTGGCCAAATGCAATCAGGCGGCCAAGCCGGTCATCGTGGCCACGCAGATGATGGAGAGCATGATCGAGAACCCGCGCCCCACCCGGGCCGAAACCAACGATGTGGCCAATGCCGTGATGGACGGGGCCGATGCGCTGATGCTCTCAGCCGAAACCGCAGCCGGCAAGTACCCGCTGGAGGTGATCCGAAGCATGGTACGCACCATTGGGTCAGTAGAGAAACAGGCCGATATTTTTTACAAGTTCCGCGAAATCTCGCCCGACTCGCCCAACTATTTCAATGACAGTTTGATCTTGACGGCCTGCAAACTGGCCAAAGACATACAAGCCAAAGCCATTGTGGGCATGACGCAACTGGGCTATGCCGCCTACAAGGCCGCTTCGCACCGACCCAACGCCAACATCTTCGCCTTCACCAGCAACGATGCCATCCTCAACACGATGAACCTGGTATGGGCCACCAAGGCCTACCATTACGACAAGGCCTCCAGCACGGATGAGACGATAGCCGATGTGGAAGCGATTTTGAAGCGCGATGGCCACGTGCAAACGGGCGATACGTTTATCATTTTGGCCAGCATGCCCATTCAGGAGCGCGGCCGCTCCAATATGATTAAAGTGCATGTGGTGAGATGAGAGGTTTGAGGTTCAACGTTTAAAGGTTTAAAGTTCAAAGTTGAGTGCTTGAGTTATCTTGCACATTGCACCTTGAACTTTAAACTTTAAACACCGAACTTTATACCCTCACAACTTGGGTTCCACCAATATCACCGTTTCTTTTTCCACGACTACCGCTCCGGGCGGGTCGCCTTTGCGCTTGCGCACGTACTTGCGGGGAGTGACGATGACGGGGCAGAGCGTATCTGTTTTTCGCTTGGAGTTGTAGGCCGCCAATTCGGCCGCGCGCTCAATCACCGGCTTGGGGAATGGCTTGTTTGCCTGATGTTTGATTAACACATGCGAGCCAGGCACGTCTTTGGCATGCAGCCACAGGTCTTCTTTGTACCCCCACTGAAATGTCAGCGTGTCGTTGTGGTCGGCATTTTTGCCCACCCAAATTTTGAATCCCTGGCATTCAAATGCATGGTAGGGAAGGGGCGGCTCGGCTTGTTGTTGGGTTGAAACGAGCGGTGCCTGCTGGCGCAGGTTTTTCAGGTCGGCCGCGGCCTCGATGGCGGCTAGTTGTTGCGCCAGCGTTTCGCGCTCGCGGGCTTTGGCGGCCATCCGCTCGGCCAGCTTACTTTTCTCAATCGCCTGGTTTTTAGCTTTCCGATACAGCACCTCAGCATTTTTTTGAGGCGACAATTCGGGCTTGAGCCTGATGTCCACCGGCCGGTTGTCATCATAGAAGTTGGCGAGGCTAACGATGTGCGCCCCCTCCGGGATGCTGTGCAAGTGGGCCATGATCAAATCGGCCCATTGCTGATAATGTCGGTCGGCCAGCAGTTCGTCCAGTCGGTTTTGGCTTTTTTGCAAATATGCGTCCACCTGCCGGATGCGCGACCGGATGGCGTGGCGGGCTGCCTCCTTTTGTTGCAGAAAAACCTGCTTGTGCCCGATCATCGAGACAAACGCATTGGCGGCCGCAAGCGCATGATCGAAAACACGCTCGTCCGGAAACGAAAGAGGAAGCAAGCTCAACACTACCTTTCCATCCACCAGACTGACGCGGTAGTCTGAGGGGGCCAGCAGTTGCTGATAGGTTTTTGACAACAAGGCCCACTGCTCGGAGGCGGGCATTGCGTGGAAGTTGTTCATTTCCAAGGCCCGCCAGATCCAACGATCAAACGTAAACAGCCATGCCTGAAGTTGGTGCCGGTTGGCCAGGAAACCGGATTCGGTAAGGGCGAACGACCGATGCAGGTTGGCCGGGGCTAACTCCCAATCGGCCATCAGGTTGTTTCGAAACAAGGCCGATGGTTTTTCGCCCTCCAGCAAGATGATGTTTGACCGGCTGCCATGCAGTTTGAAGAGCAGGCTCGTTTCATTGCTCAGGTCGATTGCGAAGCTTCGTTCATTGTCAAATGACCGTACGCCCACCACCTGTGCGAGCAGCGCGGCAGAAAATAAATCGGTACTGTTTTTTCGGGCGCGCGCAAAGGCATCGGGGAAGGAGAGGGCACTGACGGACGCTTCGAGGTTGGCCTTGATGAAGAACGAGCCGCGCGCGGGGTTGTTGAATTCCAGCACCAGTTCGTCTTTGTTTTGGGTGAAGCAGGAAACGAGCCGGTGCCCTTCCAATCGCGGGGTTAGTTCCCGGCTGAGCTGCCGCACAAAAAAGAAGGTGTGATACACGGTGCGTTGGTAAGGAAATTCGGGTGGCTAGTCGGATCGTTGGCGAGACAAAGTTAGGCCACAATCGCAATAAACCTTACAGCGCAATCCGCAGGCCGTCATACGCCAGTTGGATGCCCGCGGGCAGCTGGCGCGACACCTCGCGGTGGGTGCCCAGCTTGTGGCTGATGTGTGTAAAGTAGGTGCGGGGTGCGTTGATCGTTTTCGCCATGTCGATGGCTTCTTCCAGATTGAAGTGCGAAAGGTGCTTTTCGCGTTGCAAGGCATTCAACACCAGCACCTCGGTGCCTTTCAAGCGGTGCAACGTGTCATCGGGTATCTGGTTGGCATCGGTGATGTAACTGAAGTTGCCGAGGCGGAAGCCAAGCACGGGCATGTGCAGGTGCATCACCGGCAGGGGTTGGATGGCGAGCCCCCGCACGACAAACGGGTCTTCGTTGATTTCGTGGAGTGCCAGTTGCGGTATGCCCGGATATTTTTTGGGCTCAAAAGCATAGTAGTACTCTTTTTTCAACTGGCTGAGTAGCGGAGCGGCCCCGTACACCGGCATGTCCATCTGCTGTTTGAAGTTGTAGGCCCGAACATCGTCAAGGCCTGCGGTGTGGTCTTTGTGGCTGTGTGTAAACAGCACGGCATCGAGGCGGTCGATGCCTTCGCGCAGCATCTGCTGGCGGAAGTCGGGCCCCGTGTCAACCACCAGGCTTACCGCTGCGGCCTGCATGTGGATGGAGGTGCGGAGTCGTTTGTCGCGAAAGTCCAGCGAGCGGCACACCTCGCAGGTACAGGCAATGACGGGAACGCCCTGCGAAGTGCCCGTGCCTAGAAATGTGACCGTCAGGGAGGGCAAAGGCAAAAAAGGCTATCCGACTTTTTCGACTGCGTTCAACTCTTCGTAGAGTTTCAGGCTCTTCTCCGAAAACCGTGTGGTATCCAGCACCAGGCCCCGCAAAATATCCAACAAGGCGTTGATCTTCCCCTCGGTGGTGAAGAACTTGTTGATTATCATGATCTTCTGCTCCTTCAGCAGGCAATAGCCCGACTTGAAGTTGCCTTTTTCGTAGCGGAGGATGTAATCCGATTCGGCCACCAGGTCTTCCAACTTGGTGAGGAATGCAGGCGTGTATTTGATCATTCGTAGTGGCGAATTTTACCGCAAGATAAAACAAAAACCCACGGCAGGGAAAGTGGGGTTAATCTTTGGGAGTCACTGGGATTTCGTTGGCTCTTTTAGACTTGCTCAAGCAGTCACTACACAAAGGGCACAAAGAGGGCGGAGTTACGCAAAGACCGAAATTGCCGGTTCAACCATGAGTCGCCTTTGAAATGAGTTCAATCATCGACTAAAACTAAAACGCAAAAGATGAGCGAACGGCTTTGAGCGTCTCTGTGCTTCTTTGCGAAACTTGGTGGAATAGCTACCGCATGAGGGCACGAAAAACCGGGACATATTGAGTTTTTGGTCTATCGTCATGCGATATCGTCAGTACCCGTTACTTTTGTTGACGGTGGCAGATGTACGTCTTATACTCGTGATGGGCCCAACGGCCGCAGGGAAAACGGCTTTGGCCTTAGCCTTGGCGCAGCATTTTCAAACCGAAATCGTCTCGGCCGACTCACGGCAGGTGTTTCGCGAACTGCCCATCGGTACTGCCCAGCCTTCAGCCGAGGAGTTGCAGCGCATACCTCATCATTTTATTGCCGACCGAAGTGTTGAACACCCTTTTTCGGCTGCCGACTTTTCGCGCGAGGCCCGCCAGCGCATTGCGGACTTGGCTGTGCGGTATTCAACCTTGATCGTGTGTGGCGGCTCCGGAATGTATTTACAAGCATTGGTAGAAGGATTGGACGCCATGCCAGACGTGCCGCCCGAAGTGCGCGGGGACATCGCCCATCAGTATCAAAAACGGGGGCTGTCTTGGTTGCAGGATGAAGTAAAAATCCACGACCCGGAATACTTTGCCGTGGTGGACACGCAAAATCCGCAACGCTTGATGCGTGCACTGGAGTTGGTGCTGGGAACGGGCCAGCGGATGTCGCAGTTGCGCGCGGGGAAAGGAGACAAACTTCCCTATCCCGTGTTGAAGATCGGCCTCGATCTGCCAAGGCCCGAGTTGTATGCCCGCATCGATGCCCGCGTGGAAGCCATGATCGAACAGGGATTGGAGCACGAAGCACGGGCCGTCTTTCCCTTTCGCGAGCGAAATGCCCTCCAGACGGTGGGGTATCAAGAATGGTTTGATTTTTTTGATGGCACAAGCACGCGAATGGAAGTAGCTGCGAAAATAAAACAGCACACCCGCCAGTATGCCAAGCGGCAACTCACGTGGTTTAGGCGTGACACAGGCATAAAATGGTTTCACCCGGGCGAAATCTCCGCGATTATCGCTTGGGTGGAGAGGCAGTTCGCGGACGGGCATATCTCAAATTGACACGCTTAGCCTGACCCCTTTCAAGCAGTATAGTTTTTCGGTGCGTCTCGTTCCGTTTTCCAATGGAGAGGGGCAGAGAGTGTCGCTTTTGCAAGCGCCAAGCCGGGGTGAGGTAACGGAGCCGCGTCAATTTGAAGTACGCCCTCCCGCACTCTGCGCGGAAAGGCTAACTTTGCCGCGATTTGGAACGACCCGTGGAAGAAAACGTGCCTGCAAAAGTATTGATCGTAACTTACTATTGGCCACCTTTTGGCACCAGTGGCGTGCAACGGTGGCTGAAGTTCGTGAAGTATTTACCGCAGTTTGGCTATCAGCCTTTTGTGTTCACCCCGGAGAACCCAAGCCTCGATACGCGGGATGAATCGCTGCTGGCCGATGTGCCGCCCGAAGCCGAAGTGATCAAGCTCCCCATTTGGGAGCCCTATGGATTGTTTCAATCCCTGCAGCGGTGGGGCGGAGGCAAGACCATTCGCTCGGCCGATTATGTAGCGAGTGGCAAGCGCTCGTGGTTGGGCCGGGTTGCGGCCTTTGTGCGCGGCAACCTGTTCATCCCCGATGCCCGCATTTTTTGGATCAAACCGTCCGTCATTTTTCTGCATGACTTTTTGAAGAGCAACGCCATCACCCACGTGATCACCACCGGCCCTCCGCACAGCATGCATCTGATTGGCCTGAAGTTAAAACAGAAGAACCCTTCGCTGCGTTGGCTTGCCGATTTCCGAGATCCTTGGAGCGAATGGGATTTGCTGGACACCTTCTCACTGACTCGCTGGGCGCGGAAGAGACATCAGCGGTTGGAGCGCGAAGTGTTGCAAAAAGCCGATGAGGTCATCACGATTGCCCCGTACCACCAAAAAAGGTTGGAAGCCTTGGGGGGAAGGCCGGTGCGGTTGATAACCAATGGATTTGACACAGACGATTTTGACTCCATCGTCCACCAGCGCACAGACAGGTTTACGTTGCGGCACATCGGGGTGGTGGACGAACTACGCGACCCGTGGCCGATCCTGGAGGCCTGCCGACAGTTGGCCCTCGCCAACGAAGCATTTCGAGAAAGCGTGTTGGTTGAGTTTATTGGCAATGTCAATAGTCGGTTTCAAGAACGCGTGATGCGCCATGACGTATTGCGCACGTTGGTGGCGTTTGTGCCGCACCTGCCGCACCGCGAAGTGCTCCAGCGCTATGGCACCACGGATGTGCAATTGCTGGTGTTGGCTCACACGAGCATCGCGCCCGGAAACCTGCCCGGCAAGTTTTTTGAGTACCTGGCCTCCGGCAACTTTATCTTGGGTATTGGACCGGAGGAGGGGGATGCTGCGCA